>DATCSE010000472.1:0-7403 GCA_036568605.1 Burkholderiaceae bacterium | reverse complement strand
TCCTCGTCGTCGGACCAGACCGCCATCAGCCTATCGATGTCGCCGCGCTGCAGCGCCTCGTAGAACTGCTGCTCGATGTCGTCGGGCGATTCCAGCAGCGGGGCGGGGCGGGTGCGGGCCATGATGCGTCGACTCTCAGGCGTTCACTGGAAGACCACGGTCTTGCGACCGTTGAGCAGCACACGATGCTCGACGTGCCAGCGTACCGCGCGCGCGAGCACGACGCACTCGACGTCCCGCCCGACCGCGGTGAAATCCTCCGGGCTCAGCGAGTGATCGACCCGCTCGACGTCCTGCTCGATGATGGGCCCTTCGTCGAGCTCGGCGGTCACGTAGTGTGCGGTCGCGCCGATCAGCTTCACGCCGCGCTCGTGCGCCTGGTAGTACGGCTTCGCGCCCTTGAAGCTCGGCAGGAAGCTGTGGTGGATGTTGATCGCGCGGCCTGCGAGGAAGCTGCAGAACTCGGGGCTCAGGATCTGCATGTAGCGCGCGAGCACGACCAGGTCGACCTCGAGCTCGGCGATCAGCGCCTCGATGCGGCGCTCCTGCACACGCTTGTCGGCGGCCGAGGCGCCGGTCGCGAGCGGCAGGTGATGGAACGGCACGCCGTGGCTCGCGCTCAGTTCCGCGAAGTCGGGATGGTTCGAGACCACCGCGACGATGTCCGCCGCGAGCTGGCCCGAACCCGCACGGAACAGCTGATCGTTCAGGCAATGCCCGTGCTTGCTGACCAGCATCAGGAGGCGCGGCCGGCGCGCCAGCGCATGCACCTGCGTCGTCATCGCGAAGCGCTCGCGGACCGGCTGGAACAGCGTCTGCAGCGCCGCCACGTCGGCCAGCGCTGGCGGCGCCTCGAAGTGCACGCGCATGAAGAACAGCCCGGTCGCGTCCTCGGCGAGCACGTCGCCGAACTGCTGCGAATCGATGATGTTGCAGCCGGCCTCGTAGAGCAGGCCGGAGACCGCGTAGACGACGCCTTTGGCGTCGGCGCAGGACAGGGTCAGAACGAATTGGTTCAGGCTCGACATGGGGTAGGCTTCGCTCGCGTTGCATTGTACGAAGCGACCACCGGGACGATGGCCAGCCGATGAACAGCAGCACGGATTGGAGCGAGCGCAGCCGCGAGCTGGGCCGGTTGCTGGCGCGCACCGGCCTCGGCGATCGTGCGGCATTTGCCACGCTCTACGAGCGTACCAGCGCGCATCTGCTCGGCGTGGTGATGCGTATCCATCGGGACCGGGCGCAGGCCGAGGACGTGCTGCAGGAGGTGTACGTCAACGTCTGGCGCGCGGCACAGAGCTTCGACGCCGCGCAGAGCCAGCCGCTGACCTGGCTGACCAGCATCGCGCGCAACCGTGCAATCGACAGCCTGCGCCGCGCGCAATCCCAGCCGCAGCTGCGCTCGAACATCAGCACCGCAACGACCGACGACAGAGACGAGGAAACCGACGTGTACGACACCGTGGCCGACGAGGCGCCCGGCCCGCTGGACCTGCTGAGCCGGGCCGCCGACGCGCGCGCCCTGCATGGCTGCATGGAAGGCCTGAGCGCCGCGCAGCGGCAAAGCGTCGCGCTCGCGTTCTTCGACGGGCTGAGCCATGCCGAAGTGGCCGACGCGATGCGCCAGCCCCTGGGCACGGTCAAGTCGTGGG
This sequence comes from Burkholderiaceae bacterium, assembly GCA_036568605.1. Taxonomy (GTDB): domain Bacteria; phylum Pseudomonadota; class Gammaproteobacteria; order Burkholderiales; family Burkholderiaceae_C; genus DATCSE01. The sequence continues at coordinate 5,751 of DATCSE010000472.1, read as the reverse complement.
TGCGGCGCGCGCTGCTGGCGCTGAAGGCGTGCCTGGACGCGGCCGTGCAGCGCGACGCCGCCGCAGCGGAGAAAGGCTGAGGTCCGGCGATGGACTACAGCCGCCCCGAGCTCGCCGACCGGCTTGCCGCCGAGTATGTCGCCGGCCTGATGCGCGGGCCGGCACGGCGCCGCTTCGAGGCGCTGCTGCCGGCCCATGCGAACCTGCGCGCCGCGGTGCGCGCCTGGCAGGACCGGCTGATGCCGCTGACCGCGCCGGTCTTGCCGCAACAGCCGTCGCCCGCGGTCTGGCAGCGGATCGAGCAGCGCATCGGCGGCGCGTCGGCCGCGGCCGCGGCAGCCACCAGCGAATCGTCTGCCGCGTGGCGCCGGCTCGCGTTCTGGCGCGGGTTCGCCGGCGTGGCCTCGGTCGCGGCCGTTGTGCTGGCTGTCGCGCTCGCGGCGCCCGGACCGGCGCAACCGCCGTTGGTCATCGTGCTCGGCCCGGCCACGCCACTGCCCGATACCGGCGGCGGCGCGATCGCGCCCGCGTCGTTCGTCGCCAGCGTCAGCCCGGATGGGCGGGCGATGGTCACCAAGCCGATCGCGAACGTGCGCCTGGAGCCGAACCGCGCGCTGGAGCTGTGGGCGTTGCCGAAGCCGCGGCCGGGGCAAAAGGCCGAGGGGCCGCGCTCGCTGGGCCTGGTCAAGCCGGACGGCGCGACCGTTGTGCAGCGCGGTCGCGTGCTCGATGACGTGGACGCGCTGGCGCTCAGCCTGGAGCCCAGCGGCGGCTCGCCGACGGGCGCGCCGACCGGGCCGGTGCTGTACGTCGGCAAACTGCCGCCGGCGGCGGAGCGTTGACGGCCCCTCACCCCGTTCACCTCGCCCCCCATTCGCCGTTCGGCCTGAGCTCGTCGAAGGCCCGAGTGCTCCTCAATCAGCCCTTCGACGAGCTCAGGGCGAACGGGATGCCTCAGGGCGTACGGGATGCGTTACGCCGCCGTCTCGTTCAGCGCCGCCTCGACCCGCTGCGCGCTGACGCCCGTCAGGCAGCGTGTGTGCCCGAAGCGGCAGACGCGATCGAAGCACGGCGCGCAATCGAGCTGCAGTTCGTCCTTCAGCCAGATCACCCGCGCCTTGGGGTTCAGCGGCGGCGTGTGCTCGGGGCTGGTCGAGCCGAACACCGCGACCTGCGGCACGCCGAACGCGGCGGCCACGTGCATCAGCCCCGAGTCGTTGCTGACGACACCGCGGCTGCCGGCGATCAGCGCCATCGCGTCGATCAGCGCGGTCTTGCCGGCCAGCACGCGGCAGGCGCCGGACGCGTGCCGCGCGATCCGCTCGGCCAGCTCGAGCTCCTTGCCCGAGCCCAGCAGCAGCACCGGCACGCCGGGATGCGTGGCGGCCAGCGATCGGGCCAGCTCCGCGTAGTGCTCCGGCGGCCAGCACTTCGCCGGGCCGTATTCGGCGCCCGGCGCGAAGACCCAGTAGCCGCCGCGTTGCACGCCGGCCGCGTGCGCCGCGGCATCGATGACCGCGGGCTCGAATCGCAGTTGCGGGCGCTCGCCCGCGGGCACCGGCTCGCCGGCCAGTGCGCTGTAGAACGCGACCATCGGCGGCCGCGCCTGTTTCGGGTTCGGCAGGCGCCGGTTCAGGAAGATGTAGCGGCTCTCGCCGTGATAGCCGATGCGCGTCGGAATCCTCGCGAGCCACGGCAGCAGCGCCGATTTCAGCGAGTTCGGCAGCACGTACGCGGCATCGAATCGGCCGTGCAGCGCATCGGCCACGCGCCGGCGCTCGGCCCAGTCGAGGCGGCCATGCGCGAACGGCAGGTCGATGACCTCGGCGACCTGCGGCATGGCCCGGTACACCGGCGCGACCCACGGCAGCGCGGCGACCGCGAGATGCTCGCCGCGCGCCGCGAGCCGCGCGAGTAGCGGCTCGGACATCACCGCGTCGCCGATCCATTGCGGGGCGATGATCAGCGAGCGGGGCGAGGCTTGCTCGGGCATCGTCATTCCTCGTTGGCCCTCACCCCCGCCCTCTCCCAGAGGGAGAGGGGGTCAAGTGCAGCAATACGGGAATGCTCCCTCTCCCCTCTGGGGAGAGGGCTGGGGTGAGGGGCCACGCGCACCCGGTGCTCTCAATGCGCGTGAACTTTCTCGCCGGCCTTGAGCCTGTACTCGGTGCCGCAGTACGGGCACTTGCCTTCGCCGGTCGTCGCGACGTCGATGAACACGCGCGGGTGGTTGCTCCACAGCGTCATCTTCGGGTTCGGGCAGAACACGACGCCGGGACCTTGCAGGTCCTTCGCGGTGACCTCGACCGAGGCCACCGGCTTGTGGTTGAGCGACAGATCGGCTGCCATGGGCATCACACCTTGCTGAGCCATTCGGCGTACTTGGCATTGCGGCCGTTGACGATGTCGAAGAACGCCGCCTGGATCTTCTCGGTGATCGGGCCGCGCGAGCCCGAGCCGAGTTCGATGCGGTCGAGCTCGCGGATCGGCGTGACCTCGGCCGCGGTGCCGGTGAAGAACGCCTCGTCGGCGATGTAGACCTCGTCGCGCGTGATGCGCTTCTCGACGAGCTTGAGCCCGAGGTCCGAGCAGATCGCGAACACCGTGTTGCGCGTGATGCCGTTCAGCGCGCCGGCCGAGAGGTCCGGCGTGTAGACCACGCCGTTCTTGATGATGAACAGGTTCTCGCCAGCGCCTTCGCTGACGAAGCCCGACGCGTCCAGCAGCAGCGCCTCGTCGTAGCCGTCGTCGGTGGCCTCCATGTTCGCGAGGATGGAGTTGCTGTAGTTGCTGACCGCCTTGGCCTGCGTCATCGTGATGTTGACGTGATGCCGCGTGTAGCTCGAGGTCTTGACGCGGATACCGCGCTTCAGCCCTTCCTCGCCCAGGTACGCGCCCCAGGCCCAGGCCGCGACCATCAGGTGGATCTTGTTGCCCTTGGGGCTGACGCCCAGCTTCTCGGAGCCTATCCAGGTCAACGGGCGCAGGTAGCAGCTCTCGAGCTTGTTCGCACGCACGACCTCCTTCTGCGCCTCGACCACCTGGTCGAACGAGAACGGGATCTTCATGCGCAGGATCTTCGCGCTGTTGAACAGCCGCTCGGTGTGCTCGCGCAGCCGGAAGATCGCGGTGCCGTCGACGGTGTTGTAGGCGCGTACGCCCTCGAACGCGCCGCAGCCGTAGTGCAGCGTGTGGGTCAGCACATGGATGCGCGCGTCGCGCCACTCCACGAGCTCGCCGTCCAACCAGATCTTTCCGTCGCGATCAGCCATCGACATGGCGCTTCTCCTTGCTCCGCCCGCGCGTAGAAGGAAGCACGAGGCATGGACGACGATTCTATTCGGCGCCGCGCCGGCGCCTGGGGCGTGCGATCATTTGCCGTGCTGTTCCGCCGTCGCCACGTCTGGCTGCCCACTCGCTGGGGCTGGCTGCTGCTCGCCGCCGTGCTGCTTGCGGCAGGCGTCGGGGTGATCGCGTTCGCGCCGTCGTACCTCGCGACGACCGAGCCGGCGCGCGGCGCCGACGGCGGCGGCGCACGCGTCCTGATCGTCGAGGGCTGGCTCGCTGACGCCGAGCTCGACCAGGCGGTCGCGGCATTCCGGCGCGGCCGCTACGAACGCATCGTCACGAGCGGCGGGCCGATCGAGTTGTGGGTGGGGGTGCCGGTGCCGTGGCAGACGTATGCCGAGCGCGGCGCGCGATATCTCGCGGCGCACGGGCTGGCCGACGCGACCATCACCGCAGTGCCCGCGCCGTCGTCGAAGCAGGAGCGGACGTACCAGAGCGCCGTTGCGGTCCGCGACTGGGCGGCGCGCACGCGCACGCGTCTCGACGCCATCGACCTGTTCACGGTCGGCGTGCATGCGCGGCGTTCGCGCATGATGTTTCGCGCAGCATTCGGGTCGAACGTCGACCTCGGCGTGATCGCCGCACGCTCCAGCGAGTTCGACGAGCAGCGCTGGTGGGCCTCGAGCGCCGGCAGCAAGCTCGTGCTCGGCGAGCTGATCAGCCTCGCATGGACCGCGTGCTGCTTCTGGCCGCCGGCACCGCCGGCCGAGGCGCCGTCACCGTAGATCGGCATGCGCGCGGATCCGCGCGCTCGCCGCCTCCAAATCGCGCCACGCCGGCTTGTCGGGTGCGAAGCGCTCGCGCAGATACGCGGCGAGCTGCGCGACCTGCGCATCGTCGAACGCGTCGCGGAACGCCGGCATGAAACCGAGCTCGGCGCTGGCCGGCTCGCGTACGCCGTCGAGGATCAGGCGCAGCAGGTTGTCGGGCTGCGCGCTGTGGACCTTGCTGCTGAGCGCGAGCGGCAGGTTCTGGCCGAACACCGCGGGGCCGTCGCCGGCGTGATGGCAGGCGCCGCAGGCGCTGGTGAACTGGCGCTGCGCGGCGCCGAGCCGGGTCGCGCCATGCCGCTCGGCCTGCGCGATCAGCGCGGCCGCCCGCGCCGCGTTCGCCGCGTCGTCGGCCGGCGGGTTGAGCGACGCGAGGTAGTGCGCGATCGCGCGCACGTCGGCCTCGGGCAGTTGCGCAAGCTGCTGCACCACCGGCGCCATCGGCCCGTTCGCGCTGCCGTGCTGCGCCGAATGGCCGTGGCGCAGGTAGCGGTAGAGCTCGATCTCGGTCCACGCGAGCGGGCCGTTCGAGAGTGACGTCAGCGCCGGCGCTTCCCAGCCTTCGACGATCGCACCGGCGAACGCAGCGGCGCCGTCGCGCTCGGCCCCGAACGCGTTGCGCGGCGTGTGGCAGGCGCCGCAATGGCCCAGCCCGTTGACGAGGTAGGCACCGCGGTTCCACTGCACCGACTGCGCCGGCTCGGCCTGCAGCGGCCCGGGCGTCAGGTACAGCGCGTTCCACAGCGCCATCAGCGGACGCATGCTGAACGGGAACGCGAGTTTGGTCTCGGACGGGACGGCGGCGACCGCGGGCTGCGTCATCAGGTACGCGTACAGCGCGGTGAGATCGTCGTCGCTCGCGTGCGTGAACGCGGTGTACGGGAACGCAGGGTACAGGTGCCGGCCGTCGCGCGAGAGGCCTTCGCGCATCGCGCGCTGGAACGCGGCCAGCGACCAGGTGCCGATGCCGGTCCGCGGATCGGGCGTGAGGTTGGTCGAGTAGACCGTGCCGAACGGCGTCGGCAGCGCGCGGCCGCCGGCGTTCGGTGCGCCGCCGGGTGCGGTGTGGCAGACGACGCAGTCGCCTGCGGCGGCGAGCTGGCGACCGCGCTCGATGGTGTCGGCGGTGTAGAGCGACGCGGCACTGGCGGCGGCGTCGGGTAACGGCGCGATGGCCGGGCGCCAGCCGAGCAGCGCGAGGGTTGCGGTGACGAGGCCGGAGGCGAATGCGGCGGCCTTGGCAACGAGCGGGCGACGTGAGGGTGATGGGGAAGAAAGTGGTTCGCGTTGGCCCTCACCCCGGCCCTCTCCCAGAGGGAGAGGGAGAGGGAGCTGAGCTCCTTGGAGGAGAGGGGGTTTCGCCCCCTCTCCCTCCGGGAGAGGGTTGGGGTGAGGGCCAGCGAGCCGCTCCGCTGCCCCAACACCCTCCCCCGCATGCAACGCCGCCCGCACCACCTCCGGCGTGAACGGCGGCTCGCGAAACCGCACCCCAGTCGCATCGAAGATCGCGTTCGCGATCGCCGCCGTCCCCGGCACCGACGCCGACTCTCCCGCCCCCAGCGGCGCCTCGCCGGGCCTCGGCATCAGCATCACCTCGACGACCGGCACCTCGCGAAAGCTCAGGATCGGGTAG
>DATCSE010000471.1:0-3707 GCA_036568605.1 Burkholderiaceae bacterium | reverse complement strand
ACACCGGGATCCAGCGCATCGCGGTGCAGGTCGCCTCGAACCGCGGGCAGCGGATGGCGACGCTGACGCGCCCGGCGCAGCGCATCGCGCTGCCGCGCTGACGCGCTCTTCCCTCACGATGCTCGAGCTCGAAGCGCTCCGATTCGCCTGGCGCGGCGCCGCACACGACACGCTGCGCATCGCGGCGCTGACGGTCCCCCGCGGCGAGACGCTGTTCCTGCACGGCCCCAGCGGCTCCGGCAAGAGCACGCTGCTCGGGCTGCTGGCCGGCGTGCTGATGCCCAGCAGCGGCCACGTGCGCGTGCTCGGCGTCGACTGGGGCGCACTGTCGGCCGCGCGGCGCGATGCGCGGCGGGCCGAGCATGTGGGCTACATCTTCCAGCAGTTCAACCTGTTGCCGTACCTGAGCGTGCTCGACAACGTGCTGCTGACCGTGCGCTTCTCGGCGCGCCGCGGCGAGCAGGCGGCGCGGCACGCCGGCTCCGTACACGCGGCGGCACAGTCGCTGCTGCAACGCTTCGGCTTGGCCGCGGCGCTGTGGCATCGCCCCGCGGCGATGCTGTCGGTCGGCCAGCAGCAGCGCGTCGCCGCGGCGCGCGCGCTGATCGGCCGGCCCGAGCTCGTGATCGCCGACGAACCGACCTCGGCGCTGGACGCCGCGCTGCGCGACGGCTTCATGGACCTGCTGCTGGCCGAATGCCGCGCGGCCGGCAGCACGCTGGTGTTCGTCAGCCATGACGAGCGGCTCGCGGCACGCTTCGACCGGCGGGTGTCGCTGCCCGAGATCAACCGCGCGGACCCTCACCCCGCCCCTCTCCCGCAAGCGGGAGAGGGAGCGACCCATGCCACTCGTCCCTCTGCCCCGCTAGCGGAAGAGGGAGGAGCACACGCCGATCGTCCCCCTCTCCCGCTTGCGGGAGAGGGTGGGGGTGAGGGCCGGCCGTGAAAGCACTGCTGGGCCTCGCCGCACGCAGCGCCTGGGCGCGCCGCGGCACGCTTGCGCTGGTCGTGTTCTCCATCGCGCTCGCGACGCTGCTGCTGCTCAGCCTCGAGCGCATGCGCGCCGATGTGCGCGAGAGCTTCGCGCAGTCGGTCAGCGGCACCGACCTGATCGTCGGCGCGCGGACCGGCTCGGTGCAGCTGATGCTGTACGCGGTGTTCCACGTCGGCGGCGCGACCCACAACATCAAGATGGCCAGCGTCGAGGCGATCGCGAAGCACCGCGCGGTCGACTGGATCGTGCCGATCTCGCTGGGCGATTCGCACCGCGGCTTCGCGGTGCTGGGCACGACGCCGGACTACTTCAAGCACTTCCAGTACGCCGACCACCAGCCGCTGCGGCTCGTGCAAGGCCGCGCGTTCAGCGGTGACCTGGACGGGCTGTACGACGCGGTGATCGGCGCCGAGGTCGCCGAAGCGCTCGGCTACCGGCTCGGCGAGCGCTTCGTGCTGAGCCACGGTGCGGGCGGGCTCCCGGGCGCCGAGCATGCGGACAAGCCGTTCACGGTGGTGGGCGTGCTGGCGCGCACCGGCACGCCGGTGGACCGCACGGTGCATGTCAGCCTCGCCGCGATCGAGGCGATCCACCTCGACTGGGCCGGCGGCGCACCCATGCCCGGCGTCGCGATCCCGGCCGAGCAGGCACGCAAGTTCGACCTCACGCCGAAGAACGTGACCGCGGCGCTGATCGGCCTGAAGGGCCGGGTCGCGGTGTTCGCGGTGCAGCGTTTCGTCGCGAACTATGCCGACGAGCCGTTGATGGCGGTGCTGCCCGGCGTCGCGCTCGACGAGCTTTGGCAGGTGGTCGGCATCGGCGAGAAGGCGCTGCTGAGCATGTCGGCGCTGGTCGCGATCGTCAGCCTCGCCGGGCTGGTCGCGGTCGTGCTCGCCGGGCTCAACGAACGGCGCCGCGAGCTCGCGGTGCTGCGCGCGGTCGGCGCCGGGCCGCGCCATGTGCTGTGGCTGCTCGCTGGCGAAGGGCTGCTGATCACGCTGCTGGGCGTGGCGGTCGGCAGCGTCGCGAGCGTGCTGCTGATCGCGTTCGCGGGGCCGTGGGTGCAGACGCGCTTCGGCATCGTGCTGCAGTTCGCACTGCCGAGCCGTTCAGAATGGGCGCTGCTCCTCGCCGTGCTCGCGGCCGGCGTGCTCGCGAGCCTGGTGCCGGGGTTGCGCGCGTATCGCCTGTCGCTCGCCGACGGGCTCTCGCCGAAGGTATGAGGACACGACGATGAAGCGCGTTGCATTGATCCTGATGCTCGCCTGCGCGACCGCTGCGGGCTTGGTGCTGGGCCAGGTCGCGGCGCCCGGCGTGCAACGTGCGAAGGCCGCCGTCGCAGCGCCGGCCTCGGGGGCAGCCACGGGCGCTGCCACGCCCGCGCCGCCTGCCGCGACCACTCCGACACCGAACCGCTACCGCGAGGTCAGCTGGGACGACCTGACGCCCAAGGACTGGGACCCGCTGAAGCAGTTCCGCGAGATGAACCTCGGTCAGCTCTCCGATGCCGACCCGAAGGCGGTCGCGCTGCTGCAGCGCATGCGCGAGACCTGGGACAACGCCCCGACCAACGTCGACCTGGACGGCCAGGACGTGCGCATCGCCGGCTACCTGGTGCCGCTGGACGAAACCAAGGAGGGACTCGTCCAGTTCCTGCTCGTGCCGTACTTCGGCGCGTGCATCCATACGCCGCCGCCGCCGTCGAACCAGATCATCGAGGTCCGCCCGAAGCAGCCGAGCAAGGGCTACCGGCCGATGGACACGGTCTGGGTCAGCGGCACGTTGCGCACGCTGCGCAGCGAGACCTACATGGGTGCGAGCAGCTACCGCATGGAGGCGATGCGGGTCGAGCCGTACGTGCGCAACAGCGTCGACCGATAGCCCGCTGGCCGGAAGCAACACCGGTCACGCCACGCCCAACTCTCCAAACCACAGCCTGAATTCCGCCCCGCCGCGCTCGGCGTTGTTGCGCGCCACGAGCCGCCAGCCATGTGCCGCGGCGATCTCCTGGCAGATCGCCAGCCCCAGCCCCGCGCCCTCGTCGCGCCGCTGCGGCCCGCGCCAGAAGCGCGTGAACAGCTTGCCGAAATGCTCCTCGGCGATGCCGCCGCCTTCGTCGTGCACGCTGACGCCGTCGGCATCGGCCCGGACCCGCACCGCGGCACCGGCCGGCGTGTGCTGCAGCGCGTTCTCGACCAGGTTCTTCAGCAGGATGAACAGCGCGCTGCGGTCGGCCTGCAGCGCGCGTATGCCGGCCGGCGTGCCGGCCAGCTCGAGCTCGAGCCGCACCGCGCGCCGTTCGGCGAGCCGACCGAGGTAGCTCGCCACCTCGCCGGCGACGCCCTCCACATCGACCGGCTCGAACACGTAGTTGCCGGGCTCGCTGACCTCGGCCAGCTGCAACAGTTGTTGCACCTGGCGCGCCATCAGGTCGATGTCGCGCAACAGCGCCTCGCGGTCGGCGTTCCCGTCGAGCTCGACCTGCGCCCGGATCAGCGCGAGCGGCGTCTTCAGCTCGTGCGCGGCGGAGGCGAGAAAGTCCTGCTGCACGCGGTAGCCGCGCTCCAGCCGGTCCAGCGCCTGGTTGAACGCATCGACCGTCGGCACCAGCTCGAGCGGCAGCCCGTGGGTCTCGAGGCGGGTGCCGATGCTGCGCGGTCCGATGCGCGCCGCCGCGGCCGACACCTCGTGCAGCGGCCGCAGCATGCGGCGC
>DATCSE010000470.1:0-5625 GCA_036568605.1 Burkholderiaceae bacterium | reverse complement strand
TGGCTGGCCTACGGCATCGCGACCAGCATCCGCCATGTCGCGATCAAGCTGCACCGCGTCGGCAGCGGCACCAGCACGCTGGTCACGCAGCCCGAGTTCCGCGACTACAGCCCGAGCTTCGACCCGAGCGGCCAGTACCTGTACTTCCTGTCGCTGCGCACCTTCGACCCGGTCTACGACAGCGTGCACTTCGAGCTCAGCTTCCCGCGCGCCGCGCGGCCGTACCTGATCGCGCTGCGCGCCGGCGGCACGCCGCCGTTCGAGCCGGCGCCGAAAGGGCTGGGCGACGAGGCGAAGGACGAAGGCAAGAAGGACGCAAAGGCCGGCGATGCCGCGGCGCTGCAGGTCGACCTCGACGGCATCGCGCAACGGGTCGCGCCGTTCCCGGTCGCCGAGAACCGCTTCGGCCGGCTGATCGGCGCGGCGGGCGGCAAGGTCGTCTGGAGCATCCAGCCCATCGTCGGCGCGCATGGCCGGGGCGGCCACACCGACGGACCGGGCAAGCTCGAGGTGTTCGACTTCGCGAGCGCGAAGGCGGAGCCGCTGGCCGAAAAGGCCGATGCGTTCGAGCTGGCCGCCGACGGCGTCACGCTGGTGCTGCGCGAAGGCAAGAAGCTGCGCGCGATCAGCGTGAACCGCAAGCCCGATGCGGACAAGGACTCCGGCAACGGCGCGCCATCGCGCAAGAGCGGCTGGATCGACGTCGAGCGGATCCGGCTGTCAGTCGAGCCGCGCGCCGAGTGGCGGCAGATGCTGCGCGAAGTGTGGCGGCTGCAGCGCGACCAGTTCTGGACCGCCGACATGTCCGGCATCGACTGGAACGAGGCCTGGGTGCGTTATGCGCCGCTGGTCGAGCGGGTTTCGACGCGCGCCGAGCTCTCCGACCTGATCTGGGAGATGCAGGGCGAGCTCGGCACCTCGCATGCCTACGAGATGGGCGGCGACCACCGCAAGCCGCCGCAGGTGGCGCTCGGTTACCTCGCGGCCGACTGGCGCTGGAACGACGCGGCCCGTGGCTACGAGATCACCCGCATCGTGCGCGGCGACACCTGGGACGGCGCGGCCGATTCGCCGCTGAACGCGGTCGGCGCCGAAGCCCGGGTGGGCGAATGCATCGTCGCGGTCAACGGCCAGCGCGTCTCGCGCGAGCGGCCGCCGCAGGCGCTGCTGGTGCACCAGGCCAACACGAAGGTCGAGCTGACGCTGGCGAGCCCCGGTGCCGCAAAGGCCGCCGCCACCACACGCCAGGTGCTGGTGCGCACGCTCGCCGACGAGGTACCGGCGCGCTATCGCGAGTGGGTCGAACGCAACCGCGCCTGGGTGCACGAGCAGTCCGGCGGGCGCGTCGGCTACTTCCACCTGCCCGACATGATGGCCGCCGGGTACGCCGAGTTCCACCGCTACTTCATCGCCGAGTGCGACCGCGACGGGCTGATCGTCGACGTGCGCTACAACCGCGGCGGCCATGTCTCGCAGCTGCTGCTCGAGAAGGTCGCGCGCAAGCGCATCGGCTACGACTTCCAGCGCTGGGGGCAGCCGACGCCGTACCCGGCCGAGTCGGTCGCCGGGCCGGTGGTCGCGCTGACCAACGAGCACGCCGGCTCGGACGGCGACATCTTCTCGCACAGCTTCAAGCTGATGGGGCTGGGCACGCTGGTCGGCACGCGCACCTGGGGCGGCGTGATCGGCATCTGGCCGCGCCACCTGCTGGTCGACGGCACGACGACGACGCAGCCCGAGTTCTCGTTCTGGTTCCGCGACGTCGGCTGGGGCGTCGAGAACCACGGCACCGACCCGCAGGTCGAGGTCGACAACGCGCCGCACGACCACGCCGCCGGCCACGACCGCCAGCTCGAGACGGCCCTGGCGACGGTGCTGAAGCAGATCGACGAGCGCAGCAAGGAGCCGCGCCCGAGCTTCGAGCCGCGGCCGAAGCTGGCGCGGCCGGCGTGGCCGAAGCGGGGATAGATCGGTACTTCTGACTTCCGGCGAGGCAAGGCCCTTCGATACCTCAGGGCGAACGGAGGGATCGCGGGTCGCGCCTCGGTCACGTCGCGTGCAAACCTCGGCCCTGCGCGGCTTACGCCGTTCCCACCGCCTCCAGCTGCCCGCGCAACTGCGCCACGTCGCGCAGCGGCGGCGCGCCGTAGTAGCGGCTGTACTCGCGGCTGAACTGCGAGGCGCTTTCGTAGCCGACGCGGCGCGCGGCGCTCGCGGCGTCGAGCAGCTCGGCCAGCATCAGGCGGCGTGCCTCGTGCAGACGCAGTTGCTTCTGATACTGCAGCGGGCTCATCGCGGTCACGGCCTTGAAGTGATGGTGCAGCGAGGACGCGCTCATGTGCAGCGTGCTCGCGAGCTCCTCGATGCGCAGGCTCTCGGCGAAGTGCTGCTTGAGCCACTCGATCGCACGCGCGATCTGCCGCGCCGGGCCGACGTTCGCGGCAATGCGGCGCAGCCGCGCGCCCTGCTCGCCGGTCAGCAGCCGATACAGGATCTCGCGTTCGATCAGCGGTGCGAGCACCGCGATGTCGTGCGGCACCTCGAGCAGCCGCGTCAGGCGCAGCACCGCATCGAGCAGCGGCTCGCTGACCAGGTTGGTCGCCATGCCGCGCGGCGGCGCGGCGGGCGGCGCGATGTCGGGCACGCCGTTGTCGGCGATCAGCTCGGCAACGCGATGCGGATCGAGCGCGAGCGTGAAGCACAGGTACGGATGCTCCGGGCTCGCGCGCACCACCTGGCCGACGCACGGCAGGTCCACCGACGTCAGCAGGCAATGCGCCTCGTCGTAGTAGAACGCCTCGTCGCCGAGCAGTGCCCGTTTCGCGCCCTGCGCGACCACGACCAGCGCCGGCTTGTACATGCCGCGCGACGGCTCGGTCGGCGCCGACGCGCGGTACAAGGTGAGCCCGCCGATCGCGGTCTCGTGCGGCCCGTCATTCGGTGCGCAGCGCGCGATCGTCGCGGCCAGTTCGCGCCGCAGCGCCGCGATGGCCGGATCGCAGCCGTTGTGGTGGTTGTCGCCGGCGAGTTCGATCACGTCACCCATCAAGCCATTCCTTCGATCTTGTCGCCAAACGGCAGGCGTCGGATGCGCTTGCCGGTCGCATGGTAGATCGCATTCGCGAGCGCCGGCGCGATCGGCGGCACGCCGGGCTCGCCGACGCCGGTCGGCTTCTCGCTCGACGCGACGATATGGACCTCAACCTTCGGCATCTCGTTGATGCGCAGCACCGGATAGTCGTTGAAATTGCCCTGCTCGACGCGCCCATCCTTCAACGTGATCGCGCCGTGCAGCGCCGCGGCGAGGCCGAAGCCGATGCCGCCTTCCATCTGCGCCTTGATCACGTCGGGGTTCACGGCCACGCCGCAGTCGACCGCGCAGACCACGCGGTCGACCTTGAAGCTGCCGTCGGCCTTGACCGTGATCTCGGCGACCTGTGCGACGAACGTGTTGAACGACTCGTGCACCGCGACGCCGCGGCCGCGCTTATCGCCGGCGGCCTTCGCCGGCGCGAGCGGCTTGTCCCAGCCGGCCTTCTCGGCCGCGAGCTTCAGCACGCCCAGGTGGCGCGGGTGCTTCGCCAGCATCGCCACGCGGTAGGCGACCGGGTCCTGCTTGGCCAGCGCCGCGGCCTCGTCGATCAGCCCTTCGGCCGAGAACGCGGTGTGCGTGTGGCCCACCGAGCGGAACCACTGGATCGGCACGCCCACGTCTTTCGGCGTCGTGGTCTCGACCTGGAAGTTCGGCACGTCGTACGGCAGGTCGGCCTGGCCTTCGGTCGACGTGAAGTCGATGCCGTCCTTCAGGAACGCCGCGAACGGCGATTCACCCAGCACCGACTGGCCGACCAGCCGCACATGCCACGCCGCGATCCTGCCCTGCGCGTCCAGCGCTACGCGCGCGCGGTGCAGGTTCAACGGCCGGTACCAACCACCGCGCGTGTCGTCCTCACGGGTCCAGACCATCTTGATCGGCGCTTTGGTGCCGGCCTCGCGCGCGGCCTTCGCGATCGCGACGGCCTCGAGCACGTAGTCGGCTTGCGGGTTCGCGCGCCGGCCGAAGCTGCCGCCGGCATAGAGCTGCGTGATCGTGATCTTCTCGGGCGCGAGGCCCAGCAGCTTCGCGACCGCGGCCTGGTCGGCGGTCTGGAACTGCTCGCCGTTCCAGATCGCGCAGCCGTCGTCGCTCAGCTCGACCAGGCAGTTCAGCGGCTCCATCGCCGCATGCGCAAGATACGGAACCTCGTAGTCGGCCTCGATCAGGTTGGCCGGCTGCGCGAGCGCCGCGGCGATGTCGCCGCGCTTGCCGGCGACGATGCCGGGCTGCTTCGCCGCCTCGCGGTATTGCGCGAGGATTTCGTCGGAGCCGCGCGCGTAGGCCTTGCTCTCGTCCCACTCGACCGCGAGCGCATCGCGGCCCTGCTTCGCAGCCCAGGTGTTGGTCGCGAGCACCGCGACGCCGGCGAAGCTGTGCGCGGTGCCGGCGAACTGCACGACGCCGACGACGCCGGGCACCGCCTTGGCCTTGCTCGCGTCGAAGCTCTTCACGGTCGCGCCGAAGCGGGTCGGGTGCGCCGGCACCGCGACCAGCATGCCGGGGCGCTTGATGTCCTGCGTGAAGATCGCCGTGCCGTTGGTCTTCGCGATACCGTCGACGCGGCGCGTCGCGACCTTGCCGATCAGCTTGAAGTCCTTGGCCGACTTCAGCGTCACGCTGGCCGGAACCGGCTGCGTCGCGGCCGCCGCGGCGAGCTGACCGAAGTGCGCCCTGCGCTTGCTGGCCGGATGCGAGACCACGCCGTTCGCGACCACGATCTCGCCCGCGGGCACCTTCCACTGCGCGGCCGCCGCGCCGACCAGCATCGCCCTCGCCGCGGCGCCGGCCTGGCGCATCTGCTCGAACGAGTTGGCGATCGCGTTGCTGCCGCCGGTGCCTTGCATGCCCATCAGCAGATTCATGTACAGCTTCGTGTCGGCCGGCGCACCGATCACGCGCACCTTGCTCCAGTCCGCGTCGAGCTCGTCGGCGATCAAGGTCGCGAGGCCGGTGTAGACGCCCTGCCCCATCTCCAGGTGCTTGGAGAGGACCGTGACGGTGCCGTCGGTCGAGATCTGGATGAACGCGTTCGGCGTGATCGGCACCTTGGGTTGCGCCGGCTCATCGGCCACTGCGTTCTCGACGAACAGCGGCGCGAGCTGCACCGCAAGCGCGAGCCCGCCGCTGGTCTGCAGGAAGCGGCGGCGGCTGACGTTGCGGATCGCCGCGCGCGGCGCGGCAGCGTCGTGCCCATCGACGCCGCGACGCAAGTCCTTCAGCGACGGTTGCGCGGCCTGGGATTCGAGGATCGTGAAGTTCATCGTGCGCACTCCTTCGCGTCGTTCAGGCCAGGGCCTTCGCGGCATCGTGGATCGCCGCGCGGATGCGCACGTAGGTCGCACAGCGGCAGATGTTGCCGCTCATCGCGGCGTCGATGTCGGCATCGCTGGGCTTGGGGTTCTTCGCCAGCAGCGCGGTGGCCGACATGATCTGGCCAGCCTGGCAATAGCCGCATTGCGGCACCGCGGCCTCCATCCAGGCCTGCTGGACCTTGGCGCCGTTGGGCGTGGCGCCGATCCCTTCAATGG
>DATCSE010000469.1:0-11180 GCA_036568605.1 Burkholderiaceae bacterium | reverse complement strand
GCGGTACAGGTGGTAGAAGACGCGGCACTCGCCGAGCTGCTGCGCCGGCTCGATGAAGTGCCGCTGCAGCGAGGGCAGCGTGATCGCCGAGCCGCGCGGAATGCCATACATCGCGATGGCGATCTTCGGTTTTGTCACGGTTTGGAATTCTTACTTCGCGGCCCCGGAAACTCCTGTCCAACGCCGCCGCGGGATGCGGTATAGCGCAAAAAAATGGCGGCTCCTCGCGCCTGTGGGGTGCGGCACAATTCGTCGGCACCGTGCGCATCCGCTCGAGTGCGCCGGCATGGCACCATTCGCCTTCCGGCGCCGGCACGTCGACCGCGCCACCCACGCCGCCATTGCATTGCGCATGCCCAAGCCTGCCCGCTACGGCACCAGTCCCAGCCACTACCTGAAGACCTCGCTCTTCGGCCTCGCAGCCGATGCGGCGAATCGCTTCAGCCGTGCGCCGGTGACGGGCAGCGTGCCGGTGGTCGTGAGCCTGACGACGCACAGCATCCGCCTCGCTCGCGTCTACCGCACGATCGAATCGATCGCCCGCGGCACGGCCAAGCCGCAGCGGATGCTGCTGTGGCTGGGGCAGCAGGAACAAGGGCGACCGCTGCCGCGCACACTGCAGCGGCTGCAGCGGCGCGGACTGGAAGTGCGCTACGTGCGCGACGTCGGCCCGCACACCAAGTACTACCCGTATGCGTGTTCCGAGGCCGCGCATCGCCTGCCGCTGGTGACGGCCGACGACGACATGTGGTACCCGCGATTCTGGCTCGAGCGCTTGTGGCAGGCGCATCAGCGCGACCCGGTGCGCGTGCACTGCTACCGGGCCCGGCGCATGCGGCTGGACGGCACGCGGCTGCTGCCCTACGAGACCTGGCCGTTCATGGACGACGACAGACCCGGCCGCACGGTCTTCGCCACCGGCGTCGGCGGCGTCATCTACCCGCCGGCGCTGCTCGATTGCCTGCGCGATCAGGGCGCGGCATTCGCGCAATGCTGCCCCGAGGCCGATGACCTGTGGCTGCACGTCAGCGCGTTGCGCCACGGCTTCGAGGTCCAGCAGATCGGCCGCGATGTGATGGAGTTCGAGACGATGCCGGCGACGCAATCGATCGGACTGCAGAACCGCAACGTCGCGATGTCGCGCAACGACGTCCAGGCCGCCGCGACCTACACGCCGGCCGATCTGGAGCTGATGCGGCGTACGGCCTGAGCGGCGCGGACTTCCACGCCTGTCGCTACCAGGCGTTACAAGTGAGCGCGTGAAATATTGCCCGGGTGACGGCCCGCATCGGCGAGACTGCGCCGGCGCGCGCCAAGGCGATCGCCACGGCGAAGAAAATGGCGCCACCTGATAGGAGAACACAGCTCATGGACAAGTCAATGATCAAGGGAATGGCCGTCGGTGGCATCGCGATGGTGGTGCTGGGCGCCGGTGCGGTCGGTGGCTACAAGGCGATGACCAAGCCGGCGTTTGCCGAGGTCGTCGCGGCCAAGGAAATCTACGAGACCGTGGTGACGCCGCAGGAGAAGTGCGAGGACGTCCAGGTGGCGCATCAGGCGCCGGTGAAGGACGAGCATCGCATCGCCGGCACCGTGGTCGGCGGCCTGGCCGGTGGTCTGCTGGGCAGCACGATAGGCGGCGGCAAGGGCAAGACGGTGGCCACCGTGGCCGGCGCTGCGGCCGGCGGTTATGCCGGCAACCAGATCCAGAAGAAGATGCAGGAGAAGGACGTCGTCACGACGACCGAGCACCGCTGCAAGACGGTCCACGAGAAGTCGCAGAAGCTGGTCGGCTACAACGTCACCTATCGCCTCGACGGCAAGGACGGCAACGTGCGCACGTCGTTCAAGCCGGGCCCGACGCTGCCGGTGAAGGACGGGCAGGTGGTCACGACGCCGCCGGCCGCCGAGACCAGCAAGACCTGATCGACTCGATCGATACGATTGACGCGTAGCCGCTTGCGGCACGCCCGTGACGCCGCGCAGACGCAGGTCGCGCGGCGTTAACCATTTCGCCTCTTCCTTCTGGCCAGCGCGGTGACGCCGTGGCGCCATGGCCCCGTGTGCCCGCTCGGCCGCAGACCTTCGCACAGCGCTACACAAGCGTACACAGCCGCAACGATGGCGCAACAGAGGGCGCCTACATTGCGCACGAATGCGCTGACCTTCTCCCTGGCGCGATCCCGAACCCGTTGCGCCCAGCTGCATGCTGCACACGCTGCTGACCATCTCCAGCCCTGGCAGCCCCGACCCCTTTCGACGGGAGTTGATCCGCTCCGGCTTTCGCTGCTATGGCGTGCGTTCGCTGCCGGCGGCGTTGACCGCGCTCGAGCAGTGGGACTTCGACGCCGTCCTGCTCAATGCCTGCTCGAATCGCGAAGAGCCGCTCGCGACGCTGCGTGCGCTGAAGACCTTTTCGCGCTCGCCCGTGCTGGCGCTGCTGCCGAAGGAGGCGGACGAATGCTGGTACTTCGACGTCCTCGACGCGGGCGCCGACCAGTTCCTCAGCGACTCGGCCAGTGCGCGGCTGATCGCGGCGCAATTGACGCGGCTCGTCGGGCTCACGCGGCCCCGCATGCACCGCGCGACGGACGTGAGAGTCGGCCCGCTGTCCCTCGATGTGCGACACAGCCACGCGTTCGTCGATGGGCGCATGCTGCAGTTGACCCGGGGCGAGTTTGCGTTGCTGCTGGCGCTGGCCTCGGAAGCAGGCAAACCCGTCCACCGCGAGACGCTGGCCGCCAGCGTCCAGGTGTCGGCCAGCCACGCCCGACGCCGCAGCGTCGACATGCTGGTGTGCCGGGTGCGCCGCAAGCTGCGCGAGCTCGCGGGCGATGCGCTGGAGCTGCAGACCGTGTACGGCCGCGGCTATCTGCTGCGCCCGGCGAACCACGAGCCCGAAGAGGTCGCCGTGCTCGAGGAAGGCTGGACGATTTGAGTGCCTGCCGCGCCGTCGGCTCTCCCGAGCCGACGGCGTGCGGTCGAGGTCCTCAGAAGAACTGGTACTTCAGCCCGACCTTGAAGGTGCGTCCGAGACCGCCGATCTGGTTGTAGTTCGCGTTGTAGTGCGTGATCCCGTAGAACGCCGAGAGGTTGTAGGGCGCCACGCGGTCGAACACGTTGAGCACCGAGCCGTACAGCTGCAGGCTCTTGCTCACGTCGTACTTGCCGCTCAGGTCGAAGGTCGTGAACGACGCGGTCTTGCAGTCCGGGCCGGGCGCGTCCGAGCCGTCGCTGTACGCGAGCAGGCAGCCGTTGGCCGTCGCCGCGTTCGATGCATCGATACCCTGGTACTCGGTGTCTTTGACGCCGGACACGTAGTTCAGCGCCCCGGTCAGCGAGAGCGGTCCGCGGTCGAAGGTGAGCGACAGCGTGGCCTTGTCCTTGGGCATGCCCGACGAGCTGCTCAGCGCGGTCGGACCATCGGTGCCGGCGTACTCGTACGACGTGCCGTCGGCCAGCGTGCGCCGGAACTTGTTCAGGTGCGACCAGGTCAGCGACCCGGTCAGGCGGCCCCACTCGGCGAGGCTGACCTTCTGCCGCAAGTCGAAGTCGACGCCGTTGGTCACGGTCTTCGCGCCGTTGAAGTAACCCTGGGTCACCGACAGCAGCGTGCCGTCGTCAGCGCGGGTGATCACGGCATTCGGATACGCGGACGGGTTGGCCAGCACCGTCGCCGGGTCCGCGCCCAGGATCTCGTTCTTGCGCGTGATCTGCCAGAGGTCGATCGACAAGCTGGTGTCCTTGACCGGCTCGATGACCAGGCCGAAGGTCAGGCTGGTCGACTTCTCCGGCTTGACATCCGGGTTCGCGGTGCTGATCGCGATCACGGTCGCGGCGCAGTCGGCGGCCAGGCCGGTGATCGGGCAGCGAACCGGATCACGCACCGTCGTGTAGCCCGCCGCACCGCCCGAGCTCTGACCGCTCTCGGCCGGGCCTGGCGCGCGGAAGCCCTGGGCATAGGTGCCGCGCACGACCAGCTGCGACAGCGGCGCGTACTTGAAGCCGACCTTGGGCGTCACCGAGTCGCCGTAGTCGGAGTAGTGGTCACCGCGCAGCGCGGCCGTCAGCTCGAGCTGCTTGAGCACCGGCGCCGACAGCTCGCCATAGAGCGCGTACACGCTGCGGTCCGCGCTGAAGCCGGAGTAGCCCAGGCCGATGATGTCGGCCTCGCGCGTGTACGGCTTCGGCGGGCTGTCGGTCTTCTCCTGCCGGGCCTCGGCGCCGAGCGCGAGCGACAGCGGGCCGCCGCCCAGCGGCATCAGCTCGCGCGATCCGCGCACGTCCAGCGACGTGATCGAGGTCTTCGAGTCGTTGGTGATCGTCGGCGAGATCGCGTCGCGCACCGCCTGGCTGTTCAACCCCGCGTTGACGCCGAGCCGGTAGTACAGGCCGTTCGGGTTCAGGCCGGTGTCGTTCGTGCCGTTGAGATAGTCGCGCAGCACGCTGTTGCGCACGTAGCCCGTGGCGGTCTGGCTCGTCTTGCTCTGCGTGTAGAGCAGGCCGGTCTCCCAGTCCCAGTTGGCTGCGGTGCCTTTCGCGCCGGCCAGCAACCGCGTCACGGTCGTGTCGTAGCTGTTGTTGCGGCCGCCGAGGTCGGCAGTCACGTAACGCAGCCGCGCGTCGTAGCCAGCGCCGCCGTTCGCGCCGCTGGCCGCGTTATACGGATTGTCCGGATGGTTGGGCCCCATCGTGATCGTGCTGTTGCTGACCGTCACGCCGTTCACGGTGTCGGCCCACTGGCTGCTGACCGAGGTCGGCGTGTAGGTGGTCCAGACCTTCGAGTTGAAGATGCCGGCCTCGGCGAACGCGGTCAGCGTCGGCGAGATCTCGAGCGTACCGCGGGTCAGCAGGCTGAGCTTCTCCTGTCGGGGCTGAAGCTGCAGGTAGTCGATCTGGTTCCAGGTGCAGCCCGAGTAGCCCAGCGCTGCCACGGCAGCCGGCGTGGTGCATCCGCTGGGCGTCGCGAGCTGCTGGTAGCTGCTGCCCGAGATCACCGAGCCGTTCTTGCCGTCGGCCGGCCGCGCATAGCCGTAGTTGCTCGCGCTGACCGTCGAGCCGCTGATCTGGTAGCCGGCATAGCCGGTGCCGGTGCCGATGTCGTAGCCCCGGGACATGATGTCCGGGTCGCCGATGCCGCCGCGGTCGGCGCGATCGCTCTGCCGCACTTCGCCGATCTTCTGCGCTTCCGCGGTGAAGAAGACGTTGTACTTGTCGGTCGCGAGGTTGCCGAATCCGCCGGTCAGCGACGCGCGCGGCTGCTTGCCGTCGCCGTAGCGCGTCTGGCCGTACGAGGCGTCGAGGACCAGCCCCTTGTAGTCCTGGCGCGTGATGACGTTGATGACGCCGGCGATCGCGTCCGAGCCGTAGATCGCCGATGCGCCGTCCTTCACGACGTCGATGCGTTCGACGGCATCGAGCGGAATCGAGCTCAGGTCGACAAAGGTGCGCTGCCCGTCGTCGGCGAGGCCATACGGCGCCATCCGCCGTCCGTTCAGCAGCACCAGCGTGCTGTTGACACCCAGCCCGCGCAACGACACGCCCGAAGCGCCTGCCGCGAAGCCCACGCCGAACGACACCGGCACCGAGCCGTTGCTGTTGCCGTTCAGGTTCTGGATCACGTCGGCGATCGTCGCGGCGCCGGAGCGCTGGATGTCGTCGCGCGTCAGCACCTGCACCGGCGAGGCCGTCTCGGTGTCGGTGCGCTTGATGTTGGTCCCGGTGACGGTGACGCGCTGAAGCTCCTGAGTGGTACCTGCCTGCTGCTGGGCGAAGGCCGGGACGGCAAGGCTGCCAAACGCGAGAACCAGGCTTTTGGCCAAGGTGGTTCTTCTCTGCATTCGATGACTCCTGAATGACGCTGCAAGTGAAGTTGGGTGTCCCGATGTATCGGGCCGCCGCAGTGTCATTCAGGCCATACACGGCTTGCGCGCAGGCATGGGCCGCCGTGGCCGGCAGGCGTCGAATTCGATCCGGGGTTGATCAGTCGTTGAATCTCGTCAACGAATCGTCGACGGAAACGTCGCGGCGGCGCGACGATTCGGCATGCCCTGGCACGCGGTCAGTGCGCGGCGATGGCGGTGTCCGCTGCGCTCGGTGGCGGCGCTGTCGCACCCAGGCTTTGGACCAGGCGCTGGAACGCGGGCGAGCGCTGCAAGGCCTCGTGCGCCGCATCCTGCAGCAGCTTCACGTCCGCCGCCGGGATCGTGAAGGCGGTCGGCACGCGCAGCATCAAGCGCCGCTGCTCGGGATCCGAAACGTCGCGCAGGCCTACGCTGATCACGTGAAGCTCGGCATCGGCGGCGAACGGGCTGTTGGGCGCGCCGCGGTGGCGCTTCAGCTCCGCGTTCCAGCGCTGCAGGTCGTCCTCGAGCATCGCCAAGGTCATCTGCGTGACGCGCGAACCCGCGCCGAACAGCAGCGCATCCATCACCTGCCCGGCATTGGGTACACGGTCGCTCTGGTCGATGCGCTCGCCCAGATCGCGCTCCGAGTTGACGGCGATCAGGACCAGCTTGTGGATGGAGCCGGGCGGCGCATCGCGGAAGCTGTCCTGGATAGCCCCCGTGGCCACCACGCGATCCAGCAAGCCGCGCAGGCCCAGGTTGTCGGCCACGCCGCCGTCGACCAGGTGCAGGAACGGGCGCTCGCGCACGTCGATGTAGCTCTCGGCGCTCGCCTTCAGCATCCGGGCCCGGTAGTCGGCCTGGGTCGACGTCGCATGGCCGGATGCGGTCGCGGGCGGATGCGCGCAGGAACCGGCGTAGTTGCGCAGCGTGGTCGGGCTCAGCAGCAGCGGGACCGCCGACGACGAGGCCACCGCGAACGACAGCGGCACCCTGTTCAGGTCCGAGCAGATCAGCGCGAACTGTTCGGCGGTGAACTCGAACGGGGCTCCGGTCGTGAGGTCGGTCGCCGTGACCAGCAGCATCGGCCCGCGCGGGCGCGCCGCGAGGTCGCCGAAGGTGCGGCCGCGATACAGCACGTTCAGCCGCTCCTCGAGCACGTTGCTGCGGCCGTACCACGGCGAGCTCAGATCGCGGAAGCGCGACGGCGACAGCAGGAGCCGGATCAGGTCCCCGTCGAAGTTCTCGAGCAGGAAGTCGGGTTCGAAGCGCGTCAAGGTCTCGTCGCCGAACATCGCGTAGTGGGCGGCCAGGATGCTGCCGCCGGAGACGCCGCTGATCAGGCCGAGCTCGTCGAGCAGCGTGGTGTCCTGGCCTTCCCAGACGAAGCGGGTCGCCTTCAGCTCGCGCAGCACGCCCAGGCCGAATGCGGCGGCACGTGCGCCGCCGCCCGAGAGCGTCAGCGCGACGACGATGGAGCGCTGCTCCAGCGCGGCCGAGCGAGGGTCGGCCGCACCGAGCGGCACGCTGTCGCCCTGCGCAGCCGCGACGTTCTGCCAGGGGCGCAGCGACGAACAGCCCGCGAGCAGCAAGGCCAGGACAAAGGTTCCAACGACAGAAAACTTCATGGCATCCAGAGTGTCGATGTCGACCGAAAGGTCGTGGACTGTAGACCGCCCGCGTGACGCGGCATCAGGCGCGCCGCGGCAGCGAGAGCGTGACGACCAGCCCGCCGCCTTCGCGTGCGGTCGCTTCGACGCTGCCGCCATGCAGCAGCATCGCCCGGCGCGCGATCGCCAGCCCGAGGCCGGTGCCGCGCACCGACTCGCTGCCCTCGACCCGCGTGAACGGCTCGAAGATCGCCTGCAGCATGTTCGAGGGCACGCCGGGGCCGCGGTCCCGCACGGTGGTGACCAGCGTCCTGCCGCCGTCGACGAGGCGGGCTGCCACCTCGATCTCGCTGCCGGCCGGGCTGAACTTCAACGCATTGCGCACGACGTTCTCGAACGCCCGGTAGAGCAGCTCGCCGTGGGCCTCGATCACGAAGCTGTCCGCCGCATCGAGACGCAGCGTCTGCTGCGTCGCGTGGGCCTCGAAGCCGGCGTCGTCGGCAATCGACTGCAGCAGCTCGATCACGTCGACGCGCTGCGGCGGGGCGCTGGTCGGGCCGGCCTCGAGCCGGTGCAAGGTCAGCAGCTCCTCG
The DNA here is from genome assembly GCA_036568605.1 of Burkholderiaceae bacterium. GTDB lineage: Bacteria > Pseudomonadota > Gammaproteobacteria > Burkholderiales > Burkholderiaceae_C > DATCSE01. The sequence continues at coordinate 3,131 of DATCSE010000469.1, read as the reverse complement.
ATCAGCATGTCCAGCCGTTCGCTCTCGCGGACGATGCGCTCGATCATCGCATCGGCCTGCGACGGGTCCTGGCGCAGCAGGCCGATCGCCGCCTGCAGCCGAGTCAGCGGCGAGCGCAGCTCGTGCGAGATGTCGTGCATCAGCGCGCGGTTGGCCTGCGCGAGCTGCTCGATCCGCGCGGCCATGCGATCGAAGTCATAGGCCACGTCGGCGATCTCGTCGCGCCGGCCGCTCATCAGCGGCTGAACCCGGGTGTCGAGCCGGCCTTCGGCGAAGCGGCCCAGCGCCCAGCGCAGGTGGCGCAGCGGTTGCGACAGGTACCAGGCGAGCACGAGGCTGATGATCAGCATCGCGATCACGGCCGACACGAACGGCACGATGGGCACCGGGCCCCACATCGGCATGCCTTGGGGCTGCGGTGGCATGTGGCCGGTCAGCAAGAAGAAGCCGGCGGTCCCGCCGATCGCCAGCACATTGCTCATCACGAGCGCGAGCAGCAGCTTCCAGAAGAGGCGGCCCGCACGGGGTGGCGGCGTCAACGTCAGTCCTCGAGCAACTGGTAGCCCCGACCGCGCACGCTCTGGATCCATGACTGGCCATCGGGCCGCGTGCCCAGCTTCTGGCGGATGCTGCTGATGTGCACGTCGATGCGCCGGTCGAAGCGCGCCAGCGGCTTGCCGAAGGCCTGCAGCGAGATCGCGTCCTTGCTGACGAGTTGCCCCGCATGGCGCGCGAGCACGTCCAGCAAGCTGAATTCGGTGCCGGTCAACTCCAGCGGCTGGCCGCGCCACAGCGCGCGCCGGCTGCCCGGCCACAGCGCGAGCTCGCCGACCTGCAGCACACGCGATGGGTTCGGCGCGCTGGCCGGCTCGCGCGTTTCGGTGCGCCGCAGGATCGCGCGGATGCGCGCGGCCAGTTCGCCGGGCGTGCAGGGCTTGGGCACGTAGTCGTCCGCGCCCATGTCCAGGCCGACGATGCGGTCCACGTTCTCGCCGCGCGCGGTCAGCATCAGGACCGGCACCTGGCTGGTCGCGCGGATGCGGCGCAGCGCCTCGATGCCCGACATGCGCGGCATCATGATGTCCAGCACGACGATCGCATAGGCCCCGCGCGTCGCTTCCGCTGCGCCGCTCTCGCCGTCGTGCACCGCCTGCACGTCGAAGCCCTCGCGCGCGAGGTAGAGCGACAACATCTCGGTGAGGTCGACGTCGTCGTCGACGAGCAGGACGCGAGGCATGGCGTGGTGGTCAGGAAGCCGAAAGTATGTCGCGGTTAGGCTGGGCCGCGTACTTCGCTGCCGCGATTTTTACCCTGCTTAACGCTGCCGAACCGCGGTGAACGGAGCGCATTTCTACGATGCCCCACACCTCAGCGACACCGTGTCTGCCTTGTCGAATCGTCCCGCCACTGCCCTGATGCCGATCTGCGCGAGCCTCCTGCTCGCGGCCTGCGCGGTGGGGCCCACCTATACGGAGCCGGCGTCCGAAGCGCCCGCCGTCTGGCAAGCCGCGCTGCCGCACGGCGGCAACGTCGGCACGATGCGCGACTGGTGGCAGCAGTTCGACGACCCGATCGTCGCGCAGCTGATCGCGATCGCCGAAGCCGACAGCCCCAGCCTCGTGAAGGCCTGGGCCGGCATCGAGAAGGCGCGCGCGACGCTGACCACCGCGCGCGCGTCGGGCCTGCCCAGCGTCGATGGCAGCGCATCGCTGACCCGCTCGCGCCAGCAGGCGCTGGCGGACGCCGCGTCGACCAGCACGACCCGCAGCGCCGGCCTGGACGCGAGCTGGGAGATCGATCTCTTCGCGAAGGCGCGCCGCAACACCGAGGCGGCCAAGGCGCGCACCCGCGCGCGTGTTGCGGACTGGCACGATGCGCGCGTCTCGCTCGCGGCCGAGGTGGCCGACACCTATGTGCAATACCGCGGCTGCGAGCTGCTGGCCGATGCCTACGAGCTCGAGCGGGCTTCGAACGCCGAGACCGAGAAGGCGACGGCTGCCGCGGTGCGTGCCGGCTTCAACGCGCCATCCGACGCTGCGCTGGCGCGCGCCAGCCTCGCGAGCGCAACCTCGACGGTGCTGTCGCAGCGTGCGCAGTGCGATCTGCTCGTGAAGTCGCTGGTCAACCTCACCGGCCGCGACGAGGTCGCGTTGCGCTCGCTGCTGTCGACCCACGGCCGGGCCGGCGATGCGGGCAGCCGCGGCGGCCGCCTGCCGACGCCGGCCGGCCTCGAGGTGCAGAACGTGCCGGCCAACGCGCTGCGCCAGCGGCCCGACCTCGCGTCGCTGGAGCGCGAGCTCGCGGCGAGCAGCGCCGAGATCGGCGTGGCGCAGGCCGATCTGTACCCCAGCCTGTCGTTGTCGGGCTCCATCTCGATCTCGGCGTCGCCGGGGTCCTCGGCGTTGACGACCTGGTCCTTCGGCCCGTCGCTGTCGATTCCGCTGTTCGACGCGGGCAAGCGCCGCGCCGCGGTCGACACCGCGCGGGCCAGCTACCAGGCGGCCCAGGCCGACTTCCGCAAGGGCGTGCGCAGCGCGGTCAAGGAAGTCGAGCAGGCACTCGTGAACCTGGACAGCACCGCGCGCCGCTCCGAAGAAGCCGAGCGCGCGGCCAGCGACTACCGCGCCTACTTCCGTGCCACCGAAGCGAACTGGCGCGCCGGCGGCGAGAGCCTGCTGAACCTGGAGGAGGCGCGCCGCTCGGCGCTGTCGGCCGAGATCACGCTGATCACGCTGCAGCGCGACCGTGTCGAGTACTGGATCGCGCTCTACAAGGCGCTCGGCGGCGGGTGGGAGCCCGGCGCGCCGGCCGCGTCGCCCGACACGATGGCGCAAGCATCGAAGACAAGCTCATGAAGGTTTCCATGAATCGAACCCTGCGGGTCGGCGCGATCACGCTGGCGGCCGCGCTGACGGCCGGTGCCGCCGCCTGGATCGCGCGTCCCGCGACCGCCGCGGCCCCGGCCGATGCAAAAGCACCCAGCGTGCTGACGGTCGGCGCCGTCACGGCCAAGACCGAGTCCTGGCCCGAGGTCGTGCAGGGCAGCGGCCCGCTCGCGGCCTGGCAGGAAGTGATCGTCAGCCCCGAGACCGGCGGGCTGCGCATCGCCGAGCTGCTGGTCGACGTGGGCG
>DATCSE010000468.1:0-21155 GCA_036568605.1 Burkholderiaceae bacterium | reverse complement strand
GCCTGCACGAGCGCAGCCTGCAGATCTTCTCGGCGCCGACGGTGGACGCGAACGCCGCCGAGGCGCTGCGCCAGCAGATGGAACAGCAGCACGACCAGGCGAGCCGCCGCGTGCTGCAGGCGATGCTGGACGTCAGCCGCGTGCTCACCCCCGACCAGCGCGCGAAGCTCGGCGAGCGCGTCCGCCAGCACGAGGCGGCGATGCAGGACCGCATGCAGCGCATTCAGCGCGATCACGCCGGCTCGGCGCCGAGGTCATGATCGGCAGCAAGGCATGGCTGGCGCCGGCCAGCGGACTTGCGGCGATGGCGCTGCAAGGTGCTACCTTGCCGTCCGGGGCGGCGCACAATGCACAGTCGATGAACCCACGCCTTCTGCTGATCGACGACGACGCTCGGTTGTCCTCCATGGTCGGCGACTACCTGCGCCACTCCGGCTTCGACGTCGAAACCGCCGGCTCGCTCGCGGCCGCGCGCGAGCGCCTCGGTGGCGCGCAGAGCTACGACACGTTGGTGCTGGACCTGATGCTGCCCGACGGCGACGGCTTGGACCTGTGCCGCGAAATCCGCGCCGACTCGCGCACGCGCCACCTGCCGCTGCTGATGCTGACGGCGCGCGGCGAGCCCATGGACCGCATCGTCGGCCTCGAGCTCGGTGCCGATGACTACCTGCCCAAGCCGTTCGAGCCGCGCGAGCTGCTGGCGCGCGTGAAGGCGCTGCTGCGCCGTGCCCAGCCGCAGCCGGCGAACGACGACGTGCTGCGCTTCGGCCGTCTCGAGGTGGATCTGGGCGCGCGCGTCGCGCGCCTGGACGGCAAGATCTGCGACCTCACCGGACATCAGTTCGATCTGCTGGTCGTGCTCGCGCAAAGCCCCGGCCGCGTGCTCTCGCGCGACCAGATCATGGACTCGTTGAAAGGTCACCCGCTCGAGGCCTTCGACCGTTCGATCGACGTGCACATCTCGCGCATCCGCGCGGTGATCGAGGACGACCCGAAGCTGCCGCGCCGCGTGCTGACCGTTCGCGGCGCCGGTTATGTGTTCGCGCGCAAGCAGGACGCCGACGAGTCACCCGAGTGATGGCCACGCTGCCCGCGCCCGCGCGGCGCAGGGCATGATCCAGGCATGAAAAGCCTGTACCTGCGCATCTACATCACCGTCGTGGTGACGTTGGCGCTGTTCGCGGCCGCGTCGGCCTGGGTATTCCAGCGCCACATCGAGCAGGAACGGGTACGCGCCGAGGCCGTGATCACCGAGCGCATGGGGGCGTGGGCGCTGCTGATCCAGCGGTCGCTGCCGCGCGCCGATGCGCCGCTCGCGGACCAGGCGGCGGGGGTGCGCGAATGGGCGCAGCGGCTGCGCCTGCCGCTCGCGCTCGATGGCGCCAACGGCGTGCGCATCGAGCAATCCGAATCGTTCGCGCGGCGCATGGCCGACGGCTTCGGGTCGTCGGCGCTGGCGGTCAAGCTGGAGGACGGCCGCACGCTGTGGATCATGCGGCCGGGCCGCCTGCGCGTGACCGGCGAGGTGGTGCGCCGAGGCTTGGGCGAGGCCCGGGTCGTCGAGGGGCCGCAGGTCGGCTTCCGCAACGAGCGCGACGACCGGTCGCCGCAACCGCCGCCGCAGCCGCCGGCCCACGCCGCCAGCGATCTGCTGCCGGCCGGGCCGCCGCCGTTGCGGCCGCAGTTCAGTGCCCATGCACTGGGCGAGGGCGGCCACATGCAGATCGGCATCGGCGGGCCGGACTACGGGCCGCCGCCCGGCGTGCGGCTCGGTTTCGGCGGCAGCCCAGACGAGTTCCGCTTCTCGGCTGGCGGGCCGGAGGGCGGCGCGCCCAACTTCGTGCGCTTCGACCCGTTCCTGCCGTTCCTGCCGCTGCCCTGGCAAGGCGGTGTCGGGCTGGCCATCGTGCTGGTCCTGCTGTTCTTCGCGGTCGCGGTCGGCGCCTACCCGGTCGTGCGGCGGCTGACGCGCCGACTCGAGTCGCTGAAGCAAGGCGTCGAGCGTTTCGGGGCCGGGCAACTCAACTACCGCGTTGCGGTGACCGGGCGCGACGAGGTCGCGGCGGTGGCCAACAGCTTCAACATCGCGGCGGCGCGCGTCGAAGCGCTGGTGCATTCGCACCGCTCGCTGCTCGCGAACGCGAGCCACGAATTGCGCTCGCCGCTCGCGCGCATGAAGATGGCCGTGTCGATGCTGCAAGACGCCGCGCCGGCACGCCGCGAACAGCTGAAGCACGAGATCGACACCAACGTCGCGGAGCTCGATGCGCTCGTCGAGGAAGTTCTGCTCGCGAGCCGGCTCGATGCGACGAAGACGCTCGAGCGCCACGAGCCGGTGGATCTGATCGCCCTCGCTGCCGAGGAGGCGGCGCGGGTCGACGCCGGTGTCGAGGGCTCGGACAGCGGCACCGCGCTGGCGGTCAACGGCGACGAGCGGCTGCTGCGCCGCGCGCTGCGCAACCTGCTCGAGAACGCGCGCCGCTACGGCGGCGATCAGGTCAGCGTGCTGCTGGAGCGCCATGCCGACCGCGCGCTGGTGCGCGTCTGCGACCGCGGCCCGGGCGTGCCCGAGGCGATGCGCGAACGCATCTTCGAGCCGTTCTTCCGCCTGCCCGGGCATGCCGAGCAGGCCGGCGGCGTCGGATTGGGGCTGAGCCTCGTGAAGCAGATCGCCGAGCGGCACGGCGGCCAAGCGCGCTGCGAGGCACGCGAGGGCGGCGGCAGCTGCTTCGTGCTCGCGTTGCCGGCGTTGGCCTGACAGCCGCGCCAGCTCAAGACGCCTGGACCGACGAACCGCCGGACAGCGCTTCGCGCCGCTGCCGGCGCAGCAGCGCGAGCAGGAACAGGCTCATCCCGCTGCCCGCGAAGATCAGCCCCAGCGTCGCGGCCGACCAGAAGCCGCGTGCGCCGCGCAGCGGTTCGGGGCTCGTGTCGCCGAGCCCGAACGCGAGCCAGTACCCGCCGCCGAGTCCGACACCCCATATCGCCAGCGCGTAGATGACCAGCGGCGCGGTCGCATGCCGGTACGCGCGCAGCACGAACGCCGCCACGGTCTGGGCCGCATCGGCGATGTGGAACACCGCGACCCAGGCGAGCAGCGGCACCGCGGCGCCGATGATGACGGCATCGTGCGTGTACAGCCGCACGATCTGCTCGCGCAGCACGTAGACGGCGGCGCCCATTGCCGCGGCGATCAGCACGCCGACCTCGAGCCCGTGCCAGCCGATGCGCCGCGCATCGGCCCAGTCGTTCGCGCCGACGCGCTGCGCGACCAGCGTGCTGGACGCGTTCGCGATCGCCAGCGGCACCATGAACATCAGCGACACCGTGTTGACCGCGACCTGGTGCCCGGCGACCGGCGTCGCGCCGATGCGCGAGATGAAAAACGCCATGAACGTGAAGCCGGTGACCTCGATCGCGATCGACAGGCCCATCGGCACGCCCAGCCGCAGCAAGGCGGCCAGCCGCGCGCGGTCGGGCCGGCCCAGCCCGCGGGCGATCTCGGCGTCGAGGCCGTCCGCGCCGCGTTGCAGCCCGAACTGCGCATAGAAACGATCGCGCTTCAGCACGAGCCACGCGGCCAGCATCTGCAGCACCATCACGATCGCGGTCGCGAAGCCGCACCCCGGCGCGCCGAGCGCGGGCAACCGCCAGGGGGCGTCGGCCGCGTCCGTGTTCCAGCCGAAGACCAGCAGTGCGGTCAGCGGCGCCTTCAGCAGCAGCGCGGCGACCTGCAACGCCATCACGGCCTTGGGCCGCGACACCGCGGTGTTGAAGCCTCGGAATGCCGTGAACAGCAGCGCCGGCGGCAGCGCGAACGCGAGCCCGATCAGGTGCAGGCGGACCTTCTCGCCGACGTCGGCCTGCGCGCGCGACAGGATCAGGAACGGCTCGGGAAACAGCAGCAGCGCGCAGCCCGGCACTGACAGCGCCAGCGCCAGCCACATGGCCTGCTGCAGCTCGCGACCGCAGTCGTGCAGCCGGCCGGCACCGAACAGCTGGCCGGCAATCGGCGCGACCGCGAGCACCACGCCCATCAGGCCGACGAAGATCGTGACGTAGGCCGAGCTGCCGATCGCGAGCGCGGCCAGGTCGACCGCCGAATAGCGGGCGACCAGGATCGTGTCGATGGTCGTGAACAGCAGCACCGCGACCTGGCCGACCAGCACCGGCCACGCGAGCGGCGCGATGCGGCGCACGCTGTCGCGCCAGCGGCGGCCCTGCGGCCGCGGCGTTGCATCGACCGCCGGCATCTAGCGCGCGGCCTCGCGCGGCGCCGGGTCGGCTTGGCCGGAGGGCGGTGAGGGGGCGTCGGCGGGTGCGGGCGCGCCGGCGGCGCCGGTGTCGTGCGCGCGCTCCGCATAGCGGTTGAAGCGCCACGCGGTCGCTTCCATCGTGATGCGGCGCCAGGTCGCGCGCTTCTCGGCCGGGGACATCGTCGGCCAGCGCTGCACCTCGTCGAAGGTGCGTCCGCAGCCTTTGCAGAGGTCATCGCCCTGGCTGGTCGAGCAGATCGCGATGCACGGCGCATCCGGCGTGCTCGAGTACCAGGCGAGCCAGGCGTCGCGCGCGGCGGCGGGCATCGTGTCCTCGTCGCACTCGCTCTCGTGGTAGTAGACCATCAGCGCATACACCGTCCCGAGCGCGCGAACCTCGGGGCAGGCGGTGATGCCGTCGGGCGACGGCGAACGCTCGCGCCACCAGTTGATGGCGGACTCGATGTCGGTGATGTGCAGCGCGGCCATGGGCTTTCGGGAAGGGTGGCAAGGATAACGCCCCGAACTTTGATACGCTGTCGACCCGGCGATGAGGGCCAGACGCTCGCACACGTTCCGATACAACAACTCATGCTTCCCTTGCGATTCACGCGGCCAGGCACACGCATCACGCGTACCCTCGTGCTCGCGGCGGCGGTTTCGATGACGCTCGCGGCTTGCGCAACGCCCGAGGAGCGGGCGCGCAAGGTCGATACCGGCGGCCACGTCGTCACGCTGACCAACGGCAGCGCCGGCGCCGTCGATCTGCGCCGCGATCAGGAGCTGCGCGTGCGCCTTGCAACCGAGGTTACCGACGGGCGCGAGTGGGCACTGGTCGAGATGGCGCCCGGCGTACTCGCGCAGGACGGCCCGCGCGCATTCGAGCGCGAGGGCCTGGTCTCGAACATCGGCCAGGCCGCCGGCGTCGAAGTGTTCCGTTTCAAGCCGCTGGGCGCCGGCACGACGACGCTGAAATTCGACTTCCGCCGGCCGCGCGACCTGCAACCCGCGGCGCAGTCCGTGAGTTTCACGGTCAGCGTCAAGTAGCCGCGACGCGAGATCCCAGCCACGGCGCACTCCGATGATCGACCATCTGACACTGCGCCTCGCGACCCGTGCCGACTCGGCGGCGATCGCCGCGATGTCGCGCGACCTGATCGAACGCGGTCTGGGCTGGAGCTGGACGCCGCGGCGCGTGCTGCGCAGCATCGCCGACGTGCACACCAACGTCGTCGTCGCGCTCGACGCGCAGCACCTGGCCGGCTTCGGCATCATGCGTTATCACGACGACGAGGCGCACCTGCTGCTGCTCGCAGTGGACCCCGTCGATCGCCGCCGCGGCGTCGGCTCGGCGCTGGTCACCTGGCTCGAGAAGGCGGCGTTGGTATCGGGCGTCGGCCAGGTGTACCTCGAAGCGCGCGCCGGCAATCTGCAGGCGCGCGCGTTCTATCGCAGGCTCGGGTATGTCGAGGTGCAACGGGTGCCCGGCTACTACCAGGGTGTCGAGCCCGGCGTGCGGATGGCCAAGGATCTGTGGCTGGCGCGCGGCCTCACCGAAGACTTCACTTGAGCGACGTGGCGACCGTGTCGTGGACGGCGATGGTGGCCACCGTGGCGGCCGCATGCCTGCCGCCGTCTGCGGTCGCGCAGGCCAGCGCCGCGGCCTCCTCGCCGGTGAGCCACAGCGCGGCCGAATGCGTCGTCTGGCGCCGCGAGCTCAGCTTTGCGCGCAGCGTCGAGGCCCACGATGCGCAGGCCTTCGCAGCCCACCTGCATCCGGGCGCGGTGTTCAACGCCGGTTCGCGCCGGCCGCTGCGCGGTGCCGACAGCGTGTCCAAGGCGTGGGCCGGCATCGTCGAAGGCAAGGCATTCGTGCTGCGCTGGCGGCCCGGCGTGGTCCACATCGGCGGCGACCCGAACATCGCGCTGTCGCGCGGCCCGTTCTTCAGCGACAACCCAGGTGCGGCCGATGCGCGCGAGCGCTACAAGGTCGGCTTCTTCCACTCGGTGTGGGTGCGCGACGCGGCAGGCGACTGGCGCATCCTGTTCGACGGGCCGGATGGCGTACCGCAATCGGCGGCGAACGCCGATGAAGGGCGCGCGTTCCTCGCGGCCCAGGCTGGCGACGAGTGCGTCGCCGCGAACTGAGAGAGAAACGAAGGTTCAGGCCTGGGCCAGCCCGCTGCGCGAGCAGCGGTCGGCGGCACCGTGCGACGCGTAGATGCCTGCGCTCTCGCGCGGCAGCAGCACGTCGATCGCGCGGTCCAGCGCGGCGGTGGCGCGCGCCAGCGACTCGCGCTGCGCCGCGACCTGGCCGCTCGCACTCGCCAGCCGTGTGCGCAGCGCGGCCGGCACCGAGCCGGTACGCGCGGCGCGCGAGAAATGCTCGATCGCAGCCGCGAGGGCGCGATGCAGTCCGGTCGAATGCGTGTCGATGCCAGCGCTGTCGCGCCGTTGCAGCGATTCACCCAGCGCGGCGAGTTCGGACTCGACGGCCGCGAGCTTCTCCTCGAGTTCGGGGCTGTCGGCGTGCGCGGTGCGGGATGCGGGGGCCGGATGGTACATCGTTGGTTCCAGCGGATTCGGCGCTGGCGGGTAGCAATGAACAGAAGAAGCAACGGGATCGGCGGGCGCGGCGATCGTCCGCGCTCCGGCCGCGTTACGAGGCCGACTTGGTCAGCAGTTCCTTGGCGTTGCCGATCAGCTTGTCGGCGATCACTTCGGCGTCGATCTTGTACGTGCCGTCCTCGATCGCCTTCGAGATGCGGGCTACCTTCTCGGCGTCGAAATCGGCGCTGGATTGGTTCTCGAGCAGGGTCGTGGCCGCGCTGGACAGCGCAATCGTCGTGCTCGGGTCGGCGGTCGCGGGGATGGCGGCGGCGGACTGCGGTTGCGCCTTCGCGGCCTCTTGGGCCGGGCTGGTGCTGCCGGCACCGTTGATCGGTGCGGGTTTGTCTGCGGGTTGGCCGATTTTCATGATTGCTGCTCTCCGGGGGCCGGGCGCGGGGCGCACGACCTGACGATGTGCAGACTGTATCGGCGGGCGGCGCCGCGACTTTAGGAATTTTTCTATCCGGCGGTGACCGCAAGGTCGGCGGCAAATCCGCCGTATTTCACGCTTCGCGGCGCGCCCGGGCGGCTCAGATGCCGATCTCGACCCGTTTGTCGCCGACCGGCAGGCCGGTGAGCACGCGCCCGCTTTCGGTACGGACCCTCGCCGGTTGGCCCTCGATGCCGTTGGTCAGCGCCTGGCCCTCGCCGGCAACGCTGAACCCCGGCCCTTGCGCCAGCACGTTGACCGTCTCGCCAGCCGCGAAATACTGGCGCGGCTTCAGATGCGACGCGCGCAGGCTCTGTCCGGGCCGCAACGTGCGGGTCAGCGCGCGGCCGAGCACCGCGTCGGCGTCGACCAGCGCCGGCGCCGAATCCTCGGCCAGATCGACATCGGCCAGCGCCACGTCGCCCGGCCCCAGCACGCTGCCGGCGGCCACCGCGTTCGCCGCGACCAGCCCGCGTGCCCACACCTTCACGGTGATCGGCAGATAGACGTTCCACTTGACGCTGCCCTGTGCGCAGCGCAGCCCGATGCGACTTTTTCCCCACGGCCGCATCCCTTCGGGCAGGTACGGCTCGATGCGCTGGCAGGGCGCGAGACGCAGGCGCGGATCCAGATGGCCGACCTGCACCTCGATGCGCGGAGCACTGGCGGAGGCCGAAGCGGTGCCGGTCGAGCCGGCTGAAGAGGGGGGCAGGGCGGCATGGCTGCCGTCCAGCGCCAGTCGCCGCACCTGCTGCTCGAGCACGCTGTCCAGGCCGGTCGGCCCGGTGACCTCGGGTTCGGCCTGAGCCATCGCGGGCAGCGTCACGACGAACAGCAGCACGGCCAGCAGCGCGAGCCACGCAGGGTTGGACGAGACAAGGCGCAGCCGTGATTGCATGGCCGGCACTGTAGGCGGGCGCACGCCGCCGAGAGGCTGCGAATTGAGCGGCGATCCACGCTCTATTCCCATTTATGTTCGGCGAGGCGGTTACCCACAATGCCTTCACATCGCCCGACTCCGGGCCGGCATTGCCAGCAAGGGCCGCCATGCTCAACCGATTGACCGATACGCTCGACTTCCAGGCCCAGGCGCTGAACCTGCGCTCGGAACGCCAGCGCCTGATCGCCAGCAACATCGCGAACGCCGACACGCCGGGCTACGTGGCTCGCGAGATGAACTTCGCGCAGGCGCTGCGCGAGGCGACCGGCACGGCCGCGAGCACCGCGGTGCTGACGACCAGCCAGGCCGGCCACATCGGCGGCGGCGCCGACGGCACGGTCGCGAGCAACCGCAGCGCGGCCGACAACCTGAGCTACGCCGCGCCGAGCCAGACCAACCTCGACCGCAACACGGTGGACATGGACCGCGAGCGCGCCAGCTTCGCCGACAACACGGTGAAGTACGAAGCGACGCTGCGCTTCATCAACTACAACGTGCGCACGACGTTGAGCGCGATCACCGGCCAGTAATCGATAGATAGACAGACGCAAGGAGCCGCGCCATGTCGATGATGAACATCTTCAACGTTTCGGGGAGCGCGGCGAGCGCGCAGAGCCAGCGGCTGAATGTCGTCGCGAGCAACCTCGCGAACGCCGACACCGTGGCCGGCCCCGACGGCACGGCCTACAAGGCGCGCCAGGTCACGTTCCAGACCGAGCTGGTCGGCGCCCGCAACGACGCGACCGCCGCCGGCGTGAAGGTCAGCGCGATCACCGAGGACCAGAGCGCCGGCCGCCGCGTGCACGACCCCAAGCACCCGAGCGCCGATGCCGACGGCTACGTCACGTACAGCAACGTCAATGCGGTCGAGGAGATGGTCAACATGATCTCGGCCTCGCGTTCGTACCAGAACAACATCGAGGTCATGACGACGGCGAAGAGCCTGCTGATGAAGACCTTGCAGATGGGCCAGTGACACCATGACCACCGCCGTTTCCTCGACCAGCTCCAGCAGCAGCTCGACCGCCTCGTCGCTCGCGGGCGCGACCGATGTCGCCGGCAGCCAGGACCGCTTCCTGAAGCTGCTGGTCACGCAGCTGCAGAACCAGGATCCGCTGTCCCCGATGGACAACGCCGAGCTGACCAGCCAGATCGCGCAGATCAACACGGTCACCGGCATCACGAACCTGAACTCCAGCGTGCAGGCGCTGTCCGGCCAGTTCCTGCAGATGCAGACGCTGCAGGGCGCGTCGCTGATCGGCAAGGACGTGATCGTGCCGGGCAACAAGCTGGACATCGCGAATGGCGTCGGCCAGGGCGGCTTCGAACTCGCGTCGGCCGCAGATTCGGTCAAGGTCGAGGTGCTCAACGCGGCCGGCACGGTGGTCGACACGGTGCAGCTCGGCGCCTGCAGCAGCGGCGTCAACGGCTTCAACTGGAACGCCGGCACCTACGACAACACCAGCGGCCTGACCTTCCGCGTGACCGCGATGAGCGGCGCGACCAAGCTCGACGCGACGCCGCTGATGCGCGACACCGTCAACGCGGTCAGCACATCGGGCAGCTCGCTGGTGCTCGAGCTCGACCGCAGCGGCGAGACGCCGTATTCGTCGGTCAAGGCGATCAACTGAACAACACCAAACCCAGCTCCCTCAAGGACACCCCATGAGCTTCCAGCAAGGTCTCTCCGGTCTGAACGCGTCGAGCAAGAACCTCGAGGTGATCGGCAACAACGTCGCGAACGCAAACACGATAGGCGCGAAGTCCTCGCGCGCCGAGTTTGCCGACATGTACGCGAACGCGATCAACGGCGCCGGCACGACCAACATCGGCATCGGCGTGAACCTGGCCGCGGTGACGCAGCAGTTCACGCAGGGCAACATCACGACCACCGAGAACCCGCTGGACCTGGCGATCAACGGCAACGGCTTCTTCGAGGTCAACAACGGCATCCAGACGCTGTACACCCGCAACGGCCAGTTCCAGGCGGACAAGGACGGTTACATCGTCAACAACGCCGGCATGAAGCTGATGGGCTATCCGGCCGACAACAACGGCGTGATCCAGCCCGGCGCCGCCAAGTCGCTGCAGCTGCCGACCGCCGGCGTGGATCCGCAAGCCACGAGCGAGATCGATGTCGAGATGAACCTGGATTCGCGGCTCGCGACGACCGCGCCGGCAGCCACCGTGACGCCGCAGATCGACTTCTCCGATGCGACGACTTACAACAACGCGACCTCGGTCACGGTCTTCGACGCGAAGGGGCAGGACGTCGCGCTGACCTACTACTTCCAGAAGTCGGGCACCGACACCTGGAACGTCTACGCCACCGCCAATGGCACGACGCTGGCCGGCACCGCGGCCGCGCCGCTGCCGATCACGTCGATCACGTACGCGAGCGACGGCAGCGCGCCGACCTCGCCGACCGGCCCGGTCACGATCACGATCCCGTCGACGACGAACGCGAGCGGCGCGACCACGCTGGCGATTCCCAACATCTCGCTGGACCTGACCAAGTCCACCCAGTTCGGCTCGGCGTTCGGCGTGACCGACATGTCGCAGGACGGCTATACCGCCGGCCAGCTCGCGAGCGTGTCGATCGAGAAGAGCGGCATCGTGATGGCCACCTATTCGAACGGCCAGTCCAAGCCGGCCGGCCAGGTCGAGCTGGCGACGTTCCGCAACCCGCAGGGCCTCGCGCCGCAGGGCGGCAACGTCTGGGCCCGTACCTATTCGTCGGGCGACCCGACGGTCGGCACGCCGGGCAGCGGCAACATCGGCTCGCTGCAGGCCTCGGCGCTCGAGGAATCGAACGTGGACCTGACCGGCGAGCTGGTCAACATGATCACCGCGCAGCGCGTCTACCAGGCCAATGCGCAGACGATCAAGACGCAGGACCAGGTACTTCAAACGCTCGTGAACCTGCGCTGATCGCGTCTCGATTTCTGAATGCTTGAGGGCCTGCGATGGACCGCATGATCTACCTGTCCATGTCCGGCGCGAAGGCGACGATGCAGCGCCAGGACACGCTCGCAAACAACCTCGCGAACGTCTCGACGCCGGGCTTCCGCGCCGAGCTGCAGGCGTTCCGGGCGGTGCCGGTGCAAGGCAGCGGCGCGAGCACGCGCGTCTACACGCTCGAGACGACCACCGGCTACGACGCCAGCGCCGGCGCAATCACCGCGACCGGACGCAACCTCGATGTCGCCGCGATGGGCTCGAGCTGGCTCAGCGTGCAGGCGCTGGACGGCACCGAGGCCTACACCCGCGGCGGCTCGTTCGACGTCTCCAGCGAAGGCACGCTGGTCACGCGCAGCGGCCTCGCGGTACTCGGCGACGGCGGCCCGATCCAGATCCCGCGCGACACCGCGGTCAGCTTCGGCAGCGACGGCACGGTCAGCGCGAAGAGCGCCGACGGCAAGATCACCGCGGTCGGCCGCCTGAAGCTGGTTACGCCTGAAACACCGCTGACGCGCGGCGTCGATGGCCTGTTCCGCGCCGCCGACGGCAACGACCTGCCGACCGACACGAACGCGCGCGTGCAGGACGGCGCACTTGAAGGCTCGAACGTCAGCCCGGTCGAAACCATGGTCGCGATGATCTCGGCCGCGCGCCAGTTCGAGGCACAGATGAAGATGCTCTCGACCGCCGAAGGCAACGAGAAGGCCGCGGCGCAACTGCTGTCGGCGAACTGAGGCGGCCGCCGGTCGCCGCCCGGCCTGAGCAGACCAGGCGGCTGAGGGGTGCAAGGGATTGACATCCCGGCACGCTTGGAGTCAACCTGCCGGACTTCACAGGGATGGCTCGGCACACGCCAAGTCCGTGACGGTCGTGACCTCACGCGGACTGGTTGCGCGCCGGACTGCGGTCGTTTCGACCCAGGAGGTCTGCATGGCTCATCTCAAGGTACTCGCACGGGTCGCGGCCGCGACGCTCGTGACGGCCACTTCGGCGTTCGCCGGGACAGGCAGCTTCACCACCACCGTGACGCCCCTGACCACCAACGTCACGTACAGCGCTGCTGCGGCAGGCAAGACGCCGCCGCTGAACACCGTTGTCGGCTATACCGTCTCCATCGTCAGCGATCCGTCGAACACGAACAACACCAATCACATCACTTTCGTCGGGACGACGACGGTGACCGACGCGACCGAGGCGGCCGAGTTCAGCAGTGCGGACGGCGCCACCTGCGCGACGATCGCCAACCCGGCCGGTTCGCCGGCGAATGCGCGGACGATCAGCTGCGACATCGGGACCTTGCGCGCGGGCCAGCCCTATCCGACCTTCGCGGTGTTCTTCAAGGCACCGATCGCCGATCCGGCGGGGCCGCCCACGCCCGACAACGTGCACTTCAGCGGCGCCACGAAGATCGCCGAGGGGTCACCGACGCCGTTCAACTCGACCTTCCCGTGGACCGCGGGCGACGTGCTGCTCGGTACTGCCAACCCGGTGCTCGTCAAGTCGGCCGTTCCGAAGGCGGGTGGCACGTTCTTCACCGGCGTCGGCGGCGTGCCCACCGGCGCGGACGAGCACCAGTTCGCGACGACGGTCGGCATTCCCGCAGCGTCGACCTACACGACGGCCACCATCGCGATCTCGCCCTCGGGCGATCCGAACTGCAGCAACTTCGTCACCTGCTATCAGTCGGACCTCGCGATCACGATCCCCGGGACGACCCCGATCCCTGCGACGTTCAGCCCCTACCTGACGATCGTGCTGCGCCAGGATGCCTCGACCATCAAGTCCGGCACCAAGATCACGTCCGTCGTTCTGGTGTACATCGCCGACAACAAGCAGACCGTCATCGGCCCGTGCGCGAGCCCGACCACGCCGCGCACGGACGGCATCCCGTGCATCGCGAAGCAGACGTACTACAAGAGCAAGACCGTGCCGGGCTGGACCCCGGATCTCGACGGCGACTTCGAATGGATACTGCTCAACATCAGGAACGGCGCGTATCGGGTGTTGTGAGTCCCGCGCGCGTGGCCGAGACGATGTTGCCCTTGGCCACGTACAGCTCGATCGCCTCGTTCATGGCCTGATGTGCTTCCGAGGCTCTGCCGCGCAGCCTCAGAACGGCCGCGAGCTCGGATAGCGCATCGGCCTGCAGCATCGGCGCCTCGGTCTTGCGCGCAAGATCGAGCGCGCCGCGCGCCAGTTCTTCGCCGAGCGCGGCGTTTCCGGCGCGCGCGACGATGGGGGCGCGGATGGCACGCCACAGCGCCTGCGATTCCACGTCGTCCGCAGCGGTCGCTGCCTCGGCCGCTTGCGACAGCGCCATGGCTTCTTCGTCGCGACCCTGGTCTCTGACGATGCGCGACAGCAGCGCGGCCATCGTCGAGAGGAAATAGGTCTCGCCCATCCTCGCGAGAAAGTCGTAGTCGCTGCGGACCTCGCGCTCCGCGAGCGCCAGGTCGCCACCCAGCAGCTCGACGCGCGCAAGATCGATGCCGGTCGATGCAGCGCTGACGCCCTGACCGAGCTCGCGCAGCAGTCTGCGCCCCCGCCGGTAGAGAGTGCGCGCTTCTTCGAGCTTCGCATCCATGGCCTTCAGCTGAGCCAGCATGCACAGCATGCAACCTTCGACCTGACGATCGCTCAACCCTTCGGCCAGGAAGCGCTCGCAGTCCTCGACGGCTTCGCGCACCGGGGTCGGCCCGAACAGGCCGTTCATCGACAGGATCAGGCCGTTGCGCGCGAGCAGCCGCTCGTTGCCGGCCTGCCGCGCGTGGAAGATCGAGCGCTCCACCGCTTCGGTGGCCAACGTATAGCGTCCCGCCATGCCGTGCACGAGCACGATCAGCCGCCAGCCGGTGGCCAGCTCGTTGTGCGCGCTCTCGCGCTCGAGGATCGGAATGATCTCGTGGGTGACGCGCAGCGTTTCTCCGCTCCAGTCGCTCTGCTGCTCGCCGCTGTAGAGGCGCACGAACATGCCGACCAGTTGGCTGGACGCCTTGACCCTTGGGTCGCCGGTGCGGTCGGCAGCGGTCATCGCCTCGTCGAGCGCGGCGCGGGCTGCCGCGAAGTCGCCCATGCTCATCAACGTCTCGCCGAGTTCGGGCAGCAAGGCCATGCGCTGTGCGTCATCCGGTTGCAGCAACGCGACCGCGCGCTGCAGCAGATTGCCCGCGGCCTTGATGTCGCCGCTGGCGAAGGCGCGCCGGCCGGCATTGGCGAGGCGGCGCGCGCCATCGCGTCCGATCGCGATCCCGGATTCGTCCAGCGGGCCGAGCTCGCGCAGGTACTTGTGCGCCTGCTCGAGGTGGTAGCCCAGGATCGCCTCGAACTCGAGCGCGCGGTCACGATCGGCGTTCATGCGGTCGGCCCAGCGCACGAACTCGATGTGCAGGCTGGCACGTGCTCGCTTCAGCAATCCGGTGTAGATCGTGTCACGCACCAGCTGATGCTGGAACCGATAGACAGGCTCGGCTTCGATCGCGCGCGACACGCGGATGAACTGCTTGCGCGTCAGCGACCCCAGGTGTTCGCCGATCGCGGGGCGCAGCACCTCGGGGGCGAGCGACACCACGGCCGGTTCCGCGAATTCGAGCCCGATGACCGCGGCCGGCTCCACCGCGGCGCGCTCGGCGCGGCCGAGCTGGTCCAGCCGCGCCTCGAGCAGCGCGTGGATCGTCGGCGGCACGACGATCTCGGCGTCGGCATGGGCTCGCCTCCAGCGCCCGTCTTCCTGGCGCAGGGCGCCGCTGTCGATCAGCATCGACAGCATCTGCTCGACGAACAACGGGTTGCCCTCGCTTGCGTCGACGATGCGCTCCACCACATCCTCGGGCAGGTTGGCGTCGCCGAGCAGGTTGGTGGCGACCTGGGCCGACGCCCTGTCGCTCAGCGGGCGCAGCATCAGCCGCGTGGCCGATGCGCTTTCGCCCCATTGCGGGTGCTCTTCGAACAGATCGGGGCGCGTCGTCGCGAGCAGCAGGATGGGCGCGCCGGTCGACGAGGTGACGATGCTGTCGATCAGATCGAGCAGCGCCGACTCGGCCCAGTGGATATCGTCGATCACCGCGACGACCGGACGATCGCTCGCCAGAATCTCGAGCAGCCGGCGGGCTGCCCAGTTCACCTCGTGCAGCGGGAACGAGGCCGGGCTCAACCCGATGGCCGAGGCGAGCCGGTCGGCGACGTTCGCGTCGCCGCACACCGCCAGCACCTTGGCCTGCGCGTCGGCCGGCGAGTCGTCGTCTCGGATTCCCGCGGCCGAGCCGACGATGCCACGCAGCGGCCAGAACGTGATGCCGTCGCCGTACGCCAGGCAGCGGCCGCGCAGCACGCGCGCACCGACTGCGACACGCTCGGCCAGCTCCTGCAGCAGGCGCGACTTGCCGGCACCCGCTTCGCCGATCACCGTGACCAGTCGCACGGCCAGCCCCTCGCTCGCCTCGCGATACGCCCGCGCCAGCGTGGCGAGCTCCTCCTCGCGGCCGACCAGCGGCGTGTCGATGCGCCGCAGCTGGCCGTCGAGCCCGTCGGCCGAGAGCAGCCGGTACGCCGGGACGCGCTGGGCCTTGCCCTTGAGCTCCAGCGGCTCGACGGCCTCGACCCGGACCGCGTCGCGCACCAGCCGGTACGTCACCTCGCCGATCAGGATCTGGTCCGCGGGCGCCGCCTGCTCGAGCCGCGCCGCGACGTTCACCGCGTCGCCGGTGGCGAGCTTCTGGTCGGCAGTCGGATCGTCGTTCGCGACGACCTCGCCGGTGTTGATGCCGGTGCGATTGGCCAGCGTGATGTCGTAGCGCGCCAGCAGGTCCGCGTTGACGGCGTTGAGCGCCTTCTGCATGCCGACGGCCGCACGCACGGCGCGCAGCGCATCGTCCTCGTGCGCCCGCGGCAGGCCGAAGACGGCCATGATCGCGTCGCCGATGTACTTCTCGATCAGGCCGCCGTGGCGCGTGATCTCGGCGGCCATCGCGCGGAAGTAGCGTTCCTTGACGTCGTGCAGCGCCTCCGGATCCAGCCGCTCGCCAAGCGCGGTGGAACTCTTCAGGTCGCAGAAGACAATGGTGACCGTCTTGCGCAGCTCGTGGGCCGGCAGCGCGGCAGCGGCCAGCGGGCTGCCGCAGTACCCGCACAGCCTGAACTTGGGCGGGTTCTCCTCACCACAGCGTGGACACCTGACCATCGCCGCAGTCTAGCGCTGCCGGGCATGCCCGTAAGATGCGTGCCGACCCTTGCTTTCTTCGCGATGCCGACCCACCGGGCATTGACCATCCCCCGATCCTGCATGATGGCGCCGGGCGCCTGATTCGCGCCAAGATCGCGCCTGGTGTCCATGACCTCCAGGACCATGGCGTATCTGACCCCTCGTTACGACCCGGCGCTGGTGGCTGCCTCGGTGCTGATCGCCGGGTTCGCGTCATACGTGGCGCTGGACCTGGCCAAGCGCGTGCGCACGGCGCATCGCGGCGTCGCGCTGACCTGGTGGGTCGGCGGCTCGATCGCGATGGGCACCGGCATCTGGGCCATGCACTTCGTCGGCATGCTCGCGTTCTCGCTGCCGATCGCGTTGGGCTATACCCGGCTGCTGACCTTCGTCTCGTGGATCGCCGCGGTCGTGGTGTCGGCCGTGGCGTTGCGGGTGGCCAGTCGCGGTTCGTTGACGCTGCCGCGCCTGGCCGGCGGCTCGCTCGCGATGGGCGCCGGCATCTGCGCGATGCACTACCTCGGAATGGCTGCGCTCGACATGGCGCCCCCGATCGATTGGAACGCTGCACTGGTGTTCGCATCGTTCGTGATCGCGGTGGTCGCGTCGGCGGCGGCGCTGCTGATCTTTTTCTGGCTGCGGGGCGTCCGCAAGCACCGCGAGCTCGCCTACCAGGCGGCCGCCGCCGCGGTGATGGGCTTCGCGATCAGCGGCATGCACTACACCGGCATGGCGGCAGCAGGATTCCCCGAAGGCTCGGTGTGCCTGAGCGCCGGCGTGCTGGCCAGCAGCAGCCTGAGCCTGCTGGTCGGCGCCGCCGCGGTGGCCGTGCTCGGGCTGACGCTGTTCACGTCCATCGTCGACGGACGGATGGAGGAGGCGCGGCTCGCCGGTTCGCTGCGCGCGGCCAATGCCGACCTGCAGCGCACGACCGAGCGCCTGACGGCGCAGATCGTCGAGCGCGAGCGCACCGAGGCGCAGCTGCAGGCCCAGCTCGACCGGATGACGCTGCTGGACCAGATCAGCCGCGCGATCGGCGAGCGGCAGGACCTGCAGAGCATCTACGGGGTCGCGGTCGGCAGCCTGGAGGAGCGGCTGCCGGTCGACTTCGCCTGCGTGCTCCGGCATGACACGGCCGACGACACGCTGACGGTCATCCGCGTCGGCGCGCACAGCCATTCGCTCGCGGGCGCGCTGGCGCTGGCCGAGCAGTCGCGCATCGCGGTCGACCCGCAGGGCTTGGGGCGCGCGCTGCACGGCGAGCTCGTCCACGAGCCCGACATCCAGGCCGTGGCCTCGCCGTTCCCGCAGCGGCTGGCGCAGCACGGGTTGCGCGCGCTGGTCATCGCGCCGTTGCAGTCCGAGAGCCGCGTGTTCGGCGTGCTCGCGGTCGCGCGTCGGCCGCCGCAGTCGTTCAGCGGCGGCGACTGCGAGTTCGTGCGCCAGCTCAGCACGCATGTCGCGCTGGCGGCCCGGCAGGCCGAGCTGCACGGCGCGCTGCTGCAGGCCTACGACGACCTGCGCCAGTCGCAGCAGGCCGTGATGCAGCAGGAGCGGCTGCGTGCGCTGGGCCAGATGGCCAGCGGCATCGCGCACGACATCAACAACGCGCTCTCGCCGGTCGCGCTGTACACCGAGACGCTGCTGGAGCGCGAGCCGCAGCTCAGCGAGCGCGGCCGCGGTTATCTCGAGACGATCGCCCGCGCGATCGACGACGTCGCCGCGACGGTCGCGCGCATGCGCGAGTTCTACCGCCGGCGCGAGCCGCAGTTGCAGCCGTTGCCGGTGCAGCTGAACACGCTGGTGCAGCAGGTGCTGGACCTGACGCGGGTGCGCTGGAGCGACATGCCGCAGCAGCGCGGCATCGTGATCCGCCTGGAGACCGGGCTCGCGCCGGACCTGCCGGCGATCCTGGGCGTCGAGAGCGAAGTGCGGGAGGCGCTGACCAACCTGATCTTCAACGCGATCGACGCGATGCCCGAGGGCGGCGTGCTGACGCTGCGCACGCGCCGCATCGCATCGAACGGCGGCAGCGGCCCGACCGCGACGGGGGCAGACAGCGCGGTCGTCGAAGTCGGCGACACCGGCATCGGCATGGACGAGGACACGCGGCGCCGCTGCCTCGAGCCGTTCTTCACGACCAAAGGCGAGCGCGGCACCGGCCTGGGCCTGGCGATGGTGTACGGCGTGGTCCAGCGGCACGGCGCCGAGGTGCAGATCGACAGCACGCCCGGGCGCGGCACGACCGTGCGCCTGAGCTTCCCGGTGCCGGCCGGTCTGCAGCCCGAGGCCGCCGCCGTGCCCGCGGCGGTCGAGGCGCCGGCGCGGCGGCTGCGCGTGCTGATCGTCGACGACGACCCGTTGATGCTGAAGTCGCTGAGCGACACGCTGGAGCTCGACGGCCACATCGTCGTCACCGCGAGCGGCGGCCAGGCCGGCATCGACGCGTTCCGCAGCGCACACAAGCTCGACGGCGGATTCGACGCGGTGATCACCGACCTGGGGATGCCGTATGTCGACGGGCGCCACGTGGCCAGCGCGGTGAAGGCGAGCGCCGAGACCGTGCCGGTGATCCTGCTGACCGGCTGGGGCCAGCGGCTGCTGACCGACGGCGAGATCCCGGCGCACGTGGACCAGGTGCTGAGCAAGCCGCCCAAGCCGCGCGACGTGCGCGCGGCGCTGGCGCAGCTGACCGGGGCGGGCGCAGCGCCCCGATATGCGCCGTAAGCACCCGCCTTTTCCGGCCATCCGCGGCGGGGCGCGCCGTCATGATCTCCGCCAATGACCGGAGCACCGCCATGATGCGTTCCCTGTGGATCTCGAAGACGGGCATGGAAGCCCAGCAGACGCAGCTCGATGCGATCTCGAACAACCTCGCCAACTCGTCGACGAACGGCTACAAGCGCTCGCACGCGGTGTTCGAGGACCTGATGTACCAGAACCTGCGCCAGGCCGGTGCCAGCAGCACCGACCAGACGACCTTGCCGACCGGGCTGCAGCTGGGCCTGGGCACGCGTGCAGTCGCGACGGCGCGCAGCTTCGCGCAGGGCAACCTGCAGCAAAGCAGCAACCCGCTGGACGTGGCGGTCAGCGGTCAGGGCTTCTTCGAGCTGCAGATGCCCGACGGCACGACCGGCTACACGCGCGACGGTTCGTTCCAGGTCAACTCGCAGGGCCAGATCGTCACGAACAACGGCTACACGCTGCAGCCGGGCATCACGGTCCCTGCGAATGCCACCAGCGTCTCGATCGGCTCGGACGGCACGGTCAGCGTCGTGCTGCCGACGCAGGCCACGCCGCAGACCGTGGGCAAGATCCAGCTCGCGAACTTCGTCAACCCGGCCGGCCTCGAGCCCAAGGGCCAGAACGTCTACGCCGAGACCGCCGCGTCCGGCACGCCGAACGCCGGCACGCCGGGGCAGAACGGGCTCGGCCTGCTGCAGCAGGGGTTCGTCGAGACGTCGAACGTCAATGTCGTCGAAGAACTGGTCGGAATGATTCAGACCCAGCGCGCCTATGAGCTGAACTCGAAGGCGATCAAGACTTCGGACGAGATGCTGCAACGGCTCGCGCAGCTGTGACCATGAACCGCATCATCAACCCGTTCGCACTGAGCTTGTCGAAGTGCGCGCGCAGGGGCTTCGACAGGCTCAGCCCGAACGGTGCCGCGCGACTCGCGTTCCTCGCCTGCGTCCTTCCGCTCGCCGCGTGCGAGACGATCAACCCGCGTCCGCCGGTCGACATCCAGCAGCCGACCTCGATGCGCCCGCAAGCCGCACCGGCCCCGGTGATCAACAACGGCTCGATCTTCCAGGCCACGCAGTACCGGCCGCTGTTCGAGGACCACCGCGCGCGCCTGGTCGGCGACACGATCACGGTGCAGATCGTCGAGAAGATCGCCGCGACCCAGACAGCGACCAGCTCGATCGACAAGAGTGGCACCGTCAGCGCCGGCGTGACCGCGCTGCCCGGCATCACCCCCAATTCGTTCACGAACGGGCGTACCAGCGTCGGGATCAATTCGGCCAACACCTTCGCCGGCAAGGGGAGCACGGTCAACTCGAACGACTTCTCCGGCACGATCACCGCGACCGTGATCGACGTGCTGCCCAACGGCCACCTCGTGATCTCCGGCGAGAAGCAGATCGGCGTCAACCACAACGTCGACGTGCTGCGCTTCTCGGGGCAGGTCGACCCGCGCGCGATCCAATCGGGCAACACGGTGCCGTCGGCGCAAATTGCCAATGTGCGCATCGAGCAGCGCGGCCGCGGCGCGCAGGCCGATGCCCAGGGAATAGGCTGGCTCGGCCGGTTCTTTTTGAACGTTCTGCCGATCTGAGGCTGAACAGAATGGGCAGCATCCACGGATGCTTCGCCATGCCTGCCCAGCACCACTCCTCTGCGACGACCGAACGATTCCTGCGTGCGCTGATCGCACTGACCGCGCTGCTCGCGTCGGCCGCGCTGTGGTGGCCGGCGCCGGCCCACGCGATGCGGCTGAAGGAAGTCGCGACGGTGCAGGGCGTGCGCCCCAATCAGCTGGTCGGATACGGCCTCGTCGTCGGCCTCGACGGCACCGGTGATCAGACCACCTCGACCCCGTTCACGACGCAGAGCCTCTCGGCGATGCTGCAGCAGATGGGCGTGACCGTGCCGGCCGGCACCAACATGCAGCTGAAGAACGTGGCCGCCGTGATGGTGACCGCGCAGTTGCCGCCGTTCGCGCAGCCGGGGCAGCAGATCGATGTCAACGTCTCGTCG
>DATCSE010000467.1:0-6384 GCA_036568605.1 Burkholderiaceae bacterium | reverse complement strand
GCAAGGCACCGGCTTCGACCGGCTGGCCGACCGCGTCCAGCACCTGCGTGACGCGGCCGTGCATCGGTGCCTGCAACGCACCCGTGTCGTCGCTGCTGCGCGCTTGCTTCGAAGCCAGGCGCAGGTCCTGCACCCAGGCTTCGTGCCCGTCGGCCAGCCACCAGCCGGCGGCGCAGCGCGCCTCGACCGGACGTCCGTCGACCAGGGCGGCGACGCTCGAGCGGCTGCTGCGCTGCAGTGCCGCGATGCGGTGTGTCGCATCGCCGTTCGTCGCGGCCAGTTCGGCGGGCGTGCCGGCGAGCTGCCAGCGCTCCTCGCGGTCGGCGTATCCGATGGGCACCTGCGTCGCCACATGGTTCGACGACGTCCAGGCCGCCCACAGCGGCGGCAGCGGCGCATCGGTCAGCAGCGCATGGCTCGCGGCCGCCAGCGCGCGCAGCCACGAGGGCGCGAGGTCGGTTCGGGCGGCGTTGTCGGCGTAGTGCTGCGCCAGGAACGCGGTCGTCACCGCCCGGCCCTCGACGAACGCCGGATGCCGCAGCACCCGGGCGAGAAAGGCGCGGTTCGTCGCGAGGCCCAGGCACAGCGTGCGATCCAGCGCCGCGGCCAGCGTGCGAAGTGCCGCATCGCGGTGCGGTCCGTGCGCGATCAGTTTCGCGATCATCGAGTCGTAGTGCGGGCTGATCGCGCAGCCGCTGGCGAGCGCATGCTCGACCCGCACGCCCGGCGGCGGATGCCAGTGCGCGATCGTGCCGGACTGCGGCAGGTAATCGTCGCCCGGGTCCTCGGCGCACAGCCGGGCTTCGATCGCGTGCCCGCCGCTCTCGAAGCGACGCAGCAGCTCGTCCTGCTCGCCGAGCGGCAGCGGTTCGCCGGCGGCGACGCGCAACTGCCACTCGACCAGGTCGACACCGGTCAGCGCCTCGGTCACCGGATGCTCCACCTGCAGCCGCGTGTTCATCTCCATGAACCAGAACGAAGCTTCGCCGCCGCTGCTGTCGGCCTCGAGCAGGAACTCGACCGTGCCGGCGCCCACGTACCCGACCTCGCGCGCGATCGCGACCGCGACATCGCCCATGCGCCGCCGCAGCGCCGGCGACACGGCGGGCGAGGGCGCTTCCTCGAGGATCTTCTGGTGGCGCCGCTGGATCGAGCAGTCGCGCTCCCCGAGATGCACGACGTGGCCCTGCGCATCGGCGAACACCTGGATCTCGACGTGACGGGGCGCCAGCAACGCGCGCTCGATCAACAGCCGCGCATCGCCGAACGCCGCGTGGGCTTCGGCCGCGGCGCTCGCGAGCGCGTCGTCCAGCGACGACTCGTCGCGCACCAGCCGCATGCCGCGCCCGCCGCCGCCGGCCGCGGCCTTGACCATCACCGGCAAGCCGATGCGCAGGGCCTCGCGCCGCAGCGTCGCCGGCGATTGCGCATCGCCGTCGTAGCCGGGCAGCACCGGCACGCCGATCGCGGCCAGGCGCCGGCGCGCGCGCGACTTGTCGGCCATCGCGTGCATCGCCGCCGGCGGCGGGCCTATCCAGGCCAGCCCGGCATCGAGCACGGCCTGTGCGAACGCCGGGTTCTCGGACAGGAAGCCATAGCCCGGGTGCACCGCCTGCGCGCCGCTCGCGTGCGCCGCGCCGAGGACCGCCTCGATGCGCAGGTACGAATCGGCCGCACGCTCGCCGCCGATCGCGACGACGCTGTCGCAAGCTCGCGTGTACGGCGCGTCGCGATCGGCATCGGACGCGATCGTGATCGTGCGCAATCCAAGCGCGCGTGCGCTGCGCGCGACGCGCACCACGATCTCTCCCCGATTCGCGATCAGCACCGAATTGAACGGCGTTGTCGTCATGCCTTCACCCGCGCGCCGGCAGGATGTGCATGTACTTGCTGATGATGCCCAGCATCACCTCGTCGGCGCCGCCCGCGATCGACGCGAGGCGGCCGTCGCGGTACAGGCGCGAGACCCGGTTGTCCCAGGTGTAGCCCATGCCGCCCCAGTACTGCATGCAGGCATCGGGCACGATGCGCAGCAGCCGGCTGGACTTGAGCTTGGCCATCGAGGCCCACTCGGTCACGTCCTGCCCGGCGACGTACTTCTCGGTCGCCATGTAGACCAGCCCGCGCAGCGACTCGACCTCGGTCTTCAGCTCGGCCAGCTTGAAGTGCACGACCTGGTTGTCGAGCACGCTCCTGCCGAAGATCTGGCGCTCGCGCGCATAGGCGATCGTTTCTTCGATGCAGTTCAGCAGCCCCTGGATCGCGTTCGCCGCGGCCCACAGGCGCTCCTCCTGGAACTGCATCATCTGGTAGGTGAAGCCCATGCCTTCGTCGCCGATGCGGTAGGCCTGCGGCACCCGCACGTCGTCGAAGTGGATCAGCCCGGTGTCGCTGGCCATCATGCCGATCTTGCGGATCTTCTTCGCGCGGGTGACGCCGGGGGTGTCCATCGGCACCATGATCAGGCTCTTGTTCTTGTGCGCGGCACCGTCCGACGTGTTGGCGAGAACGCACATCCAGTCGGCCTGCAGCGAGTTCGTGATCCACATCTTCGCGCCGTTGATCACGTAGTCGCCGCCGTCCTTCTTCGCGGTTGTCTTGATGTTCGCGACATCGGAGCCGGCGCCCGGCTCGGAGACGCCGATGCAGCCCACCATGTCGCCGGCGATCGCCGGTGCGAGGAACTGGCGCTTCAGCGCATCGGAACCGAAGCGCGCGAGCGCCGGCGTGCACATGTCGGTCTGCACGCCGATCGCCATCGGGATCGCGCCGCAGTTCACGTGGCCCAGCGTCTCGGCCATGATCACCGAGTACGAGTAGTCCAGTGCCATGCCGCCGTAGTCGGTGGGTTTGGTCAGGCCCAGCAGGCCCAGATCGCCGAGCTTCTTGAACACCGCGTGCGCGGGGAAGGCCTCGGCGGCTTCCCACTCGTCGACGCGCGGGTTGATCTCGTCGTCTATGAAGCGCTTCAGCGTGCGCTGGATCTCTTCGTGTTCGTGGGTGATGTGCATGGGGTGTCTCCTGGCTCGTTCGGTCAGGGGCGAGCGACGCCGAACTGCACCGGCCGCAGCGTACGCCGCGCGGCCTCGTCGCATACCGCGAGCGCCAGCGCGAGCACGCGGCGGGTGTCGCGCGGGTCGATGATCGCGTCGTCGAGCAGCAGGCCCGAGGTGTAGAACGCGTGCATCTGCCGCTCGAAGGTCTCGACGATCTTCGCGTTCAGCGCGGCGAGCTTCGCTTCGTCGACCGGTTCGCCTTTGCGCGCGGCTGCCTCGCGCATCACGATCTCCATCGTGCCGGCCGCCTGCTGCGGGCCCATCACCGCGGTGCGCGAGGTCGGCCAGCTGAACACGAAGCGCGGGTGAAAGCCGCGCCCGCACATGCCGTAGTTGCCGGCGCCGAACGACGCGCCGCAGTGGATCGTGATCTGCGGCGCCGTTGCGTTCGACAGCGCCTGGATCTGCTTCGCGCCGTGCTTGATCATGCCGGCGCGTTCGGCCTCGGTGCCGACGATGAAGCCGGTCGTGTTCTGCAGGTACACGAGCGGCGTGCCGGTCTGGCAGCAGGCCTGGATGAAGTGCGTGACCTTGGTGCTGCCGGCCGGATCCAGCGGGCCGTTGTTCGTGACCAGGCCCACGGAGAAGCCGGCGATGCGCGCATGGCCGCAGACGGTGGCCGGGCCATGGTCCGGCTTGAACTCGAGGAACTCGGACCCGTCGACGATGCGCGCGATCACGTGGCGCATCTCGACCGGGCGGCGCAGGTCGGCGCCGAACAGGCCCAGCAGCTCGTCGGCAGCGAAGCGCGGCGGCGCCGCATCGGGCCAGTGGGCCGTCGGCTGCCAACCCAGCGAGGCGATCAGCTCGCGCGCCAGCGCGAGGGCGTGGGCATCGTCGTCGGCGACGAAGTCCGCGAGGCCCGAGACGCTCGCGTGCATCTCGGCGCCGCCCAGCGCTTCGTCGTCGGCGATCTCGCCGGTCGCGGCTTTCAACAGCGGCGGGCCGGCGAGGAATGCGCGCGAGCGGCCGCGCACCATGATCACGCGGTCCGACAGTCCGGTCATGTAGGCACCGCCGGCGGTCGACGAGCCGTGCACGACGCCGATCACCGGCAGCCCCGCGGCCGAGAGCCGCGCGAGCATCCAGAACGCGCTGCCGCCGTGGATGAACTGCTCGACCTTGTAGTTCAGCAGGTTCGCGCCGGCCGATTCGATCAGGTGCACGAACGGCAGCTTGTTCTCCAGCGCGATCGCCTGCGCCCGCTGCAGCTTCTCGAGGCCGCGCGGCTGCAGCGCGCCGGCGTCGATGCCGGCGTCGTCAGCCACCAGCATCACGCGGACGCCGCGGACGACTCCGATGCCGGCAATCGTGCCGCCGCCCGGGACGGATCTCGCGGAGTCGGGCACGTCCTGCAGCCAGCCCGCCAGGGTCGACAGCTCGAGGAACGGCACGCCGGGGTCGAGCAGCCGAGCAACGCGCTCGCGCGGCAGCAGTTGGCCGCGCTTGTCGAACAGCGGCTTCGCGCGCTCGCTGGCGGCGCGGGTGCGGGCTTCGAGGGCGCGCCACTCATCGATCAGCGAGAGTGCGTGAGCGCGGTTCGCGGCATATGTCGAGTCGCGAGTGTCCAGCGGCAGGTTGATCACCGGCATGTCACGTGTCGTGGACGTACTCGTGTTCCAACGCCGTTCGCGCTGAGCTTGTCGAAGCGCTGGTTTGCATAGAGGGCTTCGACAAGCTCAGCCCGAGCGGGTGTCGAAACATGGGCCTAGTCACGCAGTACCTTCGGCATCGAGGCGAGGTGGAAACCATTGAACGCCTCGGTGCTGCCGCCGTTGCCGACCTGCGGCCAGATGCGTTTCGCATTCGGTGCCGCGCCGTCGACGCGCAGGCAGGCGCCGGAGATGAAGGCCGCGGCCGGCGAGAGCAGGAACACGATCGCCGCCGAGACCTCGCTTTCGGTGCCGAGCCGGCGCAGCGGCACGAGCTCGTTCAGGCCGCGCAGTGTCTCGCGCATCGCCGACGGGTACTGGTCCATGCCGCTGGAGGCGATCCAGCCCGGCGCGACCGCGTTGACGCGCACCGGCGCCCATTCGAGCGCCGCGGTTTCGGTGAAGTTGAGCATGCCGGCACGGGCCGCGCCCGAGTGGCCCATGCCCGGCATGCCGCCCCAGATGTCGGCGATGATGTTGACGATCGCGCCGCGTCCGGCGGTGGCCATCCATTGCGTCACGCATTCGCGCGCCATCAGGAAGCCGCCGGTCAGGTTGTTGCGCACGACCGCATCCCAGCCCTTTGCGCTGATCGCCGCGAGCGGCGCCGGGAACTGCCCGCCGGCGTTGTTGACCAGCCCATCGATGCGGCCGTGGCGCGCGAGCACCGTGGCGACGGTGGTTCGGACCGCGTCTTCCTCGCGGATGTCGCAGACGTGCGTCGAGCAAGTTGCGCCGGTCGTCGCTTCGGCGATCTCGGCACGCACCGCCTCCAGCTTCTCGACCTTGCGCCCGACGAGCGCGACCGCGGCGCCCAGCGCGGCCAGCTCGTGCGCGGTGCAGCGGCCTATGCCCGAGCCGCCGCCGGTCACGACCACGACCTGCCCGGCCAACAGGCCGGGAACGAACACCGAGCGGTAGGCGGAGGACATGGCCGATGCGGGCGCAGCGCAGGTCACTTTCGGATTCAACCAAGCACTTGCTTGGTGCTTGCGGGGCAGTGTGCGCGTGCCGATAATCGCTTGTCAATCGGCGGCGACCAGGGGCGTTTGACCACAGGAGGCGACCACGATGGCCCACGCGATGATCTTCGAGGCCGTGCGGACGCCGCGCGGCAAGGGCAAGAAGGACGGCAGCCTGCACGAGGTGAAGCCCGTCGACCTGCTGGCCGGCTTGCTGACGCAACTGCAGCGGCGCGTCGGCTTCGATCCGGCGCAGCTCGACGATGTCGTGATGGGCGTGGTCTCGCCGGTCGGCGAGCAGGGCTCGGTGATCGCGAAGACCGCGGCGCTGAAGGCCGGCTGGGACTTCCGCTGCGCCGGCATGCAGATCAACCGTTTTTGCGCGTCGGGCCTGGAAGCGGTGAACATCGCGGCGCAGAAGGTCGCGAGCGGCTGGGAGGACCTGGTTGTCGCGGGCGGCGTCGAGAGCATGTCGCGCGTGCCCATCGGTTCGGACGGCGGCGCGTGGGCGCAGGACCCGGCGACGAACTTCGCGACCGGTTTCGTGCCGCAGGGCATAGGCGCGGACCTGATCGCGACCCTGGGCGGCTGGAGCCGCGACGACGTCGACCGTTATGCGCTGACCTCGCAGCAGCGCGCCGCGGCGGCCCAGGCCGAGGGTCGCTTCGACCGCTCGGTGCTGGCGGTCGAGGATGAGCTCGGCCTGGCCTTGCT
>DATCSE010000466.1:0-2985 GCA_036568605.1 Burkholderiaceae bacterium | reverse complement strand
GGATCATGGAGCTGCCGCAGGGCTACGACACCATCGTCGGGGAGCGCGGCTACAAGCTCTCGGGCGGCGAGAAGCAGCGCATCGCGATCGCCCGCGCGTTCCTGAAGAACCCGCCGATCATGATCCTCGACGAGGCGACCTCGGCGCTGGACACCCGCGCCGAGCGCGCGATCCAGCACGAGCTGGACCGCATCGCGCAGGACCGCACCGCGCTCGTGATCGCGCACCGGCTCTCGACCGTCGTCAACGCCGACCAGATCATCGTGATGGACAAGGGCCGCATCGTCGAGCGCGGCCGCCACGAGACGCTGCTTGCGCAGGGCGGCCTGTATGCGCAGCTGTGGGACCTGCAGCGCCAGCAGCAGCGCTTCGAGCGGCTCGAGCGGCAGCTCGCGCGCCGGCCGGTCGACGTCGCGGCGCTGCTCGCCTCGGTGGTCGACGGGCTGCGGGCCGTCTCCGAGCCGCGCGGGGTGCAGATGGTCGGGGATCCCGACGATGCGCCGCCGGCGCTGATCAGCGCCGACCCGAGCGCACTCGCGCACCTGCTGTGGGAGCTGGGCGCGCATGCGGTCGATGCGTCGCCGCCGGGCAGCCGGGTCGACTTCCATCTCGATCGCCGCGGCGACCAGGCGCGGCTGATGCTGGTCGACGGACGTTACGTCTCGCCCGACGTCGGCCCGCGGCCGGCGCCCGGCGAGATCCGCGAGGCCCACGACGAGCGCCCGATGATGGACCCGCTCGCGCTGCGCTCGGCGGTCGAGCGCCAGGGCGGGCGCTTCAGCGTCGAGCCGGCCGCGGCGGCACAGGGGATGTCGTTCGTCGTCGAGTTCCCGCTGCTGGCGCCGGCCGAAGCCTGAAACGAAAGCCGGGATCCATCGCGCACCCCGTTCGGGCTGAGCCCTTCGACCGAGCTCAGGACCCTTCGACACGGGCCTTCGACAAGCTCAGTCCCTGCTCAGGGCGAACGGTTGTTTCAGGGCTCAGCCGTCGCTGCCGTTGGGCGACTGCACCGTCGAGTAGTCCTTCAGCCGGTTGTACAGCGTCTTCAGGCTGACGCCCAGCGCGGCCGCGGTGCGTTCCTTGTGGCGGCCGAAGTGCTCCAGCGTGGCCAGCGTGACCATGCGTTCGATCTCGGCCAGCGAGGTGCCGATCTCCACCATCAGCACCGGCGCGCCGCTGGCGCTCTGCGCGGCCGGCTCGGTCACGGGCAGGCAGTCGTCGACGATGGTCTCGTCATGCGCCATCACATAGGCGCGGTGCACGATGTTGCGCAGCTCGCGCACGTTGCCCGGCCAGTGGTACGCGGTCAGGCGGTCCAGCGTCTCGCGCGAGAACCGCTTCATCTGGCCCTCGCGGCGGCCGATCTGCTCGAGGAAGTGCTCGGCGATCAGGCGGATGTCGTCGCGCCGCTCGCGCAGCGCCGGCATGTGGATCGGGAACACGTTGAGCCGGTACAGCAGGTCCTCGCGCAGCTTGCCCGCCGCCACCGCCTTCATCGGATCCCGGTTCGTCGCCGCCACCAGCCGCACGTCGGTCTCGATGATCTGCGTCGAGCCCACGCGCATGAACGTGCCCGTCTCCAGCACCCGCAGCAGCTTGACCTGCAGGTCCAGCGGCATCTCGGTGATCTCGTCCAGGAACAGCGTGCCCCCGCTGGCGCGCTCGAAGAACCCCTGGTGCTGCCGCTCCGCTCCGGTGAAGCTGCCCTTCTCGTGGCCGAAGATCTCGCTTTCCATCAGGTGCGGCGAGATCGCCCCGCAGTTGACCGCCAGGAACGGCTTGCCGCGCCGGCGGCTCAGGTCGTGCACCGTGCGCGCCACCACCTCCTTGCCGGTGCCGCTCTCGCCGGTCACGAACACCGTCACCGCGGTCCCGGCGACCCGCACGATCTGCTCGTAGATGCGCCGCATAGGCGCGGAATTGCCCCACAGCAGCCCGAAGTGGCCGTGCTTGTCGAGCTGTGCCTGCAGCTCGGCCGCTTCGGTCTGCAGCGTCGACGGCTTGATCACGCGCGACAGCACGCCGCGCAGCTGCTTCATGTTGAGCGGCTTCACGAGATAGTCCGCCGCGCCCAGGCGCAGCGCCTGCACCGAAGTCTCGATGCTGCCGTAGCCGGTGACCAGCACGACCTCGGCATTCATCTTCGTCTTGATGTCGTCGACCAGCTGCATCCCGCTGCCGTCCGGCAGCATCAGGTCGAGCAGCACCACGTCGGGCCGCTGCAGCGCCATCTGGCGCCGCGCATCGTGCAGCGAACCGGCGGTGGCCACCGTGAACCCCTCGGTTGCAATCAATGCCGCCATCATCTCGGCAGCATCAGGTTCGTCATCCACGACCAAGGCGTGAGGCATTCCGGATTCCTCGGTAGGGCACAGCAGGGGAGTCTGAACTGATTATGACGAGCCGCTGGGGTTTTCCAATAGGATTCACCGCGACGGCACCGCCGCAAGGTCTGCAGCAAATCTTGCCGGATCCGAACACCGCCGTTACAGGCTCGTCGCGGACCGCGAAAGAAGCCCCTCGCGGGCACACGGATTGCTCCGATGGGCGAGACGGGATCGCGGCCGCCACGGCGCGACACCGGGCGGATCGTGCTCAGGGAGTCACAATGCGCGACACCAAACGACTCGAACTCATCGCCAGCCTGCCCCGCGACGTCGCCTTTCAGGAGATGCCGCCCGCCGGCAAGCGAGAGGTCGCGAAGAGCTTCATCGCCCATGCGCTCGATGCATTCGACGAGGAGCGCCAGCAGCTGGACAACTGGGAGTCGCTCGATCTCCGATCGGCGCTCACGGCCTACGACAACGGCATGTACACGGCAGCGCTCTCGTTCGTCGAACGGGCGCTGACGCCGGTGCCTGAGCGACGCGGTTTCGTCGGTTACAACAGCGCCAGCGCGGCGACGATCGCCGAGCTGCGCAGCCGGCTCCGCATGGCGCACTGAAGCCGGCGCGAACGCGCCGCCGTCACGATGGCGGCGAGTCC
>DATCSE010000465.1:0-7743 GCA_036568605.1 Burkholderiaceae bacterium | reverse complement strand
GGCGGTAACCGCGGCGGCCGTGGCGCCCCGCCGCCGGCGGCGCGCCCGCCGGCCGCTGCGCCGCATCACGCGAAGCCGGCGCCCGCGTCGGCAAAGCCGGCCCCGTCGCATGCGCCGCGTCAAGACGCGCAGCGCGGCAGCGGCAGCGGCAACCCGCATCGGCAGGCAGCGCGCCTGACGCAGCCGCCCAAACGCTGACGCGACGACCGCGACCCTCGTACACAACCGAGCGGATCGCTGCGATCGGCCGGGTACAGTCGGCCGCATGAACCCTGCCGCCCCGCCGCCACGCACCGCCCTGGTCGCTGGCGCCACCGGCCTGGTCGGACGCGCACTGCTGGCGTTGCTCGAGGCGAGCGACGCCTACGCAGGCGTGCACGTGCTGGTCCGCCGCCCGGTCACCGGAATCGAAGCGAACCCGAAGGTCGCGTTCCACACGGTCGATTTCGCGCACCTGCCGCATCCGTTCCCGACGGCCGACGACGTGTACATCGCACTCGGGACGACGATCAAGGTTGCCGGATCGCAAGAAGCGTTTCGGCATGTCGACCTCGACTACGTCGTCAACACCGCACGGGCGGCGCGCCGGGCCGGCGCGAGGCGCCTGGCGGTCGTCTCGGCGCTGGGCGCCGACGCCCGCTCGCGCGTGTTCTACAACCGCGTCAAGGGCGAGATGCAGCAGGACATCGTCGAGCTCGGCTACGAGTCGGTCGTGATCGCGCAACCGTCGCTGTTGACCGGCGACCGCGCCAACCTCGGCCAGCCGACCCGGTCCGGCGAAGTCTGGGCCACGCGGCTGCTGAGCCCCGTGATGGAATGGGTGCCGAAGGGCATACGCCCGATTGCCGCCAACGTCGTCGCCGAAGCGCTGATCGATGCGACGCTGGCCGGCGCGCCGGGCGTGCATCTCTTGAGCTCGGCGCAGATGCAAGCGCATCATCGACAACGGTAGTTGTCGATTCCACCGAACGTCGTTCGTCGTGCAGACAGAGGGCCGTCCTCTGCATCAATCCCGTCATCCGATCATGTCCACCACCACCCACACCATCAAACTGCACCGCGTGCTGCGCGCCCCGCCGGAGCGGATCTACCGCGCGTTCCTCGACGCCGACGCGATGGCCAAATGGCTGCCGCCGAACGGATTCACCGGCAAGGTCTCGCAGATGGACGCAACCGTCGGCGGCACTTACCGCATGGCGTTCACGAGCTTCGCCAGCGGCCATGCGCACAGCTTCGGCGGAAAGTACCTCGAGCTCGTGCCGCACCAGCGGCTGCGCTACTCGGCCACCTTCGACGATCCGAACCTGCCCGGCGACATGACGACCACGGTGTCGTTGGAGCCGGTGTCCTGCGGCACCGAAGTGAACATCGTGCAGGAAGGCGTCCCCGGCGTGATCCCGCGCGAAGGCTGCTACCTCGGCTGGCAGGAGTCGTTGACCTTGCTCGCGAAGCTGGTCGAAGCCGACATTCCGGGCTGAGCCGCCGCACTGCAGCCGCCTTGTTTGTGATCGACGTCGTCCACGCCGACCCGCACTGCATCGTCGCGCTGAAGCCCAGCGGCCTGCTGGCAGTGCCGGGGCGCGGCGACGCCGGGCGCGACTGCCTGTCCGAGCGGGTGCGCGACCGCTATCCCGATGCGCTGATCGTGCACCGGCTCGACATGGCGACCTCCGGCCTGATGCTGTTCGCACGCGGCCTGGCTGCGCAACGCAGCCTGAGCGGTGCGTTCGCGCGGCGCGAGGTTCGCAAGCGTTATGTCGCCGTGGTCGCGGGGCGGCTCGAGGCACACGAAGGCGAGATCGCGCTGCCGCTGTCCGCCGATTGGCCGAACCGGCCGCGCCAGCAGGTCGACCACGAGCGCGGCCGCGCGGCGTTGACGCGCTACCGCGTGCTCGAGGCCGACACCGATACCGGCACCAACGCGGGCCCCGAACGCGACGCGACCCGCGTCGAGCTCGAGCCGGTCACCGGCCGCTCGCACCAGCTGCGGGTGCACCTGTGCGCGATCGGCCATCCCATCCTCGGCGACGCGTTGTACGGCGACGCCGCCGTCCAGTCGGCCGCGCCGCGCCTGCTGCTGCATGCCGCGACGCTCGCGTTCGCGCACCCGGCAAGCGGCGAGCCGATGTCGTTCGACTCGGCGGCGCCGTTCTGACGCCTCGCGACGGCCGGCAGCTGCCTGCTTCAGCCGGAGTCGTGCTTCGCGCGCATGCGCAATCGCGCCTCGCGGCCGCGCTGCTTCCACATCGCGACCTGCTGCTGCCGCTCGAGCACGCTCATCGTGTCGCGCCGCGCCTCGCGCAACAGCTTGTGGTAGTTGCGCAGGCGATCGGCGCCTATGCCGTCGCGCACCGCGCAGCCGGGCTCGTCGCGATGCTTGCAGTCGCGAAAGCGGCAGCGCATCGCGAGCGACTCGATGTCGCGAAAGCTCGCGGTCAGCGTCGTCTCGTCGACATCGGGGCGCAGCGCACGCAGCCCCGGCGTGTCGATGATGCAGGCGCCGCCCGGCAGGCGGAACAGCGAGCGCGTCGTCGTCGTGTGCTTGCCGCGGCTGTCGTGCTCACGCACGGCGCCGGTGTCCTGCACCGCCTGGCCCAGCAGCGTGTTGGTCAGCGTCGACTTGCCGGCCCCGGACGA
The DNA here is from genome assembly GCA_036568605.1 of Burkholderiaceae bacterium. GTDB lineage: Bacteria > Pseudomonadota > Gammaproteobacteria > Burkholderiales > Burkholderiaceae_C > DATCSE01. The sequence goes on along the minus strand of DATCSE010000465.1, from coordinate 5,106 downwards.
GCCCAGCACCACCAGCGTCTGCCCCGGCAGCAGCAGCGGCGCCATGCGCTGCGCAGTGCGCACCTCGGTGCCGTCGACGGCGAGCAGCTCGACATCGCCCGGCACGCGCCCGTCCAGCTCGGCGATGCGCGCTTCGAGCGCGCCCGGCACGCGGGCGATCACGTCGGCCTTGGTCAGCACGACCACCGGCGTGACCTCGCTGGCGGAAACGAGCGCGAGATAACGCTCGAGCCGGCGCGGGTTGAAGTCGTCGTCCAGCCCCATCACCAGCAACGCGGTGTCGACGTTGCTGACGACCGGATGGCGGCGTCCGTCGGCGTCGCGCCGGCAGATGTGGGTCAGCGGCGGCACCCGCTCGTGCACCCAGGTCTGGCCCAGCTTGTCGTGCGCGGCCAGCACCCAGTCGCCCACGGCCAACGCGGTGTCGTCGTCGGCGAGCCTGCGGTTCAGGCGCGGAATGCCGCGCGCGCTGAACTCGCGTTCGCCGTCCTGCAATCGCACCGACTCGCGGTGCACTTCGGTGACGCGCATGAGAAGCGTCGTTTCGTCTTCGGGATGCGGCAATGCCGCGGCCTGGTTGGCCAGCGCCGGGGTCAGGCCCATCGTGCGCAGGCGTTCGAAATCGATTTCGATCATCGGTGTGTCTGAACTTTCGCTCGTGTGTGTGGGCGCGTGCGCGCAGGCACGCGCCATCGACGCCTGCGCGCACAAGCGCAGCAAGCGGCAAAGAGGCGGATGGAGCGTCGGCCGGGCGTGGATGCCGCGCGGCGTTCAGACCTGGACGATCACGGGGCCTGCTCGACGCAGGCCGCGGCAATCGATGTCAGAGGTTCAGCAGGACCGAGCGTACGGGCTCAGGCTGCGGCCGACACGAGGGCAATGACCGTGGGCTTGTTCATTGGGCACCTCCTGCGTGTCGGTTGAGGGATGTCGGCGCCATCGCGGCATCGACGAGGTCTCGCGTGGAACGAGGCGCGCAGTATGCGAGCGGTGCGCCGCGCCGTCAACGGGTGGCGGCGCTGTTTTCGCAACGAAACGTGGGGGTCTCGATCAGCTGCGGGCGGAGGTCTTCACCGCAGCGACGCCCTTGTGCGCAACGACCATCGGACCGGCGTCCTGCACGCGCTTGCCGGTCACCGTGATCGTCGGCAGCGTCACGACGGCGAGCTGCGCCGACGGCGCACGGTGGCCGGTCACGGTGATCATCGGCAGCGTCACGACCTCGGCGGCCTGGGGCACCCGCGGCGCGGCGTGCACGGTCACGGCGGCAGCGAACGTGGCGGCGATCATCGTCAGGCGGGTCAGGGAAACGGCGGTGTTCATCACGGACTCCTTGCTTGTCGAGCGGGACAGCCGGTTGGCTTGTCGATGGAGTCAGTATCGGCAGCCCGCCGGCGCGTCACCAGCGATCTGCGACGAACTGCAGATGCGCCGGACCGAACCGCATCGCCGGCGGATGAACGCGGCATGCGGCATGCGCCGGCACAATATTCCCGCGCCTGAAACGTCTTCAGGAGCATGGACCCGCCGAAGCCTGCTGCCGCGCCGATGACCGACCGAGGCGACGACGACCGAGACAGCGCGATCGCCGCGACGATCCATCGCGAGCGCACGCGACTCGGCAACTTCATCCGCCGCAGCGTGCGCGACCGGACCGATGCCGAGGACATCCTGCAGGACGTCCTGCACGAGTTCGTCGAGGCCTACCGGCTGCCCGAGACCATCGAGCAAGCCGGCGCGTGGCTGTTCCGCGTTGCGCGCAATCGCATCATCGACCGCTTTCGCAAGAAGAAGGAGCAGCCGCTCAGCGAGCTTGCCGGCGATGACGACTCGGCGCCCGCATTCGATGGCGACGACGAGGACAGCCCGTACCGGCTGGACCTCGCGCTGCCGGCGCCCGATGCCGGCCCGGAAGCGCAGTTCGCGCGCCGTCGCCTGCTCGATGCGCTCGAGGAGGCACTCGCCGAGCTGCCGCAGAACCAGCGCGAGGTCTTCATCGCGCACGAGATCGACGGCCTGAGCTTCAAGGAGCTGGCCGCGCAGACCGGCGCCCCCGTCAACACCTTGCTCGCGCGCAAGCGCTACGCCGTGCTGCAGCTGCGATCGCGCCTGCAGACCGTCTACGACGAATTCGATTCCTGAAAGGAGAAACAAGCCATGCTGTCGAAGGGAAGATTCCTGGGCCGGGCCGCGTTCGGCCTCGTCGCCGTCGCGATCCTGAGCGGCATCGTGATGCTGCTGTGGAACGCGATCATCCCGGACCTGTTCGCCGGTGCCCGCTCGATCGACTACCTGCGCGCGCTCGGGCTGCTGGTGCTCAGCCGCATCCTGTTCGGCGGCTTTCGCGGCCATGGCGGCTGGCACTGGCATCGCCACGGATGGCACCACGGCGCGTGGAGCGCGATGACGCCCGAGGAACGGGAACGTTTCCGCCACGACAGGTCGTGGGGCCGGCACGCCGGCCGCGGCGAATGAGCAGGAGCTCGACTGCAGGGGCGGCCTGCAAGCAGCCCGCGGGCGTGATCGTGCCGGTCGTCGACCTGCGCCGTTGCGAAGGCAAGGGCGATTGCGTGCGCGTCTGCCCCGAAGACGTCTTCCGGATTTCGCGCATCGCCGACGCCGACTATCTGCAACTCGGTATGCTGCACAAGCTGAAGCTGCGCGTGCACGGCATGCAGGTCGCCTACACGCCGAACGCCGCAGCCTGCCGATCCTGCGGCCTGTGCGTCGCCGCCTGTCCCGAGCGTGCCATCACGCTCGCCCGTTGCTAAACGAGAACCCATGAGCCATAACCCTGCTGCCGTGGCCGCGGCCCCTGCTCTCGCGCCGTTCACGCCGTACCAGAAGACGGTCGTCGCGATGCTCGCGTTCCTGCAGTTCGCGGTGATCCTGGACTTCATGCTGATGGCGCCGATGGGCGCGCTGATCATGCCGGCGCTCGCGATCGAGCCGAAGCAGTTCGGGCTGGTCGTCTCCGCGTATGCGTTCAGCGCCGCGGCTTCGGGCCTGCTGACGGCCGGCTTCGCCGACCGCTTCGACCGCAAGAAGCTGCTGCTGTTCTTCTACGGCGGCTTCGTGCTGGGAACGCTGTGGTGCGGGCTCGCGCAGAGCTTCGAAGCGCTGTTGGCCGCGCGCATCGTGACCGGGCTGTTCGGCGGCGTGATCGGCTCGATCGTGATCGCGATCTCGACCGATCTGTTCCCGCCGCAGATGCGCGGCCGCGTGATGGGCACGATCCAGACCGCGTTCGCGGCCAGCCAGGTGCTGGGCATCCCGCTCGGGCTGTACCTGTCGAATCATTGGAGCTGGCACGTGCCGTTCCTCGCGCTGGCCGCGATCGGCGTGCTCGGCGGCATCGTCGTGGGCTGGCGCATGCAGCCGATCGCCGAGCATCTGAAGGCGCCGCAGGAACACAGCCCGTGGATGCACCTGCTGCACACGCTGACGGTGCCGCGCCACCTGCTCGCATTCGCGACGACCGCGCTGCTGACCACCGGCGGCTTCATGCTGATGCCGTTCAGCAGCGCCTACACCGTCAACAACCTCGGCATCTCGCTGCACAGCCTGCCGACGGTGTACGTGGTCACCGGCCTGTGCACCGTGTTCGCGGGCCCGGCGATCGGCCGGGCCGCCGACACGTTCGGCAAGTTCCGCGTGTTCACGCTGGGCACCGCGCTGTCCATCGTGATGGTGCTGATCTACACCCACCTCGGACCGATCTCGCTGCCGGTGCTGATCCTGGTCAACGCCGTGCTGTTCGTCGGGATCTTCTCGCGCATGATCCCGTCGCAGGCGCTGATGTCGTCGGTGCCGTCGCCGGTGCAGCGCGGCGCCTTCAGTGCGATCAACGCCTCCATCCAGCAGCTGGCCGGCGGAGTCGCCTCGGTCGTGGCCGGCCACATCGTGACGCTGGCCGCCGACGGCAAGCTGCAGCACTTCGACATCGTCGGCTTCGTGGTCGTCGCGAGCTCGCTGGTTTCCTTCACGCTGCTGTGGCGGCTGCAGCGCGACCTCGGGCGCGCGGCGGTCGCGCACTGAGCCGCGTCGCCGCCTATCGGCCGACGGCCCGGAGGATCTCCGAGATCCCTCCGTGCTCGTCGGGCGGCAGGCCCGCACCCGAGATCGTGAGCGCACCGCCGACGCGCGCGAAGCCCGGGTGCCAGACCGTCCAGCGCACGACCGGCAGCGAATCCTTCAAGAGGTCGTAGGCCGTCGTCACGCTCGCGCCCGACAGCCGTGCCCACTCGGCGATCTCGGCCGCCGCGCCGCGGCCATCGGTGCGGCACAGCGCGGCGCGGCCGTCTTCGCTCAACGCGAACAGCGCCGCCGTGCCGTCTTCGGCGACGGCCGGCAGCACATGGTCGAAGCGCGTGAACTGGCGCATCAGGATCCGGTGAACGCGCCGGCCGCGGATGCTGGTCATCGTGCTCACATAGGTGTCGGCGATTTCAGCAAGGGTCTCTTTGGCGATGGGCATGGCGGTCGCTCGATTCGGTGGGTGGCGTGTCGTCGATTCTGACGACAGACTGCGGCGCGCCTTGCTCGCCACAATCGTCCCGCGCGTTGTGCGCCAGGAGGGTGACGATGACGACGAAGAACATCAGCCGGACGGTCGCAGCGACAGCCGCGGCATTCGTGCTCGCGACGGCTGCCGGCGCGGCCGAATTGCCGACGCTGGGCGAGGCCGCCGCGTCGATCTGCAAAGGCCGAGAGAAAAGCGAACAGCTCGTGGCCGCCGCGATCGAACGCGCGAAGGCCGCCAGCGCGCTCAATGCAATCGTCACGCTGGACGAAACCGGTGCTGCGGCGGCGGCCCGTGCCGTCGACCAGTCGACCGGCGCGGCACGCTGCCGGCCGCTCGCCGGCGTGCCCATCGTCGTGAAGGACAACATCCACGTCGCCGGCCTGCCCAGCAGCGCCGGCACGTCCGCGTTGAAGGGCTACGTGCCGAAAGCCGATGCGCCGGTCGTCAAGCGCCTGCGCGACGCCGGCGCGATCGTCATCGCGAAGACGAACATGCACGAGCTGGCGTTCGGGATCTCGGGCTACAACCCGACCTTCCAGAGCGGGGCGGAGCCCGGCGTGCGCAATGCCTATGACCGCAGC
>DATCSE010000464.1:0-12681 GCA_036568605.1 Burkholderiaceae bacterium | reverse complement strand
AAAGCAACCGCGCAAGCGGCACAAAAACCAGTCACTTCGCGACGGCGTCCAAGATGCGCCCCGCCAACGCATCGTAGTCACCGCCGAAGTGATGCCCCCCCTCCAACGGCATCGCCTGCACATGCGCCGGCGCCAGCTGCGGACACAACGAATCCCGTTCGTCCCGCCCGTAGATGCACAGCGTCCTACTCGAAGCCAGCCTGGCAGCCTCGGGCGCAATCGGCCTGTCCCCGCTCGGCCCGATCCAATTCGAAACGTGGAACTCGAACGACGCCTTCTGCCCCAGTCCCAGCAGCGCCGTCAGCCGCACCGACGAGCGCGTGCGGGCCGGCAGGCGGTTGAGCGCGAACGGCAGCACGTCGGCGCCTTGCGAGTAGCCGACCAGGATCACTTCCTTGCGTTTCCAGCGCGCCGCGTAATAGCGGATCACGCGATCGAGGTCGGCGGCCAGCCCTTCGGGCGTGCGTGCGCTCCAGAAGTAGCGCAACGAGTCGAAGCCCGCGACGGGAACGCCCTGCTGCACCAGCGCGGCGGCGATGCCCTTGTCGATGCCGGCCCAGCCGCCGTCGCCCGACAGCAGCACCGCGAAGCGCCGGCCGCTGCTGCCTTCGGCCGGCACCTCGACGATGGGCAAGTCGGCGAGCTGCGCCGGCGGCGGCTCCAGGCCCTGCTCTCTCGCGGCCAGCGCCGCGAAGGCCGCATCGAAGCCAGCCGGGACCTGCGGCGCCGATGAGGCGGGCGCGTTGTTCGAACCCTCTGCCGGGATCCACGTGGCCTGCGCGACCCGCTGCACAAAAGCCTGCGCATCGCCGGGCTTGCAGGCCGCGGCATCGGTCCCTTGCATCGCGGTCCAGGGCGCGGAGAGCGAAGAAGGCGCCGGCAGCAGTTCGACTGCTCCGTCTGCACCCGCTTGCCAACGCAGTGCACGGGCATTGCACAGCGGCGTGCGGAACATCAGTCGCGGGCAGAAGTCCAGCGACATCGCGGAGGCGAACGTGCCGTCCGGCGCCTGCGCCAGCACGCCATACGCAAATGACGACGCGCGACCCGAGCCGACGATGATGGGCAGCAGATACGTCGGCAGCCTCTCGTAGGCCTGGATGTGCCGCGCAAGGTTCTCGAACGCGCCCGCGGCGAACGTGCACTTGCCGTCCTGCGCCTCGAGCCGCCGATAGAACGGCGCGAGCGGCACGGCCGCCACCATCGCGCCGGCCGCGTTCATCCTGCGGATCAGCACGCGCTCTGTGTCGCTGGGCGCATCGTTCTCGGACAGCAGCAGCACGAACTGGCGCGGCGTCCCCCCGGGCCGGGCGACCTGGATTCCGGTGAACAGGCCGTGCGAGATGGATGCAGGCTGCGGCGCCTTTTGCACCGCCTTCTGCGTGAATTTCTTCGTGGGCTTCTGCGTGGCCGGCACGTCGGGCATCTCCTTCTGCGCCGGCTGCGCATGCGCGACCGGAACGCACGCCGCGAGCAGCAGCAGCACCGGCGCCCATCCCCAAGGCCACGACTTCGACTTCATCGCGAGATGATGCCCTTGAATCCGCCGCCTATCATCGCGGCCACATCGGCCAGCACGAAGACCGGGCCCAGCCCGCCCGGCGCCGCGAGGTACCGCGCTTCCCAGACCGGCTCGAACTTGTCCTTGAAGTTGTGCAGGCCGCGAAAGTTGTAGAAGCGGTCGCCGTACTCGAACAGCAGCCGGCCCAGGCGCTGCCAGCGCGGAGCCTTGCGGCGTTCGGCCATGCCGGCCATCGGCGACATGCCCAGCCCGAAGCGCTGGTAGCCGGCCTCCTGCAGGTGCAGCATGATGCGCGCGAACAGGAAGTCCATCGTGCCGGGCGGCGCATCGGGCACATAGCGCATCAGGTCGACGCTGGCTTCCTCCTTCGCATCGGTGACCAGCAGGTTGGCGAAGGCGATCGGCCGGCCTTCGCGGCGCACCAGCGCGACCGGCAGGCGCTGCACGTACGCCGCGTCGAAACGGCCGACCGAGAAGCCCTTCTCGCGGCCGCGCTGCCCCGCGAGCCAGGCATCGGAGATCTCGCGCAGCGCCGGCAGCAGCGGTCCGACCGCTTCGGGCGGCACCACCTCGAAGCTCAGGCCTTCGCGCTGCGCGCGGTTCACGCCGGCCCGCAGGTTGGCGCGGCGTGCGCCCTTGAGGTTGAAGTCGGGCAGCGTCACGTGCGCATGCTCGCCCAGCTTGAAGGCCTCCAGCCCGCAGTCCAGGTACAGCGGCAAGGTCGCCGGGCGCACTTGGTAGAACGCGGGGCGCCCGCCGTGGTCCGTCGCCATCTCGATGAACTGCCAGACCAGGTCCGACCATTCGCGGCTGTCGCCGAACGGGCCGTGCAGCGAGACCCACGAGCGGCCCTGCTTGCCGAACATCAGGAAGCTGCGGCCCGATGGGGAGAACATCAGATGCTTGTCGCCGACCAGCGCATAGCAGCCTTCGGATGATGGGTTCGCGCGCACGATCGCGGCCGCGCGCAACAGGTCGGCCTCGGAAGGCTGCGCCACCTCGCCGGCCGCCGGCCGCATCAGGTGCCAGAAACCGAACGCGCCGGCCGCCAGCGCGATGCCCAGCAGCGCCCGCAGCGAGCGCGGCGCCTGCCCGTCGAGCTCGAACTGCCACCAGAGCTGGTTGCTGTAGCCCACCTCCTGGTACGCGAAGAACAGCACCCACACGCAGGTCACGATCACGCCGCCGAGCGCGAGGAACCATTCGGGCTCCAGATGCTGCGAGAACAGCGACGAGCGCCGGTCGAACTGGCGGCGCGAGATCACGAGCAGCGTCGCGAGCGTCAGCAGCATCGCCGCCTCGTGCAGCGCGATGCCCTTGGGCAGCGCGAGCACGCCCGCGACGATGGACAGCCCCAGCGCCGCCCACCAGGCCGCGTCGAGCTGGTGCAGCAGGCCGCGCGCCACCAGCAGCAGCCCGAAGCCCGCGACACTGCCCAGAAAGTGCGAAGCCTCGATCAGCGGCAGCGGCACGCGCAGCGCGGCGAGGATCTCGCGCGCATCGGCCGTGAACGGCGTGACGCCGGAGACCATCAGCCACAGGCCGGCGATCACGGTCAGCGCCGCCATCAGCCGCGGACTCAGGTGCACCGCCATCCGCCCGACCGGCGCCGCGACGCCGGAGCGCAGCTCGTAGACGATCAGCGTGCCGGTCGCCAGGATCAGCGGCAGCACGTAGTAGACGCCGCGATAGAGCAGCAACGCGCCGAGCATCGCGTCGCTGGGCACTTCGCTGCCGCTCGCGAGCAGCATCACCGCCTCGAACACGCCGACGCCGCCGGGCACATGGCTGACGATCGCCGCCGCGATCGCGATCGCGTAGAACGCCGCGAAGGTCGACGGCGCGATGTGGTTCGCGGGCAGCAGGAACCACAGCGCCGTGGCCGACGCGCCGAGCTCGAACGCCGAGATCACGAGCTGGCGCAGCGCGAGGCGCAGCGGCGGCAGCCGCAGGCCCCAGCTCCAGCGCCGGCCGAGCACGAACTCGATGCGCAGCCGGCGGCGCCTCGCACAGACCCAGAGCAGGCCGGCCAGGAACGCGATCAGCGCGATCGCCAGCGCCCGCAACACCCAGGGCCGCGTGTGCAGCAGCGGCGCCACGTCGGATGCGCCCCACAGCAGGCCCGCGCCGCCGAACGCCAGCATGCCCAGGCCGAACGCCGCCGCATTGAAGGCGATGACGCGGGCGATCTGCTGCGGCTCCAGGCCCGCCGCGGAATACAGGCGCATGCGCACCGCCGCACCGGACAAGGGCCCGAGGCCTATCGTGTTCGTCAGCGCATAGGCGACGAACGAGGTCAGCAGCACCGTGCTGCGCGCCACCCGGGCGCCGGCGTATCGAAGCGCCGACGCGTCGTACTCGGTCAGCGCGAGGTAGCTGATCGCGGTGGCCACCAGCGCCGCGACGATGTCGGCGAGCGGCGTGGCATCGACCGCGCGCATCACGCTGTCGTAGCGGACTTCCCGCAACAGTCGTTGCAGCGCGAAGCCGAGCACGACCGCCAAGGCCACGGCCAGCCCGGCAATCAACCAGGGCCGCAGGCGCGGCCACCACTCGCCGACGCCGGCGAGGGCCGCTGGTGGGATGGGGTTCGATGACGGGGCGTCTGTTTCGGACACGGGTGCGCAGGTTCGGACGTCGGCGTGGATTTTCATGCATCGCGGGGCAAGTCCCGGGCCAGCGACAATGGGCCATGCGAGCGCCCTTTCTCGGCGTCCTGATGCTGGACACCCGATTCCCCCGCCCGGTCGGAGACATCGGCAACCCGGCGACGTTCGAGCGCGCCGGCATTCCGGTGCGGCACACGGTCGTGCCCGGCGCATCGCCGCGGCGGGTGGTTCGCGAAGCCGATCCCGCGCTGCTGTCGCCATTCATCACCGCGGCGCGCGAGCTGGTCGCCGACGGTGCGGCGATGATCACGACCAGTTGCGGATTCCTCGCGGCCTACCAATCGAAGCTGTCCGCGCAAGTCCCCGTGCCGGTGCTGACCTCGAGCCTGCTGCAGTGCGCACGATGGCCCTGCCCCGGCATCGTCACGTTCGACGCGGGTGCGCTGACCGACACGATCCTGCAGGCGGCCGGCGTTGCGCCGCAGACACCGGTTCAGGGCATCGCCCCGGGCTGCGAGCTGCATCGCCGGATCCTGGCCGACGAACCGCAGCTCGATACGGCGCAGGCCGAGCGCGACGTCGTCGAGGCCGCGCAGGCGCTGGTCGCGCGTCACCCGGCCGTGGCCAGCATCGTGCTGGAGTGCACCAACATGCCGCCGTACCGCGAGGCGGTCGAAGCGGCAACCGGCCGTCCGGTCCACGACATCGAGACGCTGCTGCTCTCGGCCTGGAACACGAAGGTCCGCGCGTGAGGCGTGTCGGCCGCGTCCGACCGCCGTAGCGCTCCTTCGCCTACAGACGCGGCTGCACGATGCTGTGCAGCATCGCGCCATGTGCCGACGGACGCGATGGACGACGATCAGGCCGCTCGATCTGGCGCGGCTGCGCGTCGCGATGGCATCGTGGCTGCTGCTGGGCGTGGGCGCGGCGGCGGCGCAGTCGGCCGAGACCGGGGCAACGCCTCCGGCCGAAGCCGCCTCCAGCAGCGACAAGAGCTACACGATTCCGGTGCTCGAGATCATCGGCTTCGACTTCCTGCTGAACCGGTACAACCACCGCTTCAGCGGCACGTCGGACTACGACGTCAGCGTCGGATCGATCCGGCGCAACCTGCGCGGGCCCTGGGTGGTCGACAACGATCCGTTCAAGACCAACCAGTTCGCGCATCCTTACCAGGGCTCGCTGTACCACGGCGCGGCGCGCTCCAGCGGCCTCGGTTACTGGGAGGCGGCGGCGCTCACGTTCGGCGGCAGCGCGTTGTGGGAGATTGCCGGCGAGCGCACGCCGCCGTCGCGCAACGATCAGATCGCCAGCGGCGTCGCCGGCAGCTTCCTGGGCGAGCCGTTGTTCCGCATCGCCCACCTGATGCTGAAGAACCGCAGCGAGATGCCCTACGTCTGGCGCGAATGGGGCGCCGCGCTGATCTCGCCGCCGGTCGGCTTGAACCGGCTGCTGTTCGGCTCGCGCTTCGACGACACGTTCTACGACCACGACCCGATCTACTACGGCCGCGTGCGCCTGGGCACCAACCACGTCACCCGCCAGGATCTGGGCACGACGCGCAGCGTGAAGGACAGCGACGCGCAGATCGATTTCGCGATGGACTACGGCCTCCCGGGCAAGCCCGGCTACACCTACGACCGGCCGTTCGACTACTTCGCGCTGCAGGCCATCGTGTCCAGCGCCAACGGCATGGAGAACCTCAGCACGCGCGGCCTGTTGTTCGGCACCGACTACGCGCTGGGCGCTGGCTATCGCGGGATCTGGGGGCTCTATGCCAACTACGACTACCTCGCGCCGCAGATCTTCCACGTATCGACGACGGCGTTGTCGCTCGGCACCACCGGGCAGTGGTGGATGTCGCGCGAGGTCGCGCTGCAGGGCACGCTGCTCGCCGGCATCGGCTATTCAGCGGCCAGCACCTCGCGCGGCGTCGCCGGCGACCGCGACTATCACTACGGCACGACGCCGCGCCTCGGCCTCGCGTTTCGAATGATCGCGGGCGCCCGCGTCGCGGCCGATGTCTCGGCGCAGAAATACTTCCTGGGCCACGTCGCGAACCGCTCGGCCGGCCGCGACGACATCTCGCACGTCGACGCAGCGCTGACCTGGCGCATCCACGGCCGGCATGCGATCGGCGTCAAGTACGTCTGGTCGCATCGCAATGCGAGCTACCCGGACCTCGGCGACCGCAGGCAGACGCTGGCGACGGTCGGCATCTACTACACGCTGCTCGGGCTGGACACCTTCGGCACCGTCGACTGGCGCGACGCCGAATAGCGCCGGACTAGGGCCTGTTAACGCTATGGGAGGGCACGCGCCGGTGCCTGGCCGGGCGCAGGGCAAGGCGCACGCGAGGCCGCGTGCCCGCGGCACGCAACGAGCGTGCAACGCGGCCCTGCGCCCGGCCAGACACCGGCCCTCCGGGTGATCTCAGCAAAGCGGCGCCTGCCGCGTTGCAAATGCTCGCCGTAGTCGGCACTACGGCTGCGCTTTGCGCCTTGCAGGCGCCGCTTTGCTGAGTCACGCGAGCCCTCCCATAGCGTTAACAGGCCCTAGCCCTTGCCGGACCCCGCCTGGCGCGGCGGCTTCAGTTCCGGCGGCGACAGCACGGCCGGCGCGGTGTCGTCCTCCGGCTCGTCGAGCCGGAGCTCTTGCGGCGGTTGCTGCGGCTCCTCGTCCCAGAGCGGGATGTCGACTGTCTTCGCATCATCGGATTGCAACTGCTTCCACGCGCGCCGCACGATAAGGAACGCCACCACGATGGCGGCGATCAATGCGAGCGCCCAGTAGCGATTCATGTCCGACCCAATTTACGTCGGCCTCTTGCGGGTTGTCAAAGCATGCCGTAGGAGCATACCGACAGCCGTTGCCGGCGTTCGCCGGTGCCTGGCGCGGCGCGCGATTCGTATCGTCTGTTCTAGGCTCGCGGCGGGCGCGGGCTTGAAACGACGACAGGAGCTTCCGATGAAGACGACTTCGATGTGGATTTGCGGGGCGATGCTGGCGGCCGCGTCGACGCTCGCGGTGGCCGACCAGCCAGGATCCACCACCCGCCAGGAGCGCATGGACCAGGCACTGGCCAACTACCGCTCCGGCCAGCCGAGCGGGAACGTCACCGTCAACGACGAATCGGCGAATTGCACGCAGACGTCCAGCGGCGGCACGTTCGCGCGCGCCGAAGCGTCGATCAAACGCGGTGCCTGCAAGACCGGCCACGCGATCGAGCGCGGCGTGCGCAAGACCGGCCATGCGATCGGCAAGGCCGGACGCAAGACCGGCGATGCCCTGCGCCGCGCCGGCGAGAAGATGGGCGGCTCGCCCGACAAGGCCAACAGCGACCCGACCCCGCGCTGATCAGGCGCGTGCTGTCTTCTTCGTCGCGTGGGCCGCGGCGGAGCGCGAAGAGCTTCTACGCGGCGCCTTGCGCTGACCCAGGCTGCTCCTCAGCAGCTCCGTGAGGTCGACGACATTGGTCTCGCCGCTGGAGGGCGCTTCTTCGAGCGGCTCGACCGTCTTCGCCTCGCCGGCCTTGGCCTTGGCGGCGACCAGCTTCCTGATGGCGTCGCTGAAGCGGTCGGCATACTTGTCGGGCTTCCATGATGTCTTCATGCGGTCGATCAGCTGGCGCGCCATGTCGAGTTCCGTATCGCGCAGCTGCGCCTTGCCTTCGGGCGGCAGGTTGAGCTGATCGGCTGGGCGCACCTCGTTCGACCAGCGCAAGGTTCCCAGCATCAGCGCCGGGCCGGCCGGCAGCAGCGCAACCAGGTGTTCCTTGTTGTGCATCACCATGCGGGCGATGCCGATCAGCGAAGCACTGGCCATCGCCTCACGCAGCAGCGCATACGGCTTCTCCGCCCGGCCGACCGGTTCCAGGTAGTACGGCTTCTCGAGGTACACGAACGAGATCTCGCTGGCCGGCACGAAATCCTCGATCTCGATGGTTTGCGTCGTGCGCGGGTAGGCCTCGCGCACTTCGTCGTCGCTGAGCACGACGTAGCGGCCGTCGTCCTGCTCGACGCCCTTGACGATGTGGCGCTTGTCGACTTCCTTGCCGGTCCGCTTGTTGATCCGCTTGTAGCCCACCGGATCCAGCGAACGCTTGTCCAGCCAGTCGAAGTTGACCTCGCTCTCCTGCGAGGCCGGGTACAGGGCCACCGGAACGTGGACCAGACCGAACGCGATCGCGCCCTTCCAGACTGCGCGTGCCATCGAGCTCTCCTGTTCGCTTCACACGGCTTTCACGATACGGAGGGAACTGCGAGCCGAAGAATCGGCGCATCGCGCATCCGCTTGTCGGCTGGGTCCGACGTCGGACGACGCCTACGCCGCGTCGCGACTCTGCCCGGTCGAGCGCGCGGCGACGGGACTCTATGGTGGCGAGGTCCGCATCGCACCGGCGACGCGGCACGCCGTCCCCCTTCTTCCCGCACCTTCGACAGGAGAGTCACGATGAACACCCGATCATCTTCACCGGGCGCGACGTCCGGTTCGCGCAAGCCGCGCGCGCGCAAGCAACCGTCCGCACCGCAACAGGAAGGACAACAACAACAACCCCGCGAGCAGACCAACCCCGCCGCGCGCGACAGCAGCAGCGGCAACGCCGATGTGCAAGGCGAAGGCAACTACGAAGCGACGCGGCGGTACGACCAGTCGGCCCGCGAGTTCGTCGAATCCGGGCAGGTCGAAAGCGCCGCGCAGGCTGCCCAGCCGCGCAGCGAGCGCGAGGCCGAGGAGCTGAAGCGCGCCGAGGAGGCCGGCCGTGCGCATGCCCGCGACGACGCGAACGACCGCATGGACGACAGCGACGCGGAGTCGCGCGAGCGCGAACGCTCGTCGCGGAGCTGAAGCCGCCTTCCCGCAAACGCTGAGACCATGAAGAAGCCGGCCCGCGGGCCGGCTTCTCTTTCTTGCTTCTGTCTTCCTTTCGGCTTGTTGTTCCTGCGGCTTCAGGACTTGCCGAAACGCGCCTTCGCGTCCTTCACGCAAGTCGCCTTCGCGTCGCCGTTCAGGCTGTCGCATTTCTCGACGGCGAGCTTGTAGTCGGCGTCACGCTTGTCCTGCGCGGCATCCTTCTCGGCCGAGCCGACCTTCTTGTTCATCTTCGCGTCGGCCAAGGCCTTCGTGTGGTTGGTCTTGGCTTGCTGCACGCAGACGTCCTTGTCGTTGCCCTTCTTGTCGTCGCACATTTCCTTGGCGACCGCATAGTCCGCGTCGGCCTTCTTCTCGGCGACCTTGATGGCGTCGCTGTCCTTGCCGGTGTACGCGTACTCGAGTTCGGCCTTCGCAACGTCTTCCTTGCCCTTGGCCTTCTCGACGCAGACATCCTTGGCGTTGCCCGTGAGCTTGTCGCAGGCGGCCTTGTCGGCCTTGTAGTCGGCGCTGATCTGGTCCTTCTTCGCCGAGTAGTCGGCATGCGACATCCCCGCGGCAAACGCGCCGCCGCTCAGGCAGAGAAGCACGGCCATCAACGGAGATTTCCAATCGCGCCGACAGCGGCCCGTGGCTGTCAGAGTGGTGTTCATCATCGGTTCCTTTCGCATGGTTCACGCCCGCACGCGAACAGCTTTCGCGGCGAGTGACCGCAGTGTGTGCAAAACACGGAGCGCACAGCAGCAGACGGCGGCGCGAGCGACCGTAGTTCCCGTCCTACCTGCAGATGCACGGCGGTCGCGAATGCCTACAGCAGATCGTCGCCCTCTCCTATCGTTGGCCCGTAGCTCGCGGCGCATAAAGAAGCTTCGGGACGTGCACGGCACGTCTTGTTTTTCTTCCACCCTTTCTCGCAGGAGACTTCAATGGCTTCGAACATCATTTCTTCCGACAAGGTCGAGGGAACCAAGGTCTACAACGAGGCCGGCGACAAGCTGGGTTCGATCGATGACCTGATGATCGACAAACTGTCCGGCCAGGTTCGCTACGCCGTGCTCGAATTCGGCGGCTTTCTCGGCATGGGGACCGATCGTTATCCGCTGCCGTGGTCCATGCTGAAGTACGACACCGCGAAGGAGGGCTACGTCGTCCCGCTGACCAAGGCGCAGCTGGACAACGCACCGAAGTACGCGCAAAACGACATGCCGGAGTTCACGTCCGAGTACGGACGGCGCGTCCACAGCTATTACGGTGTCGAGTCCTATCCCGACCTGTGAACGAGGCGGCTCACGATCCAGCGCACGCCTAACGCCGCTGTCATCGTGAGCGCCAGGGCGATGAGCCGCGGCACCATCGCCGCCCGCCGCACCGACGGATCGTTCGGCTGCGGCGGCGCAATCGGCGCGTGACGCAGGGGCAGCGTGATGGTCGACGGCGTCGTCCTGGCGCCCGTTGGAGACTCAGGCGCCGGTCCCGGTGCGGACGGCGGCGCGGCTTCGCTCCCTCGCAACGACCCGAAGCGCTTCGCGTAGACCCAGGTGAACTCCGCCCCGAGCAGGAAGATCTGGGAGGAGTAGTAAACCCAGACGAAGACGATCGCGATGGAGCCGGCCGCGCCAAAGCCCGACGCCACGCCGCTCTTGCCGATATACAGGCCGATCAGAAAGCGCCCAACGGTGAACAGTGCCGCCGTGGTCAACGCGCCGAGCCAGACATCGTGCCAGCGTACGTGCACGCGCGGAATCAGCTTGTAGATCATCGCGAAGACCGTGGTGGTCAACGCGAAGCCGATGGCCATGTTGACGGCCTGCAGCAGCCACTCCCAGGTGTCGAAGAAGCCGCCCCACCATTTGCCGAGCGCCGAGATTGCCGCGCTCAGCACCAGCGACACCATCAGCAGGAACGCGATCCCGAGGATCATCCCGAACGACAGCAGCCGCGAACGCAGCACGCGCCACAAGCCGGTTGCGCGCACGCGCGCCGGCGCGCGCCAGATGCGGTCCAGCGCATCCTGCAGCTCGCCGAACACGGTGGTCGCGCCGATCAGCAGCACCACCGCGCTGACCACGGTCGCGCTGAGGCCGCGCTCGGGCAGGCTCAGATGGGCGAGCAGCGACTCGATCGCAGCGGCCGCCTCGGTGCCCATCAGTCCGCGCAACTGACCGAATAATTGGCCGCGCGCCGCCTCTTCGCCGAACACCAGGCCCGCGACCGAGACCACGATCAGCAGCAGAGGGGCCATCGAGAACACGCTGTAGTACGACAGCGCTGCACCCATGCTGGGCGCATAGTCGTCGGACCAGGCGGCGATCGCGGCCTTCACGAGCCCCCACCATTCGGACAACGTATGCCGGCGACGCAGGGTCGTGCCGTGAGGCCGTTGTGCCTCCACGGCGGCGGTCGGAGCCTTGGACATGATCGCGCACTTCCCTGTGCGATCCAGTATAGGAAGCGCCGTCTTCACGCTGCGTAGGCGGCGGCTGCTCCGCGCGTAGGACTAGCCGCCTTCTGGCGCCTGCGGCGGCGTCCAACGCCACTCGAGCAGCTCGGCGGTGCGGCGAACGACCCAGACCGCATGCATGGCGTCGATGCCGGGTGCGCCATCCGCGAGTCCGCGCAGCACGCGATCGAGGACCTCCTCCTCGCCGACGCCGTCGCGGAAGTGAATGGTCCGGCAGCTGTCGACCAGCATCTGGGCCATGTCCTCGCAGTATTCGTACCGCTGCGCCACTTCCTGCTTCGGTGCGGTGAGCCGCTGGCGCGAGTCGCGGTACAGGTCGACGAACGAGTCGGGCACGAGCGTCTGGTTGTCGTCGTCGTTCATGAAAGAGGAGAAACGGCGGATTGCAACCGGCGCGATTGTGCCGCGCGATTGAACCGCGACGCATCCGCGTCGCGGTCAGTCGGCTTCCTCAATTGGCTTCGCGCAGCCTGTCCGCGTAGAGCGCGCGATCACCAGGCCTCAGCGCTGAGGCGCAGAGGCAGGTTCCGGTCCGGCCTGCGCGCCGGGCTTTGCGGGCTTGCGCGTCGCGATGTCTGCCTGCGAGGCAGCGGCATCCACAGGCGGCTTGCCGGCTTTGTTGCCCTTCGCGGCCTTGTCGGCCGACGTGTCGGCCCCGGACGCGGGTGTCGGACCGGCCTGCGACCCCTCCTTCGCCGGCTTCTTGGTCGCAACGTTGGCCCGCGCAGCAGCCGCATCCACGGGCGGCTTCCCGGCCTTGTTGCTGTTGGCGACGGCTGATGCGCTGGAAGCCGGCTCAGGCGTCGCCACGGTCTGCGCAGGGGTCACGCTAGGGCTGCTCAAAGCGAGCAACATCACGGGCGGTGCCAACGCAGTGCAAATCGAAAAGAACTTGGGCATGTCCGTCTCCTGGGCGAAGGGCGTTGACGTACGTTGACCGCAAGCTGCATGGCGCGACAGCGGCCGGCTCCCCGAGCCGCAGTCAGAGGGATCTGCGGATGCCAGTAGGCACGGACCTACCTCGCGAATCGCGGGAACCTCGTTTGCCGCATGGCCAGCCTCACTGTCATGAATGAGGAGACACCATGCCTCACGAGTCCACCCAATCGGCCAGCGGCCGACACACAGCATCCGATCGACCTGCCGCACACCCTGACCCGCGCACCCCGCGCGAAACGGCGGTGCCGTCGCGCAATCCCGGCGACCAAGCCGTACCC
>DATCSE010000463.1:0-10410 GCA_036568605.1 Burkholderiaceae bacterium | reverse complement strand
GCGCAGGCGAACCTGGCCGGCGGCGGCGAATCGGAAGCCGGCCGCGCCACCTCGCCGCTGCCTTCGGCCGCGACGATGCAGCTCGGCGACTCGGCCGACGACGCGGACGCCAACGGCGGCGCCGAGCCGGCCGAATCGACCACTTCTTCGAGCTGACCTCACGATGCCGCGCAAGCTGTCGACCCTGCAGATCGCGCTGCTCATCTCGGCCGGCGTGCACGGCGCGCTGCTGGCGGTGCGCATGGTCGACCCGGAGGGCTTCAACCGCGTGTTCCAGGACACGCCGCTCGAGGTCGTGCTGGTCAACTCGCGCTCCGGCCTGGCGCCGGACAAGGCGCAGGTGATCGCGCAGGCGAATCTCGCCGGCGGCGGCGAGGCCGAGCGCGGGCGCGCGACCTCGCCGCTGCCGCCGTCGGCCCTGGTCGAGATCGGCGACTCGGACGAAACAGCCCACAAGCAGATCGAGCAGTTGCAGGAGACGCAGCAGCAGCTGCTCGCGCAGATACGGCGCGAGCTCGCACTGCTGCCCGCGCCCGACCCGCAGCGCGACCAGGGCACCCCCGACGCACGCGCGCAGGAGGACAAGCGGCGCCAGCTCGTGCAGCTGCTGGCCGAGATCGAGAAGCGCATCAACGAAGAGAACGCGCGGCCGAAGAAGCGCTACATCAGCCCGGCGGCGCGCGAGGAGGTCTATGCGCTGTACTACGACGGCTATCGCCGCAAGGTCGAAGAGCGCGGCACCCGCAACTTTCCCGAGAGCAACGGCAAGAAGCTGTACGGCGAGCTGATCATGAACGTGACGCTCGATGCCGCGGGCCGCGTCGTCGAGACCGAGATCGTGCAGCCGTCCAATTCGAAGATACTGGACAAGCGCGCGGTCGCGATCGTCCGGGCGGCCGCGCCGTTCGGCCCGTTCACGCCGGCGATGCGGCGCAGCGCCGATCAGCTCGTCGTCACGTCGCGCTTCCGGTTCACGCGTGACGAGGCGCTCGAAACGCAGCAACTGGGCCCCGCCAACTAGAAGAGGGGAGACACCATGGACCTGGACCGTTACGTCGTCGCCGGCAATCCGGTCGAGCACAGCCAGTCGCCGTTCATCCATGCCGAGTTCGCGAAGGCGACCGGCCAGGCGATCTCGTACGAGCGGCTGCTGGTGCCGCTCGATGCGTTCGTGCCCACGCTGCGCGAGCTCGCGGCCAGCGGCGCGAAGGGCTGCAACGTCACGGTGCCGTTCAAGTTCGACGCGTTCAAGGCGGCCTCGCGCCCGACCGAGCGCGCTGCGCTTGCGCAGGCCGCGAACACCTTGCGCTTCGATGCCGACGGCTGGCTTGGCGACAACACCGACGGCGTCGGCCTGGTGCGCGACATCGAGGTCAACGCCGGCATCCCGCTGGCCGGCAAACGCGTGCTGCTGATCGGTGCCGGCGGCGCCGCGGCCGGCGTGTTGGCGCCGCTGCTCGCGGCCCGCACGCGCGAGATCGTGATCGCGAACCGGACGCTGGAGCGAGCGCGGCCGCTGGTCGAGCGGCACCGCACCTTCGCGGCCGGTGCGTCGCTGCGCGCGAGCACGCTCGAGGACGCCGGCACCGGCTTCGACATCGTGATCAACGCCAGCGCGAGCAGCATGAACGGCGCGCCGGTGCCGGTGGCGGCCGCCGTGCTCGCGCCGGGCGCGCTGGCGATCGACCTGATGTACGGACCGGCCGCCCAGGGCTTCCTGGACTGGGCGACGAGCCACGGCGCGATCGCCCGCGACGGGCTGGGCATGCTGGTCGAGCAGGCGGCGCAGGCCTTTCAGCTGTGGCGCGGCGTCGCACCGCAGACTGCGCCGGTGCTCGCCGCGCTGCGCGAGCGCATGGCCGCGCCCGCGCATTGACGGCGATGCTGCGGGCGATCGTCGCGCACGGGCTGCGCATCGCGGCGCTCGTGCTGCTGTCGGCGCTCGCGTTGCAGCTGTTCTTCGCGGCGCGCATCGCCGCGATGCGCGTGATCGACCCGCAGTCCACGAGCTTCCAGCGCTCCGAGGCCTGGCGGCTGCTCGTGCAGAAGCACGAGATCGCGTGGAGCCAGCAATGGGCGGGCTATCCGCGCCTGTCGGACCACCTGAAGCGCGCGGTGATCGCCTCGGAGGACGCCGGCTTCTCCGAGCACAGCGGCGTCGAGTGGGACGCGCTCGAAAAAGCCTGGGAGCGCAACCAGCGCGCCGAGGCCCGCGTCGAGAAGATCAATGCGCAGATCGATCGCCGGGTGCAGAAGGCGCCGTCGCGCGCAGTCGCCGCATCGGGCGCGAAACCGGTTGCGCATGTCCAGGCGAAGGTCGTCGGCGGCTCGACGATCACGCAGCAGCTCGCGAAGAACCTCTTTCTGAGCGGCGAGCGCAACCTGCTGCGCAAAGGCCAGGAGTTCGCGATCACGATGATGCTCGAGGCATGCCTGCCGAAGCAGCGCATCCTCGAGATCTACCTGAACAACGTCGAGTGGGGCGAAGGCGTGTTCGGCGCCGAGGCGGCCGCGCGGCATTACTTCAGGACCAGCGCCGCCGGACTGTCGACCGCGCAGGCCGCACAGCTCGCGGTGATGCTGCCGGCGCCCAAGCGGTTCGAGAAGCGGCCGGGATCGGCCTACGTGGTCGGTCGCGCCGGTACCATCGCGGCGCGCATGGGCGGTGTGGAATTACCGTGATGCGCCGGGATGGCTTCTCAGGCTTCCTAGAATCAAGGCCGCTTCCTGCCCTGGCGCCATGACCGCATCATCGTTCACCGAAGAAGTCGCCGCGGCCGCCGCCCGACTGGTCGTCGAGGAAGGGCTGGAGTACGGCCCGGCGAAACGCCGCGCGGCGCGTGCGCTGGGCCGCGGCGCCGTGCGGGCGCCCGACCTGCCGGGCAACGACGCGGTCGAGGATGCGGTGCGCGAGTACCTCGCGCTGTTTCGTGCCGGCAGCCAGCCGGCCGAGCTTGCCGAGCTGCGCTCGATCGCGGCGCGCTGGATGGAACGGCTCGCCGCGTTTCGCCCGCACCTGAGCGGCGCTGTCTGGCGCGGCACCGCGACCCGGCTGAACGACATCCACCTCGAGCTGTTCTGCGACGACTCGAAGGCCGCCGAGATTGCGCTGCTCGACCGCCGAGTCGACTACGACGTCTCCAGCGCCCCCGGGCCGCGCGGCGAGACGGTCGATGTGCTCAGCATCGCCGAACCCAGCGCGCTGTTCGGCGAGCGGGTGATGCTGCACCTGCATGTGCTGGACCACGACGATCTGCGGGGCGCACTGAAGCCCGACGCCGGCGGCCGCACGCAACGCGGCGACCTCACGGCGCTGCGCAAGCTGCTGGGCGAAGGCGCGGGCACGACATCGTGAACCGGCGCCACCTCGTCTTCAGTGCCGGCGCGGCCGCCGCCGCGGCCGGCATCGCGACTGCCGTGCTGCTGCAGCGGCGCCATGCCGAACCGCGCGCTGGCGATTCGGCCGAGTTCCATACCGAGTTCGAGCGCCCGGATGGCGGGAAGCTGGCGTTGGCCAGCTTCCTCGGCAAGCCGTTGCTGCTGAACTTCTGGGCGACCTGGTGCGCGCCCTGCGTGCGCGAGATGCCGCTGCTCGATCGCTTCGCTCGCGAACAGCAGGCCGCCGGCTGGCAGGTCGCCGGCCTTGCGATCGACCGGATCGAAGCGGTGCGCGAGTTTCTCGCGAAGCGCCCGGTCGGCTATCCAATCGCGATCGCCGGAACCGACGCGCTGGGATGGTTGCGCGTGCTGGGCAATACCGGCGGCGGACTGCCGTTCAGCGTCGCCTACGATTCGGCCGGCGCGCTCACGCAGCGCAAGATCGGCGAACTGAGCGCCGACGTGCTCGCCGCCTGGGCCGCGGCCGTGCGCTGAAGCGGCGGTTCGCCATCCACGTTGACCCTAGGATTAATTTCTTGTCAACTGCCGCCAACTGGCCCTAAAGCGCGTAAAGTCTGCGCCTTTGTCGTTACCAGGGTAACTCGTTCGCCATTCGTTGGGCAGTGTTCGGCGCGTCATGGGCCCTGCGCGGTGTTGCCGCGTTCGCGGCCGTAGACGCTGAAATCAAGACAAAAGGCCACAACAGTTCCGGCGTGCCGCATCGATGGCATGCCGGGCGGTTCGAACCGGCCGCCTCAGGAGTCTCCATCTCATGGACCTTCGCAAACTCAAAACTCTGATCGATCTGGTCTCGGAATCGAATATCTCCGAGCTGGAAATCACCGAAGCCGACGGCAAGGTGCGCATCGTCAAGTCCGATCCGGCCGCCGCCGTGATCCAGCACGCCTATGCACCCATGGTGCCGGCCGCTGTCGCTCAGCCGGCGCCGGTCACGCTGGCCGCCTCGGCGGCGCCCGCAGCCGCGGCTCTCGCGGAGGCGCCGGCCGAGACCGGCCATGTCGTCAAGTCGCCGATGGTCGGGACCTTCTATCGCTCTGCGAGCCCCGGGGCGAAGCCGTTCGCCGAGATCGGCGGCACGGTGAAGGAAGGCGAGCCGATCTGCATCATCGAGGCGATGAAGATCATGAACGAGATCGAGGCCGACAAGTCCGGCACGATCGCGCGCATCCTGTGCGAGAACGGTCAGGCCGTCGAATTCGGGCAGCCCTTGTTCGTCATCGAATAAGGCGCGGCGCCCGATATGTTCAAGAAAATTCTGATCGCCAATCGCGGTGAGATCGCGCTGCGCATTCAGCGCGCCTGTCGCGAGCTGGGCGTCAAGTCCGTCGTCGTCTATTCCGAGGCCGACCGCGACGCCAAATACGTGAAGCTCGCCGACGAGGCTGTCTGCATAGGCCCGGCGCCGTCGGCGCAGAGCTACCTGAACATGCCGGCGATCATTTCGACCGCCGAGGTGACCGACGCCGAGGCGATCCACCCCGGCTACGGCTTCCTGTCCGAGAACGCCGACTTCGCCGAGCGCGTCGAGCGCAGCGGCTTCACGTTCATCGGGCCGACGCCGGCGGCGATCCGCGTGATGGGTGACAAGGTCTCGGCCAAGCAGGCGATGATCAAGTCCGGCGTGCCGTGCGTGCCGGGCTCGGAGGGCGCGC
This sequence comes from Burkholderiaceae bacterium, assembly GCA_036568605.1. Classification (GTDB taxonomy): domain Bacteria; phylum Pseudomonadota; class Gammaproteobacteria; order Burkholderiales; family Burkholderiaceae_C; genus DATCSE01. The sequence goes on along the minus strand of DATCSE010000463.1, from coordinate 5,359 downwards.
TGCCCGACGATCCGAAGGAGATCATCCGGATCGCGCGCACGGTCGGCTACCCGGTGATCATCAAGGCGGCCGGCGGCGGCGGCGGGCGCGGCATGCGGGTCGTGCACACCGAGGCGGCGCTGATCCACGCGGTGCAGACGACCCGCGCCGAAGCCGGCGCGGCGTTCGGCAACCCGGCCGTCTACATGGAGAAGTTCCTCGAGAACCCGCGCCACATCGAGATCCAGGTGCTCGCCGACGAGCACAAGAACGCGGTCTGGCTGGGCGAGCGCGACTGCTCGATGCAGCGCCGCCACCAGAAGATCATCGAGGAAGCGCCGGCGCCGGGCATTCCGCGCCGCACGATCGAGCGCATCGGCGAGCGCTGCGCGGCCGCGTGCAAGCGCATCGGCTACCGCGGCGCCGGCACCTTCGAGTTCCTGTTCGAGAACGGCGAGTTCTACTTCATCGAGATGAACACGCGGGTGCAGGTCGAGCACCCGGTCACCGAGCTGGTGACCGGCATCGACATCGTGCAGATGCAGATCCGCATCGCCGCGAACGAGAAACTGCCGTTCACCCAGCGCAACATCCAGATGCGCGGGCATGCGATCGAGTGCCGCGTCAACGCCGAGGATCCGTACAACTTCATGCCGTCGCCGGGCCGCATCACGATGTGGCACCCGCCGGGCGGCCCGGGCGTGCGGGTCGACTCGCACGCCTACACGAACTACTTCGTGCCGCCGAACTACGACTCGATGATCGGCAAGATCATCGTGCACGGCGACACCCGCGAGCAGGCGCTCGCGCGCATGCGGATCGCGCTGTCCGAGACGGTGGTCGAGGGCATCTCGACCAACATCCCGCTGCACCGCGAGCTGATGGTCGATGCGAAGTTCGTCGAGGGCGGCACCAGCATCCACTACCTAGAAGGCTGGCTGGGCCAGCACAAGCGCTGAATGACAATGACCCACCCCCGTAGCGCCTTCGGCGCTCCCCCTCAAGGGGGCGCCACCAGCGGACCGGCAAAGCCGGGTCCGCGGTGGCCGCTGGGCTGGACCGAGCCATGCATCGTGGCTCGCGCCATTCAAGCAGGCGCAATTGCCAAAGCCGGACCACGATGGTCGAGCTGCATTTGATCGTCCCCGAAGACCGGGTCGAGCCGGTCTCGGACGCATTGATCGACGAGCTCGGCGCGCTGTCGGTGTCGGTCGAGGATGCCGACGTCGAAACGCCGGCCGAGCGCGCGTTGTTCGGCGAGCCGGGCCTGCCGGCGCCGGCGGCGGGCTGGCAGCGCTCGATCGTCAAGGCGCTGTTCGACGACGAGGCCGCGGCCACCGAGGCGGCGACGCTGCTGCTCGCGCAGGACTGGGCCACCGGCGTGCACGTGCAGTCGCTGCAGATCGTTGCCGAGCAGGACTGGGTGCGGCTGACGCAAGCGCAGTTCGAACCGGTCGCGATTGCCCCCGGCTTCTGGATCGTGCCGAGCTGGCACACGCCGCCGGCCGATGCCGTGCGCACGATCCGGCTGGACCCCGGCCTCGCGTTCGGCACCGGCACGCATCCGACGACCCGCATGTGCCTGCGCTGGACCGCCGCGCACGCGGGCAGCGACGCCGCGCGCTGGCGCCGCGTGCTGGACTATGGTTGCGGGTCCGGCATCCTCGCGATCGGCGCGGCGCTGCACGGCGCGGGTGCGATCGATGCGGTGGACATCGACCCGGCCGCGGTCGAGGCGACCCGCGCGAACGCGCGCGACAACGGCGCGGCCGATCGCATCGTCGCGGGCCTGCCGGAGATCGCACGCGGCACGTACGACCTGGTCTACGCGAACATCCTCGCGAGCCCGCTGAAGCTGCTCGCGCCGCTGCTGGCCGCGCATGTCGCGCCGGGCGGCGACCTCGTGCTCGCGGGCATCCTGCAGCGCCAGGCCGACGAGCTGAAGGCGGCCTACGCGCCGTGGCTTGCGCTGGCGGTCACGGACCACGTCGACGGCTGGATCCTGATGACGGCGCGTCGCGCCGCATGACGATCGACGTGGCATGATTTCGGCCTCGAGCCGCCGGGCCTCTGCACGCCCGGCCCATCCCGGCGTGCGCAGCACGGAGGACGCCTGATGAGCCTCGCCACGCGTTGCACCTCGTGCGGCACGGTGTTCCGTGTCGTGCAGGACCAGCTCAAGGTCTCCGAAGGCTGGGTGCGCTGCGGCCGCTGCGAGCAGGTGTTCAACGCGCTCGAGGGGCTGTTCGACCTGGAGCGCGAAACGCCGCCGGGCGCGGCCGCGGCGCAGTTCGAAGATCTGCCGCAGCCATCGCATCCCGACGAGCGCCAGGACGAGGCGCGGCGCAGTCCCGCTGCAACGCACGGCCCGATGCCGGCCGCGCGCGCCTCCGACAGTCACGATGGCGATGACCGGCCGCGCGACCCGGGCCTGGTCGAGCGCATCGATGCCCACCTGTTCGGCAAGCGCCGTTCGTCCGAGTCGGACTCGACGCCGGCCGCACACGTCGACAAGCGCGATCGGCACGAGTTCTCGGATGCCCAGTTCGACCCGAACCTGGTGATCGACGAGGACGAGGACGTGGTGATCCCCGGCCTCGGCACCGCGATGCCGCCCGACGAACTGCTGGAAAGCGAAGCGGTCACCGCGAAGGTGGCCGACGCGCCCGCGAGCGAACCAGCAGCGCCCGAATTCCTGCGCCAGGCGCATGAGCGCGCACGCTGGCAACGGCCGCACGTGCGCATCGCGCTCGGGATTGCCTTCGGGCTGCTGGCGTTCGGGCTCACGCTGCAGGCGGCGCATCACTTCCGCGACGTCGTCGCGGCACGCTGGCCCTCGACGCAGCCGCTGCTGCTGGCGTGGTGCAACCTCGCCGGTTGCGGCATCGGCACGCCGCGCCGCATCGACGACATCGTCGTCGACAGCACCGCGCTCGGCCGGCTGAACGCCGATGCGTTCCGCCTCTCCGTGACGTTGCGCAACCGCGGCAGCCTGAGCGTCGCGCTGCCGGACATCGACTTGACGCTGACCGACGTCGGCGGCCAGTTGCTGGCGCGGCGCGTGCTGGCGCCGCAGGACTTCCGCGTCGCGCAGACCGTGCTGCCGCCGGGCGGCGAGGTCGCGCTGCAGGCCCCGATTGCGGCCGGCACGCTGCCGGTCAGCGGCTATACGGTCGAAGTTTTCTACCCCTGAGGCCGCAGCGGTCTCGGCCCACCCCATCACCCTTCACCCCTGTTCGTTCGGAGATTGCATGCCTGCGTTGATCTGCGGTTCCTTGGCGTTCGACACCATCACGACCTTCCCGGGCAAGTTCGCGCAGCAGATCCTGCCCGAGCAGCTCCACATCCTGAACGTGTCGTTCCTCGTGCCGACGTTGCGCCGCGAATGGGGCGGCTGCGCCGGCAACATCGCATACACGCTGCGCCAGCTCGGCGGCGAGCCGCTGGTGATGGCGACGATAGGCCCCGACGGCGCCGAGTACCTGAAGCGCATCGAATCGTGGGGCGCGAGCACGGCGCTGATCGGCACGATCAACGACAGCCACACCGCCCAGGCGATCATCATCAACGACACCGACAACAACATGATCAACGCCTTCCACCCGGGGGCGATGCAGTCGGCGCACGTGAACCCGGTGCCGGCGCGCGACGACATCCGCGTCGCGATCATCGCGCCGGACGGTCGCGACGGCATGATCCAGCACGCGGCGCAGATGGCCGAGCGCGGCATCCCGTTCGTGTTCGACCCGGGCCAGCAGCTGCCGCAGTTCGACGGCGCCGAGCTGCGCCGCTTCGTCGAGCAGGCGAGCTGGATCGCGGTGAACGACTACGAAGCGCAGATGCTGTGCGAGCGCACCGGCCTGACGCTGAAGACGCTGTCGTCGCGCGCCAACCTGCGCGGCGTGATCGTGACCTTGGCCGCCGAAGGCTGCGACCTGTGGCAGCAAGGCGTGTGCACGCGCGTGCACGGCTATCCGGCCGATGCGATCGTCGACCCGACCGGTTGCGGCGACGCGTTCCGCGCGGCGCTTCTGTACGGCATCGAACAGGGCTGGGACCTGGTGCGCAGCGTCGAGCTCGGCAACAAGGTCGGTGCGATCAAGATCGCGCACCGCGGCGGACAGAACCACGTGCTGGACCGCGCGCAGCTGGCGCTCTGATCGCCGCGCTGCCAAGCACGGGGCCCAGAAGAAAAAAAGCCCGGCACGAGCCGGGCTTTTCTCGAGGGCTGAAGCCTTAGGGCTTGCCACCGGTCGGGAAGGGCCACGCAGCCTGGGGGCTCAGCGCGGTCTTCGCGGGGGCAGCGGGGGCAGCAGCGGCAGCCGGAGCAGCCGGGGCCTTCTTCGCAGCGGGCTTCTTCGCAGCCTTCTTCGCGGGGGCCTTCTTCGCAGCCTTCTTCGCAGGCGCCTTTTTCGCGGCCTTCTTGGCAGCCTTCTTCGCAGGCGCCTTCTTCGCGACCTTCTTGGCGGCCTTCTTCGCAGGCGCCTTCTTCGCGGCCTTCTTGGCCGGCGCCTTCTTGACCGCGGCCTTCTTCGCCGGGGCCTTCTTCGCCGCCTTCTTGGCCGGGGCCTTCTTCGCCGCCGCCTTCTTCGCCGGGGCCTTTTTCGCCGCAGCCTTCTTCGCCGGGGCTTTTTTCGCCGCAGCCTTCTTCGCAGTTGCCATTTCGTTTCTCCTTGATCAAGTTACACAAGAACCGCCTCGCATCGGCCGGATTGCCGGTGCGAGGCAGCTATTCACCGCTCGAATTTGCCCAGGAGGGGCGCTCCGTTTTCGGTGAATCCGGTTGCAGGACGCGCACATCGCTTCTGTGTCGACGCATCACGTCCCGCCAATCTTGATCTCTCTTCACACATGCCGGACGTTTTTCATCCGGCGCTTTGGGCACTTGCGGGCGCCCGATTCAGTCCCACGAAAGCGCGCCACCGCTCTGGTATTCGATGACGCGGGTTTCAAAGAAATTGCGTTCCTTCTTCAGGTCGATCATCTCGCTCATCCACGGGAACGGGTTTTCCTCGTTCGGGAAGAGCTCTTCCAATCCGATCTGCGTGGCGCGCCGGTTCGCGATGTAGCGCAGATAACCCTTGAACATCGACGCGTTCAGCCCCAGCACGCCGCGCGGCATCGTGTCCTCGGCGTAGCGGTACTCGAGCTCGACCGCCTTCAGGAACAGCGCCTTGATCTCGGCCTTGAACTGTGCCGTCCAGAGCTGCGGGTTCTCGAGCTTGATCTGGTTGATCAGGTCGATGCCGAAGTTGCAGTGCATCGACTCGTCGCGCAGGATGTACTGGTACTGCTCGGCCGCACCGGTCATCTTGTTCTGGCGGCCGAGCGCGAGGATCTGCGTGAAGCCGACGTAGAAGAACAGGCCTTCCATCAGGCA
>DATCSE010000462.1:0-2355 GCA_036568605.1 Burkholderiaceae bacterium | reverse complement strand
GCCGGCTTCTACGTGATCCCGGACGGCAGCTTCAACTTCGACGAGGTCGACCTGAAGGCCGAGCAGTGAGCGGCACGCGCTCGCACTGACCGCACACGGTCATGACCGTCTACCTGCTCAAGCGCCTGCTCGGGCTGCTGCCGACGCTGCTGATCGTCGCGGTGCTCGTGTTCGGCTTCGTGCACCTGCTGCCGGGCGACCCCGCGCGGCTGGCGGCCGGGGTCGACGCGGGCCCGGAGACGGTCGAGCTGGTGCGCCGCGACCTCGGCCTGGACAAGCCGCTGCCGCAGCAGTTCGTGCGCTTCTTCGGGCACGCGCTGCAGGGCGACTTCGGCCGCTCGATCCGCACGAAGCGGCTGGTGTCGGACGAGATCGCCGACCGCTTCGCGCCCACGTTCTGGCTCACCGTCGCGGCGATGGCCTGGTCGGTCGTGCTCGGCCTGGTGCTGGGCGTGGTCTCGGCGGTCTGGCGCAACCGCTGGCCCGACCGGCTCGGCATGTCGCTGGCGGTCTCGGGCATCTCGTTCCCGTCGTTCGCGCTGGGCATGGTGCTGATGCAGCTGTTCTCGGTGCAGCTCGGCTGGCTGCCCACCGTCGGCGCCGACAGCTGGCGCCACTACATCCTGCCGTCGCTGACCCTGGGCGCCGCGGTCGCCGCGGTGATGGCGCGCTTCACGCGCAGCTCGTTCATCGACATCCTGAAGGAAGACTACGTCCGCACCGCACGCGCCAAAGGCCTGGACGAAGTGACCGTCGTCTTCAAGCACGGCCTGCGCAACGCGCTGATCCCGGTGGTCACGATGATGGGCCTGCAGTTCGGCTTTCTGCTGGGCGGCTCGATCGTCGTCGAGGTCGTCTTCAACTGGCCCGGCATGGGGCGGCTGCTCGTCGACGCCGTCGAGATGCGCGACTACCCGGTGATCCAGGCGCTGGTGCTGCTGTTCTCGCTGGAGTTCATCCTGATCAACCTGGTGGTGGACCTGCTGTACGCCGTGATCAACCCCACCATCCGCTTCCATTGATCTACATGGACACGACGACGACGTCTCCCGTCATCGAGCCGGTCACGGCCACCGCGGTGCGCACGCCGGCGGCCGAGTTCTGGCGCAAGTTCAAGCGCCAGCATGTCGCGCTGGTGGCCGGCGGCTTCGTGCTGCTGCTGGTGCTCGCGGCCGCATTGGCGCCGTGGCTGGTGCCGTTCGACGCCGAGAACTACTTCGACTACGACGCGCTGAACGCCGCACCATCGGCCAAGCACTGGTTCGGCGTGGACTCGCTGGGGCGCGACATCTTCAGCCGCATCCTGATGGGCGCGCGCGTGTCGCTGGCGGCGGGCTTTGTCTCGGTCGCAGTCGGCGCCGTCATCGGCACGCTGCTGGGGCTGCTCGCCGGCTACTACCAGGGCTGGTGGGACCGCATCGTGATGCGCATGTCGGACGTGCTGTTCGCGTTCCCCGGCATCCTGCTCGCGATCGGCATCGTCGCGGTGCTGGGCAACGGCATGGTCAACGTGATCGTCGCGGTCGCGGTGTTCAGCGTGCCGGCGTTCGCACGGCTGGTGCGCGGCAACGTGCTCGCGCTGAAGCACCAGACCTACATCGAGGCCGTGCGCTCGATCGGTGCGTCGGATGCGGTCATCATGCTGCGCCACCTGCTGCCCGGCACGATCGCGTCGGCGGTCGTGTACCTGACGATGCGCATCGGCACCTCGATCATCACGGCGGCCAGCCTGTCGTTCCTCGGCCTGGGCGCGCAGCCGCCGACACCCGAATGGGGCGCGATGCTGAACGAAGCGCGCGCCGACATGCTGAACGCGCCGCACGTCGCGCTGTTCCCCAGCCTCGCGATCTTCGTCACCGTGCTCGCGTTCAACCTGCTCGGCGACGGTCTGCGCGACGCGCTCGATCCGAAGCTGGAGAAGTATTGAAGAAAGACCGCGGCCGATGGAACTGACCGCGCTCGGCGCTCCGCGTGTCGGCACCTTGCCGAGCGGGCCGCTCGATGCGATCACCGACGTGCCGGGCGTGGCCGTCGGCCATTGCACGTTGGCCGATGGTGCGACGCAGACCGGCGTGACCATCGTGCTGCCGCAGCCGGGCAATCTATTCCTGCACAAGCTGCCCGCCGGGCTGGCCGTGATCAACGGCTTCGGCAAGAGCGCGGGCCTGATGCAGGTGCAGGAGCTGGGCGTACTCGAATCGCCTATCGCGCTGGTCGACACCTTTGCCGTCGGCACCGCGAGCACGGCGCTGATCCGCGATGCGATCGCGCAGAACCCGGAGCTGGGCCGCAGCCTGCCGACGCTGAACCCGCTGGTGTTCGAGTGCCACGACGGCTGGCTGCACGATGCACAGG
>DATCSE010000461.1:0-4911 GCA_036568605.1 Burkholderiaceae bacterium | reverse complement strand
GGCGTGGTCTTCTCCTCCGGCCGGACCTGGTCCATCGGCCGCTGGCCGATGCCCGGCACGCTGTCGTCACCCGGCGCAGCACCGAGCAACACGCGGCTCGCACCGGTCAGGCGTGCATCGGCATCGAAGACGTAGATCTGCGCGGCGCGCTTGTCGAGGATCACGAACGGCATCGCGCCGTTGTCGCGCGAGGTCGCGACCCAGTCTGCGATCGCGTGCACGTCCCCGCTGGCCAGCTCACCACCGAACGCGGCAAGACGCGGCGTCAGGACGCGAGGTGCGAGATGCGCGACCGTGGGCCCACCCGCCGCTGCCTGCTCGGCCGGCACGTGCGCCGTGACGATACGGGCCGTTGTACTAAGGCCCGCCGGTGGCAGCGTCAACGCCGCCACGGCGAGCCCGAGCAGCAGTCCCTGCTTCAGGCCGGCGAGCAGTTCGACGCGGTCTGGCGCAAGCACGGCGGCTGCCATGGGTGGGCTGTGGTCGTCAGGTCTCAGTTGCGGTCAGGCTTCGGCGCCTGTTCCGTCGACGGAGCCGCGGTGCTGTCGCTCGAGCTGGGCGCAGCCGACGTGCTGGGGGCAGCCGACGTGTCGCTGGACGAGGACGAGGGAGTCGAGCTCGATGGCGACGTGGTCGACGATTGCGGCGTGGTGCTCTGGGTGGAGCTCGGGCTCGTCGTCGACGACGGGCTCTGCATCTGGGTCGACTGATCGGTCGTTGTCGGTGCGCTCTGTTGTTGTTGCTGCTGCTGCGACGTCGACGAGCTGTCGCTGGTTTGTGCGTACGCAAAACCGATCGCGCCGGCAACGGTTGCCGCCGCCACCGCAGCGGTCAAGGTCTTGGATGCTGTCATCTGAGTTCTCCTTCGAGAGGTGAGTGGTCGATGGCCGGCGTGGACCACCGGCTGCACCTAGGTTAGGAGCGGGCGCGGGGAAGCGCGGTCGGCCATCGGCGGCAGCGTCTGTAGGACAACCGCGGTCACGAAATGCTACGAAAATGGGGTGCCGCACAAGAAAGAGATCCATGCCCTACGTCCCGCCGTACGTCGCCCCCGCCAGCTTCACCGACCCGGCCGCCGCACTCGAGCGAGTCCGGGCGATCTACGACACCAACATCGCCCACCTGCGCTCTGCATTGGCCGACTTCGTCGCTGGAGACAACACGAACGGCCGAGTCCGCGCCTGCTACCCGTTCGTGCGCGTGCACACCGACACGGTGGCACGCGCCGATTCGCGGCTGAGCTACGGCTTCGTCGCCGGACCCGGCACCTACGAGACCACGCTGACCCGGCCGGACCTGTTCGCGAACTACTACCTCGAACAGTTCCGCCTGCTCCTGAAGAACCACCACATCTCCCTCGAGGTCGGCACCAGCGCGCAACCGATCCCGGTGCATTTTTCGTTCGCCGTGAACGACCACATCGAGGGCAATCTGTCGGCCGAGCGGCGGTTGCTGATGCGCGACCTGTTCGACCTGCCCGACCTGAACGCGATGGACGACGGCATCGCCAACGGCACCTACGTCAGCGGCCCGGGCGAGCCGCATCCGTTGGCGCTGTTCACGGCCCCGCGGGTCGACTACTCGCTGCACCGGCTGCGCCACTACACCGGAACCGCACCGGAGCACTTTCAGAACTTCGTGCTGTTCACGAACTACCAGTTCTACATCGACGAGTTCGTGCGGCTGGGCCACGACACGATGAAGAGCAGCGCCGCAGCGCAGGACTATGTCGCGTTCGTCGAGCCCGGCAACGTGGTCACGCGCCGCAGCGGCCTGCCGCCCTCGCCCGGCGACGAGCTCGGCGCCGCGCCGCCGCGGCTGCCGCAGATGCCGGCTTATCACCTCGTGCGCGCCGACGGCAGCGGCATCACGATGGTCAACATCGGCGTGGGCCCGGCGAACGCGAAAACCATCACCGACCACATCGCGGTGCTGCGCCCGCACGCCTGGATCATGCTGGGCCACTGCGCCGGCCTGCGCAACACGCAGCAGCTCGGCGACTACGTGCTGGCCCACGGCTACGTGCGCGAGGACCACGTGCTCGACGAGGAGCTGCCGCTGTGGGTGCCGGTGCCGGCGCTGGCCGAGGTGCAGGTCGCGCTCGAATCGGCAGTCGCCGAGATCACGCAGCTCAAGGGCTACGAGCTCAAGCGCATCATGCGCACCGGCACGGTCGCGTCGACCGACAACCGCAACTGGGAGCTGCTGCCGTCACGTCATGCGGTCAGCACGCCCGAGCGCCGCTTCAGCCAGAGCCGCGCGATCGCGCTGGACATGGAGTCGGCGACGATCGCCGCCAACGGCTTCCGCTTCCGCGTGCCGTACGGCACCTTGCTGTGCGTCAGCGACAAGCCGCTGCACGGCGAGATCAAGTTGCCCGGGATGGCGAACCACTTCTACCGCGAACGAGTCGACCAGCACCTGCGCATCGGCATCCGCGCGATCGAGAAGCTGCGTGAGGCCGGCGTCGATCAGCTGCACAGCCGCAAGCTGCGCAGCTTTGCCGAGGTGGCCTTTCAGTAGCGCTCAGTTGCACACGCGCGCCGGCGGGCGCATCGCGATTCGTATCGCCCTGCTCAACCGATGCGCGCCGTCGTCGAGCAGCAGGTTGAAGACCTCGGGCTGCTCCAGGCCCTCGGGCGCGGCGTTGCCTTCGTCGAAGAGGTACAGCACGCCGCCACGCGCCAGGTCTTCGGGACGAACCCAGGGCGTTGCCGCGGGGCTGTTGTAGACCAGCGGAAGCGCCGCGGAACGATCGCGCGAATACAGCGACGCCATCCCGGCGAGGAACTCGTCGCCGCTGACGTACTTGAGCGGGCACTTCGTCTGAGCCTTCCAGTGCGCGAGCGCAGCGTCGGCGATGCGCTGCGCCGGGTACATCGTGTCGATGCGGCGCTTGGACAACAGGCTGCGCGGGTCGCGATGCTCGGCCGCGTAGAGCGCCAGGCTGACGGCGTGCACGACGAGCGCGACGGCGATCAGCCGGCGCAGGTCGATGGGCGCGCGCCGGTCCCAGCGCCAGGCCAGCCACAGGCACAGGAACTGGAAGGTCTGCATGCCCCAGTGGTTGCGCAGGCTGACGCCGCCGGCCAGCGCCATCACGATCAGCACGCCGACGGTCCAGCCGATCAGGCCGAAGCTCCAGATGCGGAAGTCGTCGCGCGCCGCGCGGCCCGGACTTGCTGAGGCCGCCTGCAGCGCCGGTTCGGGCGACGACCCGCCGGCGTAACGCGCGAGCACCCAGCAGATGCCCATGGTCACGAGCGCCGGAAAGAACAGACGCAGCTGGTTCGCGACGAACGACAGGAGAAACCCGAGCCGCTGCCAGAGGTTCGCCGATGCGACCGCTTCGGAGGCATAGTGAAAGGGCGCGAAGTCGTGCTGCACCAGCCAAACCGCGTGCGGCGCGACGATCGCGAGCAGCGTCGCAAGCGCCATCGCAAAGCCGACACGCTGCCGGACTTCGCGCAACTGCCCCGTCCACCCCAGCGCGACCAGCAGCCCGGCCAGCGGCACCACGGCCTGGTACTTCGACAGGATCGCCGCGCCGGCCGCGGCGCCGGTCGCGAGCCACCAGCCGATGCCGCCGTCGCGGGCGCGCAGCGCGAACCACACGGTGGCCGACATCCACAGCACCAGCACCGTGTTGTGGTTGTAGAGCTGGGCCCGCTGAGAGAAGTACAGATGCAGGCCCCACAGCACGATCGCCGCGGAGGCGACGCGCTCGCCGAGCAGTTGCCGGCCGATCAGCCAGGTGAACACGCCGGTTCCGAGCAGGCACAGGGCCGCGAGCAGATAGGTCCAATATGGCGACGGCCCGAACAGCGCGATCGTCGCGCCCAGCAGCCAGGTCGGCAACGGGGGGTGCTTGTGGTAGCCCCATTCCAGGCTCTGGGCCCAGTTGAACTGCTCGATGTTGTCGCCGAACTGGCCGACGTTGAATGCGACCGCCCACAGGGTCCAGCAGACGACCACCGCCATGCTGACGAGCAAGCCATTGATCGGCCGTATCGGCAGCGCGTCGCGGCGACGGGCCAGCCATTGCAGCGAGCGGGTGGTGTCCATGCAGGTTCCGGACCGGGGAGGCCGCCAAGCAGCGCGACGCGGCGCGCGGCGTATTCGAAGAGGGCGAAGAGGGGTCGGCTGTTGCCGGATGTAGCGGCGCCGATTTTAAGGCCTGGGCCGGCGCAGCAATCGGAAACAACACACTGCGGCGGGCACCGAGGCGGGCCCGATTGCCCCGCGCGGTGCTATCCCGTACGCTGTGCCTCGCTGGACAGGCCAGCATCCGGGCGCGGGATCGACATGGGCGCGCCGACACAGTCATCGCCAGGTGTCGCAAGGCGCCCGAGCGGCCACAAGGAGACAGCCTCATGGCGTCAACGCCGTCGCAACCCGCGAGCCAGATCCTTCACAACATCCGGACGCTGGCGCTCGTGGGCCAGACGGCATCGGGCAAGACCAGCCTCGCCGAGGCGCTGCTGTACAAGGCCGGCGCGATCGGCGCGCCGGGCAGCCTGGAACGCGGCACGACCGTCAGCGACTTCGATCCGATGGAGCGGCGCGCGCAGCATTCGCTGAACGCGTCGGTGATGCATTTCGAGCACCGCGACACGCGCGTCCATCTGATCGACACGCCGGGCTACAGCGACTTCGTCGGCCAGTCGATGACCGCGCTCGAGGCGGTCGAGACCGCGGCGGTCGTGATCAGCGCGACGACCGGCATCGAGATGATGAGCACGCGCATGATGGAATGGGCGGCGAAGCGCCGGCTCGATCGCATGATCATCGTCAACAAGATCGATGCGCAGGGCGTTGACGTCGCGGGGCTGCTCGAGCAGCTTCAGGCGGCTTTCGGTCGCGAATGCCTGCCCCTGAACCTGCCAGCCGATGGCGGCGCGCGTGTTGTCG
>DATCSE010000460.1:0-6184 GCA_036568605.1 Burkholderiaceae bacterium | reverse complement strand
GATGAAGGCCTTGCCGGCGGTCTGTTCTTGCATTAGCTGCCGGACATGCCCCGCTAACATGCACGCACAAGCCGCGCCGCTCGCGCAGAATGCGTTCGCCATGCCCGTCGACCCCGCCCTACGCTCGTTGAAGATCGACATCCCGGCGCAGCCGGAGTCGCTGGTCCAGCTCTCGGTGCTGCTCGCGAACGAAGAGGTGAACCTGCAGCAGGTCAGCACGCTGATCTCGTCCGACATGGCGCTGGCCGCCGCGGTGCTGAAGGCGGTCAACTCGTCGCTGTACGGGCTGCGCACGCGGGTGCAGAGCGTGCAGCAGGCGATCACCTACCTGGGCACGCGCGAGGTCACCGGCATCACGTTCGAGATGGGGCTGCAGGCGCTGTTCCCGACCGGCCCCGAGCTGACGCCGCTGTGGCAGCGCGCCAGCGTGCGCGGGCTGCTGATGGGGCGCATCGGCCAGGCCATCGCGGTCGACCCGTGGGCCGCGCATTCGGCCGGGCTGTTCGAGGAGTGCGGCAAGGCGGTGCTGTTTCGCCATGCCCGCGAGCGCTACTCGAAGTTGATGAAGCAGGCGGCCGACGACGAGGAGCTGCTGCTGCTCGAGCATGCCGAGTTCGGCGTCAGCCACGACGCGCTCGGTGCCGCGATGTGCGAGAGCTGGGGGCTCGCGCCGCATGCGGTCGCGAGCGTGCGCTACCACGTGATCGTCAACGCGACGCTGGAGCTGCCGATGCAGCTGCCGCGGCGCTCGATCTGCGCGCTGTCGGCGCTCGCGCATGCGTTGATGACGAACCCCGACATGCTGGAGGCGGTGGCGCAGCGCGTCGCGCCGCAGGCCGATCTCGATGCCACGCTGGTGCTGCGCGGCGCCCGCCGCGTCAAGGAGCAGATCGAAGCGGCGGTCGCGCGCGGCGAGACGCTGTGACGATCAGCCGGCCGTGGCGGTCTGCGCCGGCACGGAACGCCGCGCCCAGAACGGCACGATGAAGCGGCCGCGCCGTGCCGCCAGCACCAGCAGCCAGACGCCCAGCGCGGTGCACAGCACCATCGCGACGAGCGACGCCTCGGCGCCGAACGCACCACCGGTCAGCCACTCGGGGCCGGTCAAGGTCGCGTCGAGCAGCCCGGTGGTCTTGCCGCCCGAGACCGCGACGCTGAAGATGCCGCCCTGCGTGAAGTTCCACGCGGCGTGGATGCCGATCGGCAGCCACAGGCGCCGCGTCAGCACGTACGCGGCGCCCAGCATCACGCCGGCCTCCAGCGCGATCGCCGCGGCGGCCAGCCAGCTCGCGTTTTCGTTGCCCAGGTGCGCGGCGCCGAACAGCAGCGCCGAGATCGCCAGCGCGATCCAGGTGCCCAGCGTCGCTTCGACGATGCGGAAGATCACGCCGCGGAACAGCAGCTCCTCGATCACCGCGGCGCCGACCGAGATCGCCAGCGGCGCGATCAGCACCTGCGGGCCGCGCCAGCCGGTCACGCGGTAGAAGCCGAAAGCGCCCAGCACGCCGATCACCGCGCTGAACAGCGCGGCGCCGAGTACCAGCCCGCTGCCGAACTCGCGCACCGCGCCCTGCCGGCCGAACTCGACGCCAGGCCGCCGTTCGATCAGCCGCACGTACAGCCGGTAGACGGCCCAGCCCAGCAGGCACGCGACCAGCGCACCCAGCACGATGTCGGCGGGCCGGCCGACGAATGGCCGCATCCAGCGCGGCGTCTGCGTTTCCAGCACGAAGACCGGGATCAGGAAAGCCAGCGCCACCGGCAGGCGCAGCAGCGGCAAGCGCGCGAACAGTGAGGTCATTGGCGGCATTCTCGCCGCAGCCGCGCACGGGGGCGCAGCGGCTTCCCGGATGCACGTAGTTTCCCGCGCTTGGCGGCGCTGCCGCGATGGCCTACCGTCGGGCCGCGCCCGGGGCCAAGGGTGCGGCCGCCGCGGCGGCTGTCGGAACGACGAACGTGTCGGAGGAGAGTCCATGTCGAACACGTCCACGAACCTCGATTCCCCGTTGCCCGCTGCGGCGGCGCCGGTGCCGCCCGAGACGCTCGCGCTGCAGCGCCTGTACCACTGGGAGCGCCAAGCGCCGGAGCGTGTCGTGCTGACGCAGCCGCTCGGCGGCGGCGCGGTGCGCGACTACACCTGGGCCCAGGTGATGGACGAGAGCCGGCGCATGGCCGCGCACTTGAAGAGCCTCGGCTTCGAGCCCGGCAGCCGGATCGCGCTGCTCTCGAAGAACTGCGCGCACTGGCTGATGGCCGACTTCGCGATCTGGCTCGCCGGCCATGTCTCGGTGCCGCTGTACCCGACGCTCGCGGCCGGCACGATACGCCAGATCCTCGAGCACAGCGAAGCCCGGCTGCTGTTCGTCGGCAAGCTGGATGTCTGGGAGGCGATGCAGCCCGGCGTGCCGGCCGCGCTGCCGTGCATCGCGATGCCGCTCGCGCCGCGCACCGCGTACCCGAGCTGGGACGCGATCGTCGCGGCGACCGCGCCGCTCTCCGGCGAGCCGGTGCGCGACGGCGCCGAGCTCGCCACCATCATGTACACCTCGGGCACGACCGGCATGCCCAAGGGCGTGATGCACAGCTTCGCGAACTTCGCGTGGTCCATGCAGACCGCGTTGAAGCGGCTGCCGGGCGTCGATGCCCAGGGCTATCGCATGCTCAGCTACCTGCCGCTCGCGCATGTCGCCGAACGCACGCTGATCGAGCACGGCATGCTCGCGGTGCCGCTGCACGTCTTCTTCGCCGAAAGCCTGGAGACCTTCGGCGCCGATCTGCGGCGCGCGCGGCCGACGCTGTTCTTCTCGGTGCCGCGGCTGTGGGTCAAGTTCCAGCAGGGCGTGCAGGCCAAGATGCCGGCGGAGAAGCTGCGCCGACTGCTGCGCATCCCGATCGTGCGCGGCCTGGTGCGCAAGAAGGTGCTGGGCGCGCTGGGGCTGGACGCCTGCACATTCGCGGCCGGCGGCGCCGCGCCGATGCCGCGCGACCTGCTGAAGTGGTACGAGGACCTGGGCCTGCCCATCGTCGAGGTTTACGGCATGACCGAGAACTGCGGCGTCTCGCACGCCACGCTGCGCGGGATCCAGCGGCCCGGCACGGTCGGCAGGCCGTACGACGGCGTCGAGTCGCGACTCGATCCGGTCAGCGGCGAGATCCAGGTCCGCAGCCGCGGGCTGATGCTGGGCTACTACAAGGAGCCGGCGCTGACCCGCGAGGCGTTCACCGACGACGGCTGGTTGCGCACCGGCGACAAGGGCGCGCTCGACGCCGAAGGCAACCTGCGCATCACCGGCCGCGTGAAGGACTTGTTCAAGACCAGCAAGGGCAAGTACGTCGCGCCGGCGCCCATCGAGGACCAGCTCGTGATGAACGGCGCGGTCGAGGCCTGCATCGTGACCGGCGCGAACCTGGGCCAGCCGCTGGGCCTCGTGATGCTGAATGCCGAGGCCGCCGAGCGCTCGCGCGACGCGAACGGGCGCCTCGCGATGGAAGCCTCGCTGGCCGCGCACCTGGACGCGATCAACGCGCGGCTGGACCCGCACGAGCAGCTCGAATGCCTGGTCGTGATCGACCAGCCGTGGACCGTCGACAACGGCTTCATCACGCCGACCTTCAAGGTCAAGCGCAACCGGATCGAGGAGGCGTACGGCGCGATGTACGAGCGCTGGGTCGCGGCGCACCGGCCCGTCGTTTGGGCGGGCGGCTGATCACGCGGACCAACCCGTTCGGGCTGAGCTTGTCGAAGCCTGGTGGAGGTGCGTGTACCAGGCCCTTCGACAGGCTCAGGGCGAACGGGATTTTTCAGCGCGAACGGTGGTCTTTCAGCGCACGCCTACGATCCGCGCGAGCTTGAAAAACACGTCGGTGTTGTCCATCACGCCGCTGAACAGCACGGCGCCGCGGCCGTGGGCCGAGAGCGGCACGTCGGTCGCGGTGTGCACGGCCTGGTCGCCGGGCACCTGGCCGGTCACGAGGAAGCCGGTCTCCTTGTTGCGCACGGTGGGGTCGACCGGGTAGCTCGCCAGCGGGCCAACCGTCGCGAACGGCTGCTGCGTGTCGCGCGTCGGCGTCAGGTTTGCGAGCCAGCTCTCGTAGCGGTCGGCGTTCGCGCCGTAGCCGATCAGCATCTTGTAGTCGACGTCGGTGCTGGCCGGGTAGCCGTCGTCGAGGATCTTGTACTTCGGGAACTTCGACGCCTGGTAGATGCCCACCATCTGGTCGCGCTGCGCCGCGGTGCCGGCCTTCGCAGTCGCGTCGTACATCGCCGACAGCGTCTTCGTCGATGCGCCGATGATCGCCGCGCCCGAGCACTCGTGGTCGGCGGTGACGATCACGATGGTGTCCGGATGCTTCGCGGCGAAGTCCTTCGCGACCTGCACCGCGCGGTCGAACTCGATCACCTCGAGCAGCCAGCGGTCGGTGTCCATCAGGTGCGCCTGCTTGTCGATCGACGCGCCTTCGATCATCGCGACGAAGCCGTTCTTGTTCTTCGCGAGCACCTCCAGCGCGGCGCCGGTCATCTCGTCGAGCATCGGCTGGTCGGGGAAGCCGTAGTCCTCGACGACGGTGGACGTGCCGCGGCGCGCGCCGATCTTGTCGAACGCGACGTTCATGTTCGAGTACGCGAACAGGCCCAGCAGCTTGTCGGCGCCGCGGCTGCGCTCCATCAGCGTCTTGCGGTCCGGCGCGTAGGCGTAGCCGGCGCGCTCGAAGTCGACTATCAGGTCGCGCGACGGATCCTTCGCGCCGCGTGCCGCGTCCCAGCCGGCGACGACGTCGGGCGGCAGCTCGTAGTCGCTGCGCGCGTCGCGCTGCGAGCCGTTCATAGCCTGGCCCTCGCGGCTGCCGTCGGCCTTCAGCGCATCGCCGTTCGGCAGGAACCACTTGCGCCCGCCGCCCATCAGCACGGTCAGGCCGGTGAGCTTGCGGTCGTCGAGGAACTGGTCGACGATGCCGGTGCCGTAGCCGCGGTTGCCGGTGTGCACGGCCATCGCGGCCGGCGTCGCGTCGAACA
Organism: Burkholderiaceae bacterium; assembly: GCA_036568605.1. GTDB lineage: Bacteria > Pseudomonadota > Gammaproteobacteria > Burkholderiales > Burkholderiaceae_C > DATCSE01. The sequence continues at coordinate 1,170 of DATCSE010000460.1, read as the reverse complement.
CATCGGCGGTGGTCACGATGCCCAGCGCCTTGCCCTGCGTGCGGTGCAGGTACTCGGAGAGGTACTCGATGCGCGGGTTGTCGAATGCGTCGGCGGTGTCGTCGGGCCACACGCCTTCCTGGTTGTTCGCCGACTTGTTGCCGGTCACGTAGTTGGACATGCCCGGCGACGAGTCGGTCACGATGCCGTCCAGCGACGAGGTCATCACCATCCCGGTGGACTCGAACGTGTCCATCGCGAGCAGACCCTGCGCCTTGCCCTGCGCATAGCCGCGGCCGATGATGCGCGCCGCGGTGCGGTGGGTCGCGCCCATGCCGTCGCCGAGCAGGATGATGATGTTCTTCGCCGGCTTCGCGTCGGCGCCCTTCAGCATGCCGAGGTGCGCGAGGTCGACGACCTCGAAGTTGCCGGTCGCGCTGACCGTCTGCCCGTCGCTCTGCGTGGCCTGCACGGTCAGGCGGTGCACGCCCGGCGCGCGCGTCGAGTACGCGCGCTGCGAGACGACCGCGGCGTTCGAGTCCTTGGGCAGGGTCAGGCCGGTCGTGACGACGCTGGTGGTCTGCGGGGCCGGGCGGGTCTCGACGCCGTCGACCAGGAACTTGAAGTCCTTCAGCGTCGTGCCCGGGTCCAGCTTCACGGTGGCCTGCAGGTCGAAGCGCTGGCCCGGCAGGAAGCGCGCGATGACCGGCGGGTTCGGGTTGCCCGAGGCGAACAGCTCGCTAGGCGGGGTCAGGCGGCTGACGCTGGGTGCGGCGAGCGCTGCGGCGGGCGCGACGGCAAGTGCTGCGACGGCAAGCGGCGTCGCGAGGCGCCGGGCGAAACGGGCGGGCATGGGAAGTCCTCTCTCCGGGATGTCGAGTTTGTGAAGGCGATACGGGAACGGGATTCGGGATGTCAGCGCGCAGCGGCGGCGAGGCAGCGCGCCGAGTCGGCGTTCAGGCGCACGAACGAGACGCGCCCGTCGGCTTCCGCGCGTGCGCCGACCTCGAGCCGGCCGGCCACGCTGGCCGGCCCGGCGCAGCGGGCTACCGTGCGCGCGAGGCCCTGCGTGTCCGCTTCGGGATAGTGCAGGTAGACGACGCCGGCCGGCAGATCGTCGGCATAACTTTCGTCCTCGTCCCCTAGCGTGACCGGCAGCGGCGCCAGGATCGCGAGCTGCGGTAACGGCTC
>DATCSE010000459.1:0-17105 GCA_036568605.1 Burkholderiaceae bacterium | reverse complement strand
GAGCCGGTCGGGGAAGCCTGACGCGAGATTCAGCCGATCCCGATCGCGATACGGGCGGTTCGGCTATCCAACGGCGGCGGCGTCCTGCCGAAGTCCGCTCACGCTCCCGCCGGTTGGGGCGACGAAAGGACGATCCATGATCCACGGAGACATCAAGCTCAGCACCAAGCTGGGCGCCGCCTTCTTTGCCCTGGTTCTGCTGACCGCGGGGCTGGGCCTGTTCTCGCTGCGGCAGCTGGCGGCCATCCACGAGCACATGGAGGAGGTCGCCGAGAACAGCCTGCCCAGCGTCGACCTGATCGGCAAGATGCGGCTGACCGCGAACCGCATCCGGCGCGCCGAGGCCGACAACGTGCTGGCGCGCGACGCGAAGGAACGCACGGCCGCGGAGCGGCGCATCGACGAGCTGAAGGGGCGGCTCAGCGAATTCCAGGCAAGCTACGAGAAAGTGGTCTCGCCCGGCGAGGAGCGCCAGGCCTACGACCGCTACCGGCAGCATCGCGACGCCTATTTCGCCGAACTCGGTGCCGCGCTGGCCGCGGCCCGCTCGGGCGAAGCGAGCCTCGAACGCGCGAAGAGCACCTTCGAGCGGACGGCGGCTTCGTTCGACACGGTGGCCGACGACTTGACACAGCTCGGCGAGATCAACATGAAGGCTGCCGATGTCGCGCGCGAGGGTGCCCGCAGCACCTACGACCGGGCGCATGCCTGGGCGATCGGCCTGGTGATCGCGGCGATCGCGCTGGCGACGGGCCTGGCGGTATTGATCATCCGCGGCATCACGCGCCAGCTCGGCGGCGAGCCGGCGCAAGCCGCCGCGCTGGCACGCAGCGTCGCCGCGGGCGACCTGTGCGTGCCGATCCAGCTGCGGCCGGGCGACGACTCCAGCATGATGGCGCAGCTGCGGGCGATGCAGACCGGGTTGTCCAAGCTGGTCTCCGGCGTGCGCCAGAACGCCGACAGCGTGGCGACCGCCTCGGCGCAGATTGCGCAGGGCAATGCGGATCTGTCCAGCCGCACCGAGGAGCAGGCGTCGGCGCTGCAGCAGACCGCGGCCTCGATGGAGCAGCTCGGCTCGACGGTGAACCAGAATGCCGACAACGCGAAACAGGCCAACCAGCTGGCGCTGGGCGCGTCGACGCTTGCCGCGCGCGGCGGCGAGGTCGTCGGCGAGGTCGTCGAGACGATGAAGGGCATCCACGACAGCTCGCGTCGGATCGCCGACATCATCGGCGTGATCGACGGCATCGCGTTCCAGACCAACATCCTCGCGCTGAACGCGGCCGTCGAGGCGGCCCGCGCCGGCGAGCAGGGGCGCGGCTTTGCGGTCGTGGCGGGCGAGGTGCGGACGCTGGCGCAGCGCTCGGCCGAGGCCGCCAAGGAGATCAAGGGGCTGATAGGCGCAAGCGTCGAGCGGGTCGAGCGCGGGACCTCGCTGGTCGACCAGGCCGGCTCGACGATGACCGAGATCGTCGGCGCGGTGCGGCGCGTGGCCGACATCGTCAGCGAAATCAGCGCGGCGACCGTCGAACAGAGCGCCGGGGTCGGCCAGGTCGGCGATGCGGTCACGCAGATGGACCAGGCCACGCAGCAGAATGCCGCGCTGGTCGAGGAAAGCGCCGCCGCGGCCGAGAGCCTGAAGCAGCAGGCGCAGCAACTGGCGCGCGCGATGGCGACGTTCAAGGTTGCAGCAGGGGAACCCCTGAGCCAGGCTGCTTGAATTCGTCGCCATTCGGTCGACAATCGCCCGGGGCACATGCCTCGGGCGAACATGAAGAAGTTGTTGTCGTGGCTGCTCTTGCCGTCGGTCTGTGCAGCCGAGCCGGTGCGTCTCGAGTCGGTGGTGGTCACCGGCACGCGGCAAAGCCTGGAGTCGGCGCAGCAGATCAAGCGCGACAGCGCCGACATCGTCGACTCGGTGATCGCCGCCGAGATCGCGAAACTGCCCGACCTCAACGTCAGCGACGCCGTGCAGCGCGTCACCGGCGTGCAGATCGTGCGCGACCGGGGCGAGGGCTCGGTCGTGTCGGTGCGCGGCCTGGTGCAGGTCGAGACCACGCTGAACGGCCGCGAGGTGTTCACCGGCGGCAATGGCCGCACGCTGGACTTCGCCGACTTCGCAGCCGAGACGCTGGCGGGGATCGATGTCTACAAGACCTCGTCGGCCGACCGCATCGAGGGCGGCATCGGCGGCACGATCGACCTGCGCACGCGCCGGCCGTTCGACTTCGCCGGCGATGCGAATGTGTACGCGCTGCGCGTGATCCGAGGCGACCTCGTGGACAAGTCGACCGGGCAGGCCTCGGCGCTGCTCAGCCGGCGCATCAGGCTCGGCGGCGGCGGCGAATTCGGCGTGCTGGTCAATGTCGCGTTGCAGGACCGAGCCTGGCGTGAGGACCAGAAGAGCGTCGGCAACCCGATCGTCCGGACCGACCTCGTGCCCGGGCAGAGCCTGACCGTCCCGAACGGAACCTCGGAAACCGTCAGCCTCGGCAAGCGCAAGCGCGCGACCGCGAGCCTGCTGTTGCAATGGCGGCCGAACGACGCGTTGGAGCTCAACGCCGAGGCGCACTTCGCGCGGTTGAAGACGAAGCAGGATTCGCAGCAGATCAACGTCAGCGTCGACAGCAGCACGAGCTTCGTTCCCGGCAGCGCGACGTTCTTCCCGGGCACGTCGGATCTGCGCAGCATCACCTGGACCAACGCGCCGTTCTCCATCCTCAGCTTCGCGCGCGACACCGTCGATCGCACGCACCAGTTCGCGCTCGGCGGCCGCTGGAACCTCGAGCGCACGACGCTGACCGGCGACATCAGCTACACGAAGAGCTTCAACGACTTGTTCTTCTCCGGGCCTGTCTTCGGCGGGCGCGTCGCTCAGTTTTCGCAGGACCTGGAGCCCGGCGTGCCGTCCACCAGCGTCGCCGGCACGGATCTGATGAACCCGGCCAACATGGCGTACCGCAGTCTCGCGTACCGGACCCGGCCGTTCAACGGCGATCTGTTCGCGACGCGGCTGGACGCGCAGTGGCAACTGGACCGCGGGGCGCTGGAACGCGTGTCGATGGGCTGGCGCTATGCGCGCCGCCGTGCCGACAACGAGCCGGGCCTGATCATCGCGGACGCGGCGCTGTCGGGGCCCACCGCCGCCGCGACGCCCGATCGCATCGAGCCCATGCCGTACGGCAACTTCCTCGATGGGCGCGCGAGCAGCGTCAGCGGCTTCCTGGTCGGGAACCTGGCCGACGCGCGCGACGCGATCGGGCTGCGCAACGCGTTCGGCATCACCCAAGCCATTCCGACGGCGAACCCGCTGAGCCTGTGGCGGATCCGCGAGCAGACCCATGCGCTGTACGGCATGGCGCATTTCAAGGTGCCGAACTGGCCGCTGGACGGCAATGTCGGGCTGCGCGTCGTGCACACGCGCGAGCAGGTCGACGGCTCGCAATCGGTTCCGGATACCGGCGCAGTCGAGCCGGTGACGACCGACAGCGGTCACACCGACTGGCTGCCGAGCGCGAACCTGCGTTACGCGCTGGGCGACGGCGTGCAACTGCGGGCGGCGGCTTCGCGCACCGTCACGCGCGCGAACTTCGACCAGCTCTCGCCGTCGCTGACGCTGGTGCGCAACTCGGTGAACCCGGCGCTGAACACCGGCGGCGCCGGCAACCCGGCGCTGCGCTCGATACGGTCGAACAACGTCGATCTGGCGCTCGAGGCCTTCGGCAAGGCTGGGCATGCGGCATCGTTGACGGCGTTCTGGAAGAAGGTCGACGGCTTCATCCGCAACGACACCCAACCGGAACTCCACGACGGCGAGATCTACCAGGTGAGCCGCCCTTACAACCTCGACACCGCGGACGTCGACGGCGTCGAGCTCGCCTACCAGCGCTTCCTGGACTTCCTGCCCGGTGCATGGCGCGGCCTGGGCTTCCAGGCGAATTACACCTACGTGCACAGCCGCACCTACGACCTGCGGCTGGCCAAGGATGTGCCGCTGCCGAACCTGTCGCGCCACAGCGGCAACCTGATCGCGCTGTACGAATATGCCAACGTGTCGGCACGCCTGGCCTACAACTGGCGCAGCCGCTTTCTCAGCAGCGTCACGACGTTCGTCGGCGTCGGCGCCTGGGAGGCCTACACGCGCGGCTACGGCTGGGTGGATGCCTCCGTGTCGTGGCGCATCGACCCGCGCGTCACGCTGACGCTCGAAGGCAGCAACCTGACCGGCACGCTGCGCCGTTCGTACTACCGCGACACCTACCCGCAGAACGCGCTGGTCAACGACCGGCAGATCGCGGCGCGGGTCAGCGTGACGTTCTGACGGGCCGTCGCCGCCTCAGACCATCGCCTGCCACTCGCGCAGCCGGGTCCGGTCGTCGCGGAGCCGGCGCACGCCGGGGATCGCCAACACGGCGGCGCGTACGCTGCGGCGGTCGGCCTGCCGCGCGTACAGCCCCTGCAGGATCACCGTGCCGTCCAGGACGTGGGCGTTGGCGTAGTCGCGGTTCCAGCCGGCGTCGTTCGCCAGCCGTGCCAGCACCTGGGCGCGCAGCGCGGTGTCGGCGGCGCTTGGTGTGCCCGCCGAGCCGAGTGCACCGGCACGGCGCGACGCGGGGACCGTTTGCGGGGTGGCCAATGCGGCGCGCACCAACGCGGCGAATGCGGCTGTGGGCGTCGAGATCGTCGTGGTGATGGAGTCGGCCGGCATGATCCTCGCATTCCCTTTCTCGGTGAAGCCGCCGCGATGAATGCACCGTTGAATGGTGTTCAGCAGGCTGGACGAACGAGCGAAGCGAGTTCTGTGCCGGCCTTGGGGTGGGCCGGACAGCGGAACGTGGAAGGAAGCAGGCCGCGGCGCCTGCAATGTCGCCGATCAGGCGGCGCGGGCGAGCCGGATGGTCGGAACCGTCTTCTCGTCCTCCGGTGCCGCGCGGGGCGCGATCGCCGGGAGGGTCTCGCTGAAGTCCAGCAGCGTCGGCCCGTCGAGCTGCATGGTGGCGCTGGCACGGAAATCGGTCGCGCTCAGCGAAGCGGCATCGATGTATTCGAACGACCCCGTGCCGGCCGGCTTGGCGCGGACCGACGCACGGAGGATGCTGATCCAGCGCATCAGGGTGCTCATGGTGTCGGCCTCGGCGTGGCGTTCAGGGGGTGCGAAGCTTCGGCCATGCGTGCCCGCTTGGCCATCCCATCCATTGGGGATAGGGGCGTACCGACTCGGCCGCGTCACGACCGCGAATTCGTCGCGTTCCGGTGCCGCGTCAGCGCGGGTGCCCGACTCTGAGACGCCGCTCCAGCCACAGGCTGTAGCGCGACATCGCGAAGCTGCCACCGAAATAGATCGCCGCGATCAATAGATAGCCCTCGATGAAGTACTGGCGCCACTGCGGGTCGCCGAGGGCCAGGCGCAGCGCGCCGGTCAGGTCGTACATCGAGACGACCGTGACCAGCGAAGTGTCCATGAAAGTCGACAAGAGGTTGTTGACGAACGCCGGGATCACCGCGACCAGCGCCTGCGGCAGGATCACGCTGCCCTGCACCTGCCAGTAGCGCAGGCCCAGCGACGATGCCGCATCGCCTTGCGCGCGCGGGATGCTCTGCAGCCCGCCGCGCACCGTCTCGGCCATGTACGCGGCCTGGAACAGCACGAGGCCGATCGCGACGCGCCAGAACGGGTCGAGCCGCCAGCCGGCCGGCAGCACCAGCGGGAACACGAAGGTCGCGACGAACAGCACCGTGATCAACGGCACGCCGCGCACCAGCTCGATGTAGGCCACCGCCAGCCAGCGCACCAGCCCCAGGGTCGAGCGCCGCGCGAGCGCCAGCGCGACGCCGATGGGCGCCGACACGACGATGCCGATCAGTGTCAGGATCACGGTCAGCGGCAGGCCGCCCCAGCGCTCGGTGCCGATGCGCTCCAGGCCGAACACGCCGCCGCCCATCAGCACGAAGAACCCGGCCAGCACGAGCAGCCAGCCGAGCATGAGGGCGCGCGCGCCGCGCCGCGTCCACAACGCCGGCAGGCCCGTGGCCACGAGCATCGCCAGCACCCCGCCGGTGGCCAGCGCCGGGCGCCATTGCTGCTCGTACGGGTAGCGGCCGAACACGATCAGCCGCCACTTCTCGGCGACGAAACCCCAGCACGCGCCATGCTCTGCGGCCTTGCAGGCCGCCAGGTCCGGTGCCGCGACGGCATGCAGCACGCCCCAGTCGAACGCGCGCCACAGCGCCCAGGCCAACAGCGCCGCAATCGCCAGCGTGACCAGGCTCGCGCCCGGGCTGCGGAACAAGCGCCGGCGCAGCGTATCGGGCGAGGCGTTCATCGTCGTCAGCGCGGCGCGCGCGTCACCCGCGCGTTGATCGCGTTCATGATCACCGCGACCAGCAGGTTCAGGCTCAGGTACACCGCCATGATGATCACGATCACCTCGAGCGCCTGGCCGTTCTGGTTGATCGCGGTGTTCGCGATCGAGACCAGGTCCGGGTAGCCGATCACGACCGCGAGCGACGAGTTCTTGATCAGGTTCATGTACTGGCTGGCGAGCGGCGGCACGATCAGCCGCAGCGCCTGCGGAAAGATCACGCCGCTCATCGCCTGCCCGCGGGGCAGGCCGAGGGCGAGCGCCGCATGCCATTGCCCGACCGGCACTGCCTGCACGCCGGCGCGCACGATCTCGGCGATCGAGGCCGACGTGAACAGCGACAGCCCCAGCCACAGTGCGAGGAACTCCGGCGTCAGCGACGCGCCGCCGGTGATCAGGAAGCCGTCCAGCGCCGGCTGCGACCAGCCGCTCGCGACGCCGGCCAGCAGCCACGCGACCAGCGCGGCGACCCCGCCGGCAACAACCGCGACCAGCCCCGCCCCGACCTCCAGCCAGCGCCGCGCGGCCAGCCATGCCGCGAGCCCCACGATCGCCAGCGCGGCCAGGGCCGCGAGCAGCGCCGCGCGCGCGGCCTGCGGCACCGCGATCTGCAAGCCCTCCTTGGACAGCAGCGCGGCCCCGTCGATCGCGATCGCGCTGCTCGCCTCGGGCAGCAGCTCGGTGACCACCAGGTAGATCGCGAGCAGCTGGATCACCAGCGGCGTGTTGCGAAACACCTCGACATACGCCGCGCCCAGCCAGGCCAGCAGCGGATGCTGCGACAGCCGCATCAACCCGACGACCACGCCCAGCACGCTCGCGAGCACGATGCCGAAGACCGACACGCGCAGCGTATTGCCCATGCCGACTGCGAATGCGCGCAGGTAGCTGTCGCTCGCGCTGTAGTCGAACAGCAGCTCGCCGATGTTGAAGCCCGCCGGGTCGCGCAGGAAGTCGAAGCCCGACTTGATCTGCCGCGCTTCGAGATTCGCGACCACGTTGCGCGCAAACGCGACCGCAAGCACCAGCAGCACCAGCACGAGCGCGGCCTGCAGTGCCCATTCGCGCAGGCGGCGCGAGCGCTGCCGTGCGCGCCACGCGGCATCGCCGATCGCAGCCGACGATGCGGGGCTCATCGGCCGTGGATCGGGCAACAACGACGCGTTGCGGTCAGCCGGGTCAACGGATGGGCGGCGCGTACATCAGCCCGCCCTTGGTCCACAGGTTGTTGACGCCGCGCGGCAGGCCGATCGGCGTCTTCGGCCCCAGATTGCGCTCGAAGCTCTCGCCGTAGTTGCCGACCTGCTTGACGACGCGATACGCCCACTCCTTGTCGAGCCCGAGCAGCTTGCCGGTGTCTTCGGTGACGCCCAGCAGGCGCTGCACCGACGGGTCCTTGCTGCCCGACTTCTCGGCGTCGACGTTGGCCTGCGTCAGTCCGTCCTCCTCGGCCTCGAGCATCGCGAAGCCGACCCAGCGCACGATCTGGAACCACTCGTCGTCGCCGCGCCGCACCGACGGGCCCAGCGGCTCCTTCGAGATCACCTGCGGCAGGATCACGTAGTCGTCGGGCTTGGGCGCCTTGGTGCGCGCGCCGGCGAGGTCGCTCATGTCGGTCGTGTAGACCTGGCAACGCCCCGAGAAGAACGCGCTGGTGATCGCTTCGGCGGTGTCGAACACGACCGACTTGTACTTCATGCCGTTCGCGCCGAAGTAGTCGGCGACGTTCTTCTCGCTGGTCGTGCCGGCCTGCACGCAGACGGTCGCGCCGTTCATCTTCTTCGCGCTGTCGATCTTCAGCTTCTTCGGCACCATGAAGCCCTGGCCGTCGAAGTAGTTGATGCCGGTGAAGACCACGCCCAGCGACGCGTCGCGGGTCAGCGTCCAGGTGCTGTTGCGCGACAGCAGGTCGATCTCGCCGGCCTGCAGCGATGCGAAGCGCTGCTGCGAATTGAGCGGCACGAACTTGACCTTGTTCGCATCGCTGAGCACCGCGGCCGCGACGGCGCGGCAGAAGTCCACGTCCAGGCCGCTCCAGCGGCCCTGGCTGTCGGCCGCCGAGAAGCCCGGCCCCGAAGTGTTGACGCCGCAGACGAGCTGGCCGCGCGACTTCACGGCATCCAGCGTCTTGCCCGCGTGCGCGGGAACCGAGAAGGCGGTGCCGACGATCGCGAGCGCGACGGCGAACAGTGATGGCTTGAGCGGCATGAGCAGGTCCCCTGTTGGTTCTTGGAAGGAGCTTGGCAGTGTAACGAGGCTCATCGGCGCGTGCGATGCGCTGAGGTAACCTGCATGCCCATGATGTTCGGCCCCAATTCCTCTGCGACGGATTCGGCGTGGCCCGCGTGGCTGCAAGCGCTGCTGCCGGCACCGACTTCCGTCGACGGCGTCGAGCGCCTGCGTTCGTGCACCGGTGCGGCGATCGGCATCGTGCTGACCGGGCTGCTCAGCGCTGCGATTCTGGGCGCGAACGCCGCGGCGATCTGGCTGATCGCGCCGATGGGCGCGTCGGCGGTGCTGCTGTTCGCGGCGCCGGCCAGCCCGCTTGCGCAACCGTGGTCGCTGGTCGGCGGCAATGTCGTCGCGGCGCTGGTCGGCGTGAGCTGCGCGAAGCTGATCGACCAGCCGCTGGCCGCCGCGACCGCCGCGATCTTCTTCGCGATCGGCGCCATGTTCGTGTTGCGCTGCCTGCATCCGCCCAGCGGCGCGGTCGCGCTCACGGCGGTGCTCGGCGGCCCCGCGGTGCACGGTCTGGGCTACGGCTTCGTGCTGGCGCCGGTGCTGCTGAACAGCTTCGTGCTGCTCGGTGTCGCGTTGTTCTACAACCGCGCGACCGGGCGCCGCTATCCGCACACCCAGCAGCTGGTCGCGGCGCATCCGCACCAGACCGCCGACGTGCCGCCGACCGCACGGCTGGGCTTCACGCCGGACGACCTGAAAGCCGTGATGCGCGAGTACAACCAGGTGCTGGACATCAGCGCCGACGAACTCGACGAGCTGTTCCGCAAGACCGAGGCGCAGGCGCTGCGGCGCCGTTTCGGCGACACGCGCTGCGCCGACATCATGTCGCGCGATGTCGTCAGCGTCGAGTTCGCAACCGAGCTCGCCGAGGCCTGGCGCCTGATGCTGCGGCACGGGGTCCAGGCGCTGCCGGTGCTGAGCCGGGCGCGCCAGGTGATCGGTATCGTCACGCGCTCGGACTTCCTGCGTCACGTCGAGCTGCCCGAGTTCCAGCACTTCGGCGATAGGTTGCGTGCGTTCCTGCGGCGGACGCCCGGCATGACCTCGGACAAGCACGAGGTCGTCGGCCAAATCATGACCGGCCGCGTGCGGACCGCAACCGACGATACGTCGATCACGGCGCTGGTGCGCCTGATGTCCGACGAGGGCCTGCACCATGTGCCCATCGTCGACGCGCGCCGCGAGCTCGTCGGGATGGTGACGCAGTCCGACCTGATCGCCGCGCTGTACGAGACTCGCCTGGCTGATCTGCAGACTGCCGAAGCCGCCTGAGCGAGCTTCGGGCCATTGGGAGAAGCGCCTTCACTCACCGCCGAGGAGCAGAGGACGCAGAGGTTCGCGGAGGAGGTGGTGGCATTTCTTTGCGGGCCTCTGCGTCCTCTGCGCCTTTGCGGTGAGGAATGAGTGTTCGCAGCATCTGCTCGTGCAGCGCACCGACCGCGGGCGAGCGTTGCGACGCCTTGCTGCGCAGCGCCGCGACCTCGACCGACGGCAGCGCCGGCAGACCATGCCGCTCGCTCAGGATCGTCAGCCCGGGCGGCACGCTGCAGCGCGTGAGCACCGCGACCGCGAGGCCGCTCTCGACCGCGGCGAGGTGGCCGGCCAGGCTGGAGCTGTTGTAGACGATGCGGTACGGGCGGCGCTGCGCCGCGAGCGCGGCCAGCGTATCGCGCCGGGCCATGCTGCCGGGCTCGTAGATCGCGATCGGCAGCGGATCGCGTCGCCACGCCTCGTGCGGCGTCGCGCCGACCCACACCAGCGGCTCGCGGAACAGCAGCGTGCCGCGGTTCGGCCGATCGCGCGAGACCAGCGCCAGATCGAGCTCGCCGCGCTGCACCTTCGGGATCAGAGCGGTCGACTGTTCGCACGCGAATTCGATCTCGACGCCCGCGTGCCGGCTCGCGAAGCGGCGCAGCACCGGCGTCAGGTAGCTCGCGGCGTAGTCGTCGGGCACGCCCAGCCGCACGCGGCCGGACAGCAACGGGCCATGCAGTGCCGTCAGCGTCTCGCGGTGCAGCTCGAGCAACCGGCGCGCGTAGCCGAGCAGTTCCTGTCCGGTGGGCGTCAGCTCGAGGTGGCGCGGCCCGCGCGACAGCACCGGGCGGCCGATCGCGTCTTCGAGCTTCAGCAGCTGCATGCTGACCGCCGACTGCGAGCGATGGATCAGCGGGGCCGCGGCCGACAGCGAACCGCTGTCGACCACCGCGACGAACGCACGCAACCAGTCGAGCTGCAGGTCGGCGGCCATGGCGTCTGCTCCCGGAGAACCATTCGAGTTTCGGATGATAGTGTTCCGAACAATTCGCTTCACAGGATGTGCGCCGGCGCCCAGCATGCGGCCATGTCCGATGCCGCTGCCACCGCCGCCACGCCCGATGCGAACGCGCCGGCCGCGCGTGCCGAGCGCGAAGGCTTATGGCTGATGGTCGGCGGCGGGCTGCTGCTCGGCACGCTGGGCGTGTTCGTCGAGGAGGCCCGGCAGGATCCGCTGACCACCGTCTGGTTCCGTTGCGCGTTCGGGGCGCTCGCGCTGTTCGCCTGGGGCGTGGCGACAAGGCGCGGAGCCGAGCTGCGACTGAGCCGCGCGGGTGCGCTGGCGGCCGCAGCGGCCGGGCTGCTGATGATCCTGAACTGGGCGCTGTTCTTCGCGGCGATCCAGCGCACCTCGATCGCGGTCGCCACCGTCGTGTTCCACGTGCAGCCGCTGTGGGTGATCGCGTTGGCTGCGTGGTGGTGGCGCGAGCCGGTGACGCGGCCGCAGGTGGCCGCTGCATGCATCGCGCTGGCCGGGCTCGCGCTCAGCACCGGGCTGTTCGATGCGGGGCTCGCGTCGGCGTCGCTCGATGCGCGCTACCTCGCCGGCCTTGCGATGTGCCTGGGCGGCTCGCTCAGCTACGCGGCGGTGACCTTGATCGCCAAGCACGCGCGCGGCGTCAGCTCGTATGCGCTCGCGTGCTGGCAGTGCGCGGTCGGCGCGATCGTGCTGGCCTGGTGGCCCTGGATGCACGGCTGGCCGCAGGGCGCGAGTGCCTGGGGTTGGCTGGCCGGCCTGGGCGTGATCCACACCGGTTTCGCGTACGTGGTGCTGTATGCCGGCATGGCGCGGCTGCCGGCGGCGCGGATCGCGGTGCTGCAGTTCGTCTACCCGGCCGCCGCCGTGATGGTCGACTGGCTGGTCTACGGGCGTGCGCTCAGCGCGGTGCAGATGGCCGGCGTCGGGCTGATGGGCGTGGCGCTGTGGGCGGTGCGCCGGCCGGCAGCGCGCTGATCCGCGGGGCATTCGCATGGTCCGGAGGCGGGCCCGGCGCTTGAGACATCGTGTTTCAGCTGGTATCGCGGATCGCGGTAACGTGCCCGCTTTGCAACCTGCTTGCCGCCAACTGTGTTCGGACGTTCCAAACCTGTCGTACTGTTTGCCCATGGCCGCGAGCGCCGCCGCGTGCCGCGCTGGCTCATCCTGCTGCTGCTCGGCATAGGCTTCGGTGTCGGCGGCGTCTATGTCGTCCAGGAGCGCATGTTGCCGCCGCGTCTGTCGGCGACCGAATCGACCCAGCTCAAGGCGGCCTACCAGCAAGCCGACAGTGAACGCCAGCGCCTTGCGGCCGAGCTCGCCGCGACGAAGAAGCACCTGGAGGCCTCGCTTGCCGAGCAGAAGCGCCTGAGCGACGACAACAGCGCCGCGAAGCAGACCCAGGAGCGGTTGCGGGCCGACCTCGCGGCGCTGGTCGACTCGCTGCCGCCCGACCCGCGCGGCGGCGTGATCCAGGTGCGGGCCGCGCGCTTCTCGGCGGCCGGCGGCAATCTGGTCTACGACATCGTGCTGTCGCGCGATCGCGGCGGCGCGAAGCCGCTGGCCGGCGTGATGCAGCTGGTCGTCGCCGGTGCCGGCGTGCGCGGCGTCGAAACCAGCGTCAAGCTCAAGCCGGTGGCCTTCACGGTCGGCAGCTTCGAGAGCGTGCGCGGCAGCGTGCCGTTGCCCGACGGGCTGATCGCGCGCCAGGCGGCGATCAACCTGCTCGATCGGCCCGAAGGAAAGCTGCTGGGCATGCGGGTCATGCAGGTGAAGTAGAACGTCGCCTTCGAGAGTCGGCATATACGTTCACGATGAAATCTCTCTTGTTGCGGGCGCTGCCGGTGCTGCTGGCCATCGCCATCGTCCCGGCGGGCGCCGCGCCGGTCACCTACAAGATCGATCCCGATCACACCTACCCGAGCTTCGAGGCCGACCACCTGGGCGGCCTGTCGGTCTGGCGCGGCAAGCTGACGAAGAGCTCGGGCACGGTCACGCTGGACAAGGCGGCTGGCACCGGCAGCGTCGACGTGACGATAGACCTGGGCAGCATCGACTTCGGCCAGCGCCAGTTGAACCACTGGGCCACGGGGCCGCAGTTCCTCGATGTCGAGCAGAACGGGAGCGCGGCCTACCGCGGGCGGCTCGAGAACTTCGTCGACGGCAAGCCCACCGAGGTGGTCGGCGAGCTGCAGCTGCGCGGCGTGACGCGCCCGCTGACCTTGAAGATCAACGCGTTCAAGTGCATGCCGCATCCGCTGCTCAGGCGCGAGGTGTGCGGCGCCGACGCGCAGGGCGCGTTCAAGCGCGACGAGTTCGGCCTGGGCTACGGCCGGGAATACGGCTTCAAGATGGACGTGTTGCTGCGCATCCAGGTCGAGGCGCTGGCCACGCAGTGAGATGCCGTCGCGGCCCGACGCCAGCCCGAGCGGCGCCTACACGCCGGCGGCGCGCTGGCTGCACTGGCTGGTCGCGGCGCTGATCGTCGCGAACCTCGTGCTCGGGCTGACGATGGTCGGCATGCCGGGGCTCTCGCCGACCAAGCTGCGCTACTTCAACTGGCACAAGTGGGTGGGCGTGACAGTGTTCGCGTTGGCCGTGCTGCGGCTCGCGTGGCGCTGGCGGCACCCGCCGCCGGCACTGCCGGCCGCGATGCCGGCCTGGGAGCAGCGTGCCGCGCAGGCCTCGCACCTCGCGCTGTACGGGCTGATGTTCGTGGTGCCGCTCAGCGGTTATTTCTACAGCCTCGCGGCCGGGTTCCCGGTCGTGTACTTCGGCGTGCTGCCGCTGCCGGTGCTGATCGAACCCGATCCGCAGCTGAAGCAGTGGCTGGTCCTGCTGCATCATCTGCTGGCCTGGATCCTGTTGGTGCTTCTGGTCGTGCATGTCGCGGCGGCGCTGAAGCATCGCCTGGTCGACCACGACGGTGTGCTCGAGCGCATGCTGCCGCGCTGGCGGCGCGGATGATGGCGAACGAGATGGGGGTGCCATCGTGATGACGGCGATGTCGAGCTTGCGCCGGTCGTGCGTGGCCGGGCTGTTGTGCACGGTCGCGTTCACGGCTGCTTCGGCGCAGGCGATCGATGCGGCGCGCAGCGCCGTCAGCGCGACGTTCAAGCAGATGGGCGTGCCGGTCGAAGGCAAGTTCTCGAAGTTCGCCGGCCAGGTGCGCTACGACCCGGCGTCGCCCGCCACGGCGCAGGCCAGCATCGACGTCGACGTGGCGAGCTTCGATCTGGGCGATGCGCAGTACAACCAGGAGGTGCGCGGCAAGGAATGGTTCGACGCCGCGCAATTTCCGCGCGCCTCGTTCGTCAGCACGAGCGTCAAGCCGCTCGCGGCCGGGCGTCTCGAGGTGAGCGGCAGGCTGACCCTCAAGGGCCGCACGGTCGACGTCAACGTGCCGCTGAGTGTGCGCCGCGACAACGGCGGCGCGAGCGTGTTCGAAGGCAGCGTGCCGGTCCGCCGGCTCGCGTTCGGCATCGGCGAGGGCGAGTGGAAGGACACCGGGCTGCTCGCCGACGAGGTGCTCGTCAAGTTCAAGCTCGTCGTCGCCGCCGGCAAGTAGCCGTCGAGCGCGCCGAGCTCCAGCGCCCGCTAGCGAAGCAAGGCCGCGGCCAGACGCGCCGCCTGCGCCGCATAACCGCCGCCGAACAGCAGCGCATGGTTGAGCAGGTGGTACAGCTGGTACAACCCGCGGCGGCGGGCGTAACCCTCGTGCAGCCCGGCCGCTTCGCGATACGCGGGCCAGAAGCCGGCCGGCGGCGCGCCGAACAGCTCCATCATCGCGAGTTCCGCCTCGGCGTCCGAGATGGCTACCGCCGGGTCGTAGAGGACCGGGTCGCCGTCGTGGAGGCAGCCCCAGTTGCCGCTCCACAGGTCGCCGTGGATCAGGCTGGCGCGCGGGACGTGGCCGTCGTCGAAGAAGCCGGGCAGCGAGTCCATCACGCGCCGGACTGCGGCGATGAGTTCCACCGCCGCGCCTGTGGCCGCAAGCCGGTCGGCCATCGCACCCAGGCGTTCGTGCGCCCAGAACTCGATCCATCCTGCCACGCCGCCGCTGCGGCTCCAGCGGTTGCGCTGCGGCGTGCCGCCTAGCCAGTTGTCGCGTGACCAGCCGAAGCGTCCGTCGCCGATGGCCGGCGCCGCGCCATGCAGCGCGGCGAGATGCCGGCCGAGTCGTGCGCCGAAGTCGGTGGGTTGGCGGGTCGAGAGATCGAGCCACTGCAACGCGAGCACCGCGGTATCGGCCGGTGCGTCGCTCCAGCATCCGGCGAGTTCCGGCGTGCGGATGCCGCCCGCGGCCGCGAGCGTTGCGAGGCCGTCGGCCTCGGCCTGCAGCATGGTGGCCTGCGCCGCCGGCGTCGACTTGATGAACAGGACCTCGTTCGATGACGCGCGTTGCGCACGCCAGGTCGCGCAGAAACTGCTCGCGTTCAACGCGTGCAACTGCCAGCGGCCCCCGAGACCGGCCGACAGGATCGCCGCGACGACATCCGCGCTCATCGCGTCAGCGTGAAGCTCGCGCGCAGGCCGCCGGCCGCCGAGGGGCCGACCCACAGGTCGAACACGCCGGGTTCGACGGTCTCTTTCATCTCGCGGCCGATGAACCCGAGCTCGCTGCGGGCCAGCGTGAACTCGACCTCGGCGGCGGCGCCGGGCGCAATGCGGACCTTGCGGAATCCCTTCAGCTCGCGCACCGGCCGCGTCACGCTGGCGGCGCGCTGGCTCACGTAGAGCTGCA
The DNA here is from genome assembly GCA_036568605.1 of Burkholderiaceae bacterium. Lineage (GTDB taxonomy): Bacteria > Pseudomonadota > Gammaproteobacteria > Burkholderiales > Burkholderiaceae_C > DATCSE01. Next base: position 1,468 of record DATCSE010000459.1, on the reverse strand, counting down.
CGACCTCGTCGAGGTCGCGCCGGCCCTCGTTGCGGATGCGTGCGCGCACGTGCAGCGTGCCGTCCCATGCGAGCCGGTCGCGGTCGAGCGCGAGCGCTTCGTAGCGCACCGGCGCGTAACCGAGGCCATGGCCGAACGGGTAGAGCGCGCGATGGCTGGCATCGAGGTAGCGGGTCGTGTAGAACGCGTCGGGCCGCGCATCGGGCGTCGGGCGGCCGCTGCGCTTGTGGGCGTAGTAGTACGGGACCTGGCCGGGCGTCTGCGGAAAACTCACCGGCAGGCGCCCCGACGGGCTGGCGTCGCCGAACAGGATGTCGACGATTGCCGGGCCAGCCTGCGCACCGAGGAACCAGGTCACCAGGATCGCGCGGGCATCGCGCACCGCGCCTTGCAGCGCGAGCGCGCGTCCATTGCGCAGCAGCACGACGACAGGCTTGCCGGTCGCCGCGACGGCCTCGGCCAGATCCTGCTGGGCTTTCGGGATGCGGATGTCGGCACGCGAGCTCGCTTCGCCCGACATTGCCGCGCTCTCGCCGATCGCGAGCAGCACGATGTCGGCCTGGCGTGCCGCCGCGACCGCTTCATGCAAACCGCCTTTCAGCGGCTGGGTGATGCCCGAGCCTCGCACCACCGTCAGCGCGGCGCGCGGACCGAGCGCGGTGCGCAGCGCCTGCGCGATGCCGATCGGCGGCGTCGTGCCGGGGTACAGGCTCCACGGGCCGTAGAGATCGTTCGGGCCGGATCCGAACGGGCCGATCAGCGCGATGCGCTTGTTGTCGTTCTTGCGCAATGGCAGCAACTCGCCGTCGTTCTTCAGCAGCACGATCGCGCGCCGGCCTGCCTCGCGTGCGAGGGCTTGGTGCTCGAACCCGATGGCCTTGGGCAGCGGTGCGCCGTCCAGCCCACGGAACGGCTGCTCGAACAGGCCGAGCCGGCGCTTGACCGTGAGCACGCGCCGCACCGCTTCGTCGAGCCGCGCAACCGGCACCTCGCCGCTCGCGACCAGCTCGGGCAGGTAGCGCGTGTAGAGACCGCTCTGCATGCTGACATCGGTGCCGGCGAGGAACGCGAGCTTTGCGGCTTCGCGCGCATCGGCCGCGAGCCCGTGCGCGACCAGCTCCTCGTCGGCCGCGTAGTCCGAGAGCGTGAAGCCGCGAAAGCCCCATTCGCCGCGCAGCACACCGGTCAGCAGCGCCGGGTTCGCTGTCGACGGGACGCCGGCGATCTCGTGGAAGCCGGTCATCAGCGATAGCGCGCCGGCGTCGATCGCGGCATGGAACGGCGGCAGGTAAACCTCGCGCAGCGTGCGCTCGGAGAGCTCGGCGCCGTTGTAGTCGAGCCCGGCCTCGGCCGCACCGTAGCCGACGAAGTGCTTGGGCGTGGCGAGCAGCGCATCGGCGCGGGCCAGGTCGTCGCCCTGGAAGCCGCGCACGCGCGCGGCGGCGAACTGGCGTGCGAGGTACACGTC
>DATCSE010000458.1:0-3894 GCA_036568605.1 Burkholderiaceae bacterium | reverse complement strand
CCGGACAGGCCGAGCAGCGCGCCGGCGAGCCACGCGCCCAGCGTACGCGGCGCACGGATCTCGCCGACGATCAATGCCGCGTCGCCGCCGAGCAGCGTGTCGCACAGCGCGCGCACCGACCATCCATCGCTGCCGGCCGCGAGACCGGCCACCACCAGGACCAGGCTCCACGTGGCCAGCCGCGAGGCCAGGCGCCAGCGCCGCTGCTGATCCGGCGTGCGCATCAGCGCCTGGCTCCATTCGGTGCCGGCAATGCGGCCAGACACGTCGCGAGCGATTGCGCGGCTTCGCCCATGCGCGGCCCGGGGCGAATCAGCAGCTCGTAGGCAGCCGGCTCGAAGCCGCAGGTCGAACCGCTGCGCAACGCGTGCAGGCCGGCCCAGCCGGGGCGCCGCGGCATCTCCGCGAGACTGGCGCGCTGCGCGATCACGAGGTCGGGCTGGGCCCGCACCACGAACTCCGGGTTCAGCTTGGGGAACGGGCCGAGCTCGTTCGGCACGATGTTCGCGAGACCGAGACGAGCCAGCGTCTCGCCGATGAAGGAAGCCGCGCCGGCGGCGTACGGCGCCCCGTCGACTTCGAAGTACACGCGGCGACCCCGCCAATGCGCCGGCACGCGTTCGGCCGCGAGTCGTTCGTCGCGCTCGATCTTCGACCACACGGCAGCGGCCTGCTCGGAGGCGCCGAGCAGGCGCGCCAGCGTGTCCAGGGTGCGCCTCACGTCGGCCCGGTCGCGCGATTCGAGCACGAGTACCTTCAGGCCCAGGCTCTCGAACCGATCGATCGCACGCGCGCTCGGCGCTGCGAGCACGAGGTCCGGCTTCAGGCCGACCACACGCTCGACCTGCGCGTCTTCGAGGCCGCCGAGCCGGGGCAGCGCGCGGACGCTCTCCGGCCAGTTCGAGAAGCGGTCGACGCCGACAAGGCGCGCGCAGGCGCCGAGCGCGCAGACGCTCTCGGTCAACGACGGCAGCAGGCTGACGATGCGCTGCGGCGACCCTGCGAGCGCGACCTCGACGCCACGATCGTCGCGCACGACCAGCGGTTGCGCCAACGCCGCGCCGCTCGGCGCGGCGAGCAGGCCCAGCACGATCGCGCAAGCCCAGTGCCGCAGCGTTCGTCTCACCGGCGCGCTCCCTTCACCGGCACCTCGATGCCGGCCACCAGCAGCGTGACGCGCGAGCAGACCTCCGCGACCGCCTGATGCAGCCGCCCGAGTTCGTCGACGAAACGGCGTGTCGCTGGGCCGAGCGGCGCGACACCGAGGCCGATCTCGTTGGACACCAGCACGACCGGCCCCGGCACACCGCGCAGTGCATCGAGCACGGCGTCACGCGCCTTCGCGAGCCCCGCGTCGTCCAGCGGTTCTCCGTGCGCGGGCATCGCGAGATTCGTCAGCCACAGCGTCAGGCAATCGACGACGATCAGCCGCGTCGCCCGCGAGTGCGCTTGCAGCGCCTGGGCGAGCGCGACCGGCTCTTCGAACGTCGCCATCGCGGGCAACCGCGCCGCGCGGTCGAGCCGGTGACGGGCGATGCGCGCACGCATCTCGTCGTCACCGGCCTGCGCGGTCGCGATCAGCAGCGCCGAGCGCTCGGGGTCCGCGGCGAGCCAGGCCTGGGCGCGCCCCTCGGCGCAGCGCGACTTGCCGCTGCGCTGGCCCCCGAGGATCAGCTCGTGCATCGCATCACCAGCCGGCGCTGTCGTAGCGCACGCCTATCCACGCCTGCCGGCCGAGGCTCTGGTAGTCGCGCGCCGGCTCTATCGTGCGATCGGTCGCGTTCAGCAGTTTTGCTTCGAGCTGCCATTGTTTTGCGAAGCGCCAGCGGGCGCGCAGGTCCAGCGTCTCGTAGGCGCCGAGCTGTACCCCGCCGTCCGGCCGTGCGCCGACCGCGAGCAACGCCGCGCCGAAGTTCCATGCGCCCAGATCGTAGTCGGCCGCGAGACTGGCCTGGCGCGCGGCGCGGCGCGGCAATCGTGCGCCGGTGTCCAGGTCCTTCGCATCGAGGAAGTCGAGCGTGCCGCGCACGTTCAACGCGCCGAAGCGTTGCGCGCCGGCAAGCGTCGCGCCCTGCAGCCGGGCACGGCCGAAGTTGCGCGCGCAGCCGAACGCATAAGCGTCATTGGCCGGGCAGTTCGCCGGGTCGCTTTCGTAGCCGATCAGATTGTGAAGCCGATTGCGATAGACCGTCGCCGACAGCTCGGTCTCAGCGGTATGCCAGCTCGCGCCGAACTCGACGCTGCGGCCACGCTCCGGCGCGATCGTCGAGACGCCAAAGCCGGGGAAGAACAGCTCGTTGAAGCTGGGCGCGCGGAACGTCGTGCCGGCCAGCGCACGCACTCGCAGGTTCGGCACGACCTCCATGCTCCAGCCCAAGCGGCCGGTCGTGTTGCCGCCATACGCGGAGTTGTCGTCGTGGCGCAGATCGGCCTGTACCGAATGCGGGCCGAAGGTGCCGCTGTAGCCGACGATGAACGCATTGTTGCGACGCTCTACGTCCTCGAGGAACGAATCGGATTGGGCTTTCTCGTTCAAGTGCTCGTAGGCCAGCACGACCTGCTGGTCGGCGCTGAACTTCAGCGCGTTCTGCCACGTGAACTGGTCGCGTTTCGTGCGGAATCGGTCGATGACGGTGCCTCCGCTCTTCAGGTCGTCGTCGTCGTGCGAGACCAGTGCGCTGGTCGTCCACATCGTGTTGACGACGCCGCGGTAGTCGAGCGCGGTCACGGTCGAGTTCAGCTTGTTGCGGAAATCGGGCGTGGCGTCCTGCGTGAAGTTCGGCGCCACGAACTCGCTCGAATCGAACTGCGAGTTCAGCCGGCTCGCCACGACCGAGAGCCCGATGCGATGCCCAGCCACGGGCGTGTAGCCGAGCTTGAGCTGTCCCGTGTTGCGACGATACCCATCGTCATCGGGGTTGTAGTTGCCGAACTGGTCGCCCGGCTTGAGCGCCGAGACGCCGCGGCTGCGCTCGTGGCCGACAGCCGCCGCATAGTCGAAGCCGCTGCTCGAGCCGCTGACGCCGACATTGCCTTCGCGCGAACGATACCCGCCGATCGCGGCGTTCGCGGTGAAACGCGCCGGACCATCGCCGCGCCGCGTGAAGATCTGGATCACGCCACCGACCGCATCGGCGCCGTACAGGCTGGACGCCGGCCCGCGCAGGACTTCGATGCGCTCGATCTGCGACAGGCCGATGGACTCGAACTCGGCCTGGCCCAGGGTCGCCGACCCGACCCGCACGCCGTCGACCAGCACGACCGTCTGGCTGGCGTTGGCGCCGCGAATGAAGACGGCCGCGGACTGGCCGGGCCCGCCGGTGCGCGAGACCTGCACGCCGGCCTCGCGGCGCAGCAGGTCTTCGAGCGAATCGGCGGTGCTTTCGCGGATGCGCTGGGCATCGATGACGACGACGTCGCCGGTGACGCGCGACAGACGCTCGGGCTCGCGCGTGCCGGTCACGACGACGGTGTCGAACGCGGTCTGCGCAACGGCCGCGCCGCAGGCACAAGCGGCGGCTGCGGCAACCAAGCTGGCGGGAAAGGGAAAGAGACAAACGCGAGCGCGTGCAAGGCGCTGCAAAAGACGACGCGGGATCATCACAGGACTCTCGAACTGGGGCACGCGACCCGCTTCCCCGCGGGCGCTTGCGACATGAACGCGGCATCGCCGCATCCGCTCGTTGGCCGGTATCCGGGCTGGCGGAAGCGACCCTCGCGACCTTCCCGAAGGCCGAACGCCTTCAGTGGCCTGTGCGCGAGAGTTGAAGCACGTCGGCTCTGTTCGAACGACAGGAGCCGGCCTCGTCCGCCGTACCGTTGCGGGGGCAGCGCAGTTTCGGTTGCCACATCTCAAGCGTGACTTCCTTCTGCTTCCCGTTTAACTGTGCCGGC
>DATCSE010000457.1:0-13348 GCA_036568605.1 Burkholderiaceae bacterium | reverse complement strand
CTGTGCGTCGCCTATCTCGAGCGGGCCGGCGAACGCAAGGATGCCGACTACCCGTTCGAAGCCTATCGCCTGCAGGAGGTGATCCGCGTCGCCTCGCAGGCCCTGGGCGACACCGAATCCGCCGAGCAGGCGGTTCAGCGGCAGCTCGAGGTCTGTGCCCCGCTGGTCGGCGACAGCGCCCGCTCGCAATACCTGTCCCTGCGGTTGGGGCAATTCGACCAGGGCGGCAAGCCGAACGACGACGCGGCGGACGACCGGCGGCTGGCCGCCATCGAGCAGGGCGTACGCGACTACAGCGCTGCCCTCTCGCGGGAGCGGCGCACGGCCGCGCCGACGGCCTCCGCGCCGGCCGAGTCACTCGAGCGCCAGCGGCGTTTCGTCGCGCACGTGAGCCACGAGATGCGTTCGCCGATCAGCGGCGTGCTCGGGATGACCTCGCTGCTGCTGCTGTCCAACCTCGACGAGCGCCAGCGTCACTTCGTCTCGCTCGCGCAGACGTCGGCCGAAACGCTGATGCAGTTGGTCAACGACATCCTCGATCTGGCCAAGATCGAGTCCGGGCGCTTCCAGCTCGACGTGCAGCCGTTCTCGCTTGCGAAGCTGAGCGGCGAAGTGGCGGACACCTTCCGGGTACTGGCCCAGACCAAGGGCGTGGAGCTGACGCTGACGCTCGATTCGAGACTGCCGGCGATGCTCGACGGCGACGCGCTGCGCTTGCGGCAGATCCTCTCGAATCTGGTCGGCAATGCCGTCAAGTTCACCGCCGCGGGCACGATCGCGGTGGGCGTGTTCGCGCGCAACGTCCCGCGTCCTTCGGGCGCCGCGGGCTCGCTTCCGATCCGCATCGAGGTTCGCGACACCGGCAAGGGCATCAGCGAAGAGGCGTGCCGCAATCTCTTCACCGAATTCATGCAAGAGGACGCCTCGATCTCGCGGCGTTTCGGCGGCACCGGCCTCGGCCTGGCCGTGAGCCGGCAACTGGTCCAGCTGATGGGCGGCGAGATCGGGGTCGAAAGCGTGCTCGACCAAGGGAGCCTGTTCTGGGTCGAACTGGAGCTGCCGGTGGCCCACGTTGCCGAGTCGATGGCGATCTCTTGACGCTGGCCCGCCTCGCATCGGCGGCCGGTTCTTCGAGAGGGATCGCAAGGACGGCGCGCTACTCGTCCACGGCGCGATCAGTCGCCCGATGGCGATGCCCGACGACATCCGCCCCCAGGACCGTGCCGACGGCGGCGACGAGGCTGACAACCGCGACCACCACCACGACCACGACTCGCCGGACGTCCACGACCAGCCCCCGCTGTTCGAGGAAAGCGGCGTCCCCATCGTGTGCGCGAACGCCCTCGACGCCGGCGACCTCACGGGCCACTTCGAGCGCGAGCTGCTCGGTGCGGGCCATGCGATCATTCACGACAAGATCCTCCGGCGACGGACCTGCAAGCACCGTCGCGGGCGCACTACCTCGCGCAGGCTGCAGCGGTCAGGCGACGATCCGGACCATCGGAACCGACAGCTCGCGGCCGACCACCGCGCGGGCATACAAGTAGTTGTCGCGGCTGCGGTCGCAGAGATCGTCGATGGCGACGTTCCCTTGGGCGTCGCAGGGGAACGCGAAGCCGCGCCCTGGCCTGAACAGGCAGGGGAACAGCAGTTCGTAGCGGGAGTCCGAGGCGGCGGTTGAATGGCTCATGGCAGGCAGGGACGTGGTCCGAGAAAAGACATCGGAAGGTGCATGCGCACAGCCTCTAAGATCGGCGCAACGGCGCTGACACTCAATCAGGCTCGCCTTCAATATCCAGCGCCATTGCCTGAATCGGGCCGTCAGGTTTCGCTGACAGGCAACCGGGCGCCATCGTCCTCGGCCCAACCCGCCGACTCTTGCTCGATCATCTGCAGCAGCGCCGCCGCCGCCGGCGACAGCTCGGCGCGGTGCCGCATCGCCAGCAACAGCCGCCGCCGGACCTCGAGCCCGCGCAGCTCGACCAGCGCCAGCCGCAGCGCACTCGCATAGAGCTCGGCCGCAGCCTGGGGCAGGATCGCGAGGCCCAGCCCGCAGGCGACCATGCGGCACATCGAGTCGAAGCTGCGGACCTGCACGCGGATCCGCAGCGTGCAGCCGACCGACTCGGCCGCGGCCATCACCTTGCGCGTCAGCGATGCGCTGCGCGGCAGCGTGACCAGGTCGTGGGTCAGCGCAGTCTCGACCGGCACCGCGCCCTGGCGCGCGCACGGATGATCCTGCGGCACCAGCAGCACCAGGTCGTCGACGTTGCAGACGAAGGTCTCGAGGTCCTCGCACGGCACGTTGTCGCCGATCACCGCGAGCTCGGCGACGCCCTTCTGCACCGCGCGGATCGCGTCTTCGCTGAGCGCGTCCTCGAGGTCGATCTTCACGTCCGGGTGCTTCAGCGCGTACTCGGCCAGCACGCGCGGCAGAAAGCCGCCGAACGCCGACGGGTTGGCCCACAGCCGCAGATGCCCGCTGGTGCCGGTGTGCAGATCGTCGACCGCCAGCGCGAGCTGCTCCAGGCGCGCGATCACCTCGATCGCATGGCGATGCAAGGTCTGGCCGCTCGCCGTCACGCGCACGCCGCGCTGCCCGCGCTCCAGCAGCGCGAGGCCGCAGTGCTGCTCGAGCTCGGCGATGCGCTTGCTCGCGGCCGCCAGCGAGATGCCGAACCGGTCGGCCCCGGCGGTCAGGCTGCCGGCATCGGCCACGGCGACGAAGAGGCGCAGCGAGACCAGGTCGAAGCGGTTGAGGTTGATCACGGCGGTACGGCTCCTCAACGAAGTCTGAAGGTGTCCTCAACGCAAAGCGAATGGCGTCCTCGAACGCGATGACCGACCATGCGTTCACCAGACGGCGCCGACATCGTAGCGAGTTCGACGACCGCCAAGACAGCCACCCACAGGCCCAGGAGACAAGCATGGACACCACCCGACGACACCTGATGACGGCCCTCTGGTCCGCGCCGGCGCTGCTGCTGCCGGCGCGCTTCGCGCACGCCGCCGAGCCGCTGAAGATCTCGCACCAGTTCCCCGGCGGCTCCGACAAGGAGGGCGACTTCCGCCACCGCCTGTGCGCGCGCTTCGCGCAGGAGATCGACAAGCGCAGCGGCGGCGCGCTGAAGGCCAACGTCTACCCGGGCTCGTCGCTGATGAAGGTCAACGCGCAGCTCAGCGCAGCGCGCAAGGGTGCGCTGGACATGACGCTGATCCCCCTGCCCTACGGCGGCGGCGAGATCCCTGAGCTGAACATCGCGCTGATGCCGGGGCTCGTGACCTCGTACGAGCAGGGCTTCGCGTGGAAGAAGGCCGACATCGGCAAGGCGCTCACCGATTTGCTGGCCGACAAGGGGCTGGTGATCGTCACGTGGATCTGGCAGGCCGGCGGCGCGGCGAGCCGGACCGCGCCGGTCATCGCGCCGGACGATGTGAAAGGGCTCAAGTACCGCGGCGGCAGCCGCGAGATGGACATGGTCGCCAAGGCCGCCGGCGCGACCACGCTGTCGCTGCCGTCCAGCGAAACCTATGCGGCGATGCAGACCGGCGCGGTCGACGTCGTGATGACCTCGGCGACCAGCCTGATCTCGTTTCGGCTGCAGGAGGTCTCCAAGCACCTGACGATCAGCAAGGCCGGCAAGTCGTACTGGTTCATGCTGGAGCCGCTGCTGATGTCCAAGGCGGTGTTCGACAAGCTGCCCAAGGACCAGCAGGCGCTCGTGATGACGGTCGGGGCCGAGATGGAGAAGTTCGCGCTCGACGGCGCGCGCGCCGACGACGCCGCGGTGGCCGACGCCTACTTGAAGGCCGGCGCCAAGGTGCACGAGCTGAACGATGCCGCGCTCGCGAAGTGGGTCGCGCTCGCGCGCACGACGGCGTGGAAAGACTACGCCGAGAAGAACGAGAACTGCGCGCGTCTGCTGAAGCTGGCCGAGAAGGTGAACGCATGAGTTCGGCGAGCTTCGAGGATGCGGAAGCGGGCGCCGAACCGCTGCCGCCGGGTTCCTCCGGCATGGCGGCGGCGCATCGGCTGCTGCGCACCGTCAACGGCTGGGTCATGGTGCCGTGCATGCTGGCGATCGTCGCCGCCTCGGCCATCCTCAGCTACAGCGTGGCCGCGCGCTACTTCTTCAAGATCCCGACCGAGTGGCAGGACGAGACGGCGGTGTTCCTGCTGATCGGCGCGACCTTCCTGTCCGGCGCGTTCGTGCAGTCGCGCGGCGGGCACATCGGCGTCGAGGCGATCGCCGAATGGCTGTCGCCGCGCGTCAACCGCTGGCGCCAGCGGCTGGTCGACGTCGCGAGCATGCTGTTCTGCGCGTTCTTCGCGTGGAAGTCGTGGTCGCTGTTCCTCGAGGCGCTGCACGAGGGGCACACCAGCAATTCGACCTGGGGGCCGCCGCTGTGGATCCCGTACCTGCTGATGGCCTGCGGCATGACGCTGCTCGCGGTGCAGCTCGTGCTCCAGGTCGCCGCCGGCCCTGCCGGTCAGGAGACACTGCGATGAGCGGCGCACTCGGCATCTCGTTCGCGGTGGTCACGCTGCTGGTGATGTTCTCCGGCATGCCGATCGCGTTCGCGCTCGGCACGGTGGCGGTCGGCTTCATGGTCTTCTTCATGCCCGGCTCGGCGCTGGACACCGTCACGCAGAACGTCTACGAGGAGATGGCCAGCATCACGCTGCTGTCGATTCCGCTGTTCATCCTGAAGGGCGCGGCGATCGGCCGCTCTCCCGCCGGCAAGGACCTGTACTCGGCGATGCATGCGTGGATGAACAAGATCCCCGGCGGACTCGGCATCGCGAACGTGTTCGCCTGTGCGCTGTTCGCCGCGATGTCGGGGTCCAGCCCGGCCACGTGCTCGGCGATCGGCAGCGCCGGCATCCCGGAGATGCGCGAGCGCGGCTACTCGCCCGGGTTCGCCGCCGGCATCATCGCCGCCGGCGGCACGCTGGGCATCCTGCTGCCGCCGTCGATCACGATGATCCTCTACGCGGTGGCAGCCGAGCAGTCGCTGGGGCGGCTGTTCCTCGCCGGCATCGGGCCCGGCGTGCTGCTGGTCGTGCTGTTCGCCGGCTACGCGGTGCATCGCTATCGCCAGGAATACGCCGCCGCGCACGCGGCCTACCGCAGCGGCGGCAGCGCCTCGGCGATGCTGGATGCGCACACCTACACCTTCGCCGAGAAGGTCGAGATGCTGCCGCGCGTGCTGCCGTTCCTGATCCTGCTGATCGGCGTGATGATCGCGCTGTACGGCGGTTATGCCACGCCGTCGGAGACCGCCGGCCTGGGCGCGATCCTCGCGCTCGTGCTGATCGCCATCGTGTACCGGATCTGGCGGCCGGCGCAGCTGCGGCCCATCCTCGCCGGCACGATCAAGGAGTCGACGATGCTGATGTTCATCATCGGCATGTCGCTGCTGTACTCCTACGTGATGAGCTCGCTGCACATCTCGCAGGACGCGGCGCAGGCCGTGGTCGCGATGCACCTGCCCAAGTGGGTGCTGCTGGCCGCGGTGCTGGGCATGGTGGTCGTGCTGGGCTTCTTCCTGCCACCGGTGTCCATCATCCTGATGACCGCGCCCATCATCCTGCCGCCGCTGAAGGCCGCGGGCTTCGACCTGATCTGGTTCGGCGTCGTGATGACCATCGTGATGGAGATGGGCCTGATCCACCCGCCGGTGGGCCTGAACATCTTCGTGATCAAGAACATTGCCCCCGACATCCCGCTGAAGAGCGTGATCTGGGGCGTGATGCCGTTCGTCGGCCTGATGTTCCTGGCCATCGTGCTGATGTGCCTGTTCCCCGTCATTGCCACCGGGTTGCCCGAGCTGGTGATGGGCGCGGCCAAGTGAGGAGAGCATGAACGCACCGCTCGTCTGGGACAGCCAGCGCCGCTCGCGCGAAGCGCGCCGCGCGCGCGCGCAAGCGCTCGCGGCCGGCAAGCATGTCGACGCCGCGCGCATCAAGCCGCTGCTGCAGGCGGTGATCGAGCCCGGCGACCGCGTCTGCCTGGAGGGCAACAACCAGAAGCAGGCCGACTTCCTCGCGCGCGCGCTGACCGAGCTCGATCCCGCCGTCGTGCACGACCTGCACATGGTGCAGTCGGTGCTCGCGCTGCCCGAGCATCTGGACGTGTTCGAGAACGGCATCGCGTCCAGGCTGGACTTCAGCTTCTCGGGCCCGCAGGGCGCGCGCCTCGCGCGCCTCGCCGGCAGCGGCAAGATCGCGATCGGCGCGATCCATACCTACCTCGAGCTGTTCGGCCGCTACTTCGTCGACCTCACGCCGAACGTCGCGCTGGTCTGCGCCCAGGCGGCCGACCGCGAAGGCAACCTCTACACCGGCGGCAACACCGAGGACACGCCGGCGATCGTCGAGGCCACCGCGTTCCGCAGCGGCATCGTCGTCGCGCAGGTCAACGAGGTCGTCGAGACGCTGCCGCGCGTGGACATCCCGGCGAGCTGGGTCGACTACGTGGTGCAGAGCCCGACGCCGCACTTCATCGAGCCGCTGTTCACGCGCGATCCGGCGCAGATCTCCGAGATCCAGGTGCTGATGGCGATGATGGCGATCAAGGGCCTCTACGCCGAGTACGGCGTGCAGCGCCTGAACCATGGCATCGGCTTCGACACCGCGGCGATCGAACTGCTGCTGCCGACCTACGGCGAATCGCTGGGCCTCAAGGGACGCATCTGCCAGCACTGGGCGCTCAACCCGCACCCGGCGCTGATCCCCGCGATCGAAGCGGGCTGGGTGCAGTCGGTGCACTCGTTCGGCTCCGAGGTCGGCATGGAGAACTACGTGCGGGCACGGCCCGACGTCTTCTTCACCGGACCCGACGGCAGCATGCGCAGCAACCGCGCGTTCTGCCAGGCGGCCGGTCACTACGCCTGCGACCTGTTCATCGGCTCGACGCTGCAGATCGACCTCGCCGCCAACAGCTCGACGGCGACGCTGGGCCGCATCGCCGGCTTCGGCGGCGCGCCCAACATGGGCGCGGACGCGCGCGGCCGCCGGCACGCCAGCGCGCCCTGGCTGCAAGCCGGGCGCGAGCGGCGGCTAGGGCTGGACGGCGCGGCCGCGACACCGCGCGGCCAGAAGCTGGTCGTGCAGATGGTCGAGACCTTCCGCGAGCACATGCAGCCCGCGTTCGTCGAACGCCTGGACGCCTGGACGCTCGCCGAGCAGGCCAAGATGCCGCTGCCGCCGATCATGATCTACGGCGACGACGTGACGCACATCCTCACCGAGGAAGGCGTCGCGAACCTGCTGCTGGTGCGCAACGACGAGGAGCGCGAGCAGGCGGTGCGCGGCGTTGCGGGCTACACGCCGGTCGGCATGGCGCGCGACCGGCGCATCGTCGAGAACCTGCGCGACCGCGGCGTGATCCGCCGCCCCGAGGACCTGGGCGTCGACACGCGCCTGGCAACCCGCAACCTGCTGGCTGCGCGCTCGATGCGCGAGCTGGTCGATGCGTCCGGCGGGCTGTACGCGCCGCCGGCCCGCTACCGGAACTGGTGAGGCACATGAGTACGCTGAGTCCGGGTCTCGAGACCCTGCAGTTCGAGTTCGACGGCACGCGCGCGGCCGGTCGCTTCGACCCCATCCTGGTCGGCGTGGTCGGCTCCGGCAACCTCGAGGTGTTGCTGGAGCCGACGCTGCAGCCGGTGTGCCGCTTCCACATCCAGACCTCGGCGCGCGGCTTCGGCGGCATCTGGGAAGCGGTGCTGCGCGACTTCCAGCAGCGCCACGACCTGAGCGGCGTGCAGGTGTCCATCCACGACATGGGCGCGACGCCGGCCGTCGTGAGCCTGCGCCTGTCGCAGGCGGCGGCCGATCTGCCGGGAGCGACATCATGAGCAGCTCGCGCCTGCCGCGCATCAGCTATGCCGAATGCACCGCGCGCGAGCGCCTCGCCCAACTGCTCGACGCGGGCAGCTTCCACGAATGGCTGCCGCCCGCGCAGCGCGTCACCAGCCCGCACCTGGCGCAGCTGGGCGTGCCCACGTCGTTCGACGACGGCGTCGTGATCGGCCGCGCCCGGCTCGACGGCCGCGCGGTGTTCGTCGCCGCGCAGGAAGGTGCGTTCATGGGCGGCGGCGTCGGCGAGGTGCATGGCGCCAAGCTCGTCGGCCTGCTGCAGCGTGCATTGCGCGACCGGCCCGAGGCGGTGCTGCTGCTGGCCGAATCCGGCGGCGTGCGGCTGCACGAGGCGAACGCGGGGCTCATCGCCGTCTCCGAGGTGATGCGCGGACTGCTGGACGTGCGCGCGGCCGGCCTCCCGACCGTCGTGCTGATCGGCGGCGCGAACGGTTGCTTCGGCGGCATGGGCATCGTCGCGCGCTGCGCCGACCACATCGTGATGAGCGACACCGGCCGGCTCGCGATGTCCGGGCCGGAGGTGATCGAGGCTTCGCACGGCGTCGAGGAGTTCGACTCGCGCGACCGTGCGCTCGTGTGGCGCACGACCGGCGGCAAGCACCGCTACCTGGTCGGCGACTGCGATCAGCTGGTCGACGACGATGTGGGCGCGTTCCGCGCGGCGGCGATACGCGCGCTGACGGCCGGCCGGCCGCTGACGCTGGAGGCGCTGGAAGCCGAGCATGCGCTGCTCGTTGATCGCCTGGACGATGCGCAAGGCACGGCCGAAGCCATAGCCCTCTGGAGCCGGCTCGGCATCGAGCGCAGCGCGCAGGTGCCCGACCTCGACGTGTCGCAAGTCCGCGCACTGCGACGGCACGCACAGGAGGCGCAGCGATGACCTGGTCCGAACTGGCCGACGCGCTGTTCGGCCGACAGCACGACATCGCGGCCGACGGCGACTTCGTGCACGGCACCGCGACGCTGGGCGGGCAGACGCTCGCGATCGTCGGCACCACCCACCATGCGCCCATCGGCTATGCGCTCGCGCTGCGCCAGGCGCGCGCCATCCTCGACGTGATGGCCGAGCACCCGCGCCGGCCCATCGTGCTGCTGATCGACACGCAGGGCCAGCGCCTGAGCCGGCACGACGAGCTGCTGGGAATCAACCGGGCGATGGCCCATCTCGGCTGCTGCGTGGACCTCGCGCGGCGGCGCGGGCATCGTGTGCTCGGGCTCGTGTACGACCAGGCGCTGTCGGGCGGCTTCATCACCAGCGGCCTGATCGCGGATGCGTGCTACGCGTTGCCCGACGCGGAGATCCGCGTGATGCGGCTGCCGGCGATGGCACGGGTCACCAAGCTGCCCGAGGAACTGCTGGCCGAGCTGTCGCGCAGCAACCCGGTGTTCGCACCCGGCGTCGCCAACTACGTGGCGATGGGCGGCGTGCGCGACTTGTGGCGAGGCGACCTCGCTGCCGCGCTGCGTGACGCACTGCGGCTTGCGCCGACGGAGGACGTCCGCGCCCGCGACGGTGCCGAGCGCGGCGGACGCCGCGCGGCAGCCGCCACGGTGCAGCGCGTGCTGGACGCGGCCTGATCGCAGAACTGCCGCATGCCGCCGCTGCACCGTCATCAACTCGCGCACCTGTGTGCGGCCGGCTGGGACGACGTGCTCCAGCGGCCCTGGGACGCGAGCCGTCGCGACTGCCTGCAGCACTGGGCCCGGCGGCGCCTGCCGTTGGTGGTGACGCGGCAACTCGTCGCGACTGGAACGCCGTCGGCCATCGAGACCGTGGCACTCGGCCTGCCCGCTCCCCTCGCCTGGGACCGCCAGCGCATCGCCGTGCAGGTGCCGCGCGGCGCGATCGCCTGGTTCGACGAGTTCCCGCACGCCAGCGCCGCGCTGCGGCTGTTTCGCGGCCGAGCGCGCGCTCGACTCGAATCGCTGCTGGGAGATCTTGCGGCGCTGGGCACGACGGCGCGTGTGTACGGCGGCCATGGCTGGCAGCTGCTCAGCGGTCACGAGTACCTGCACGAGCGCTCGGACCTGGACCTGTGGATCGCGGTCGCTGAAGACGATCAGGCCGATGCGGTGGCCGCATGCCTGCAGGCGTTCGACACCCCGAAGCGGCCCATCGACGGCGAGCTGGTCTTCGTCGACGGCGCCGCGGTGGCCTGGCGCGAGTGGGCTGCATGGCGCGCCGGTCGCACGCGCGCGCTGCTCGTGAAGCGCCTGCACGGTGCGACGCTGGAGCGTGCCGCGCCGCACGCTCGTCCACCGGACGCCAGCGTCGAATGGGCCCGCGCCGCATGAACAGCAACCTTGCGCTCGCGCGGCACGCGCCGCTTGCATCGCACGTCGAGCCCGCGGCATGCGCCGCGATCGGACGCGCCGCCACGCTGGCGCTCTACGACGAGCTGGCGCTGGCGCCCAAGCCGGGACTGGTGTCGTTCGTCGACAGCGGCAGCCACCGCGACATGGATGCCCGCACCTTCATGCGCAGCCTCTTTGCGCTGCGCCACGCGTTCCCGCGCTTCGCGGCCTTGGGCGCGCAAGGTGCGCCGTTCGAGCAACTCGAGCAGGAAGGCATCGGGGCCGAGGCGCGCATGCTGAGCGCGACCGGCGGCGTCAACACGCACCGCGGCGCGATCTTCACGCTGGGCCTGTTGTGCGCGGCGGCTGGGCAGTTGCAGCAGCGGCGCGAAGCGATGTCGGCGCAGGCCGTGCGCGAGACACTGCTCGCCGCGTGGGGCGATGCGCTCGCGGCGCGCGCGCATCGCGCCTCCGAGTCGCATGGCGCGCGCGCGGCGCGGCGCCATGGGCTGCGCAGTGCCGGGGTCGAAGCCGCGGCCGGCTTTCCGGTGCTGTTCGAGACGGCGCTGCCTGCGCTGCGCGAAGCCTTGCGCCAGGGCCTGACGCACGACCAGGCGCGCTCCAACGCGTTCTTCGCGACGATGGCGGTGCTGGACGACACCAACCTCGTGCACCGCGGCGGGATAGCCGGCCTGCGCGACGCGCAGCACGCCGCACGCTGCTACTTGTCGGCCGGCGGCGCGGCCCGCGCCGATGCCGAACGGCACGCGCAGGCGCTGCACGCGGCCTTCGTCGCGCGCAATCTCTCGCCCGGCGGCGCGGCCGACGTGCTCGCGGCGGCCTGCTGGCTGCAGCGGGTCTGCGTCGCGTAGCCCGGCCGGACGCGCGACGACAAACCGTTCGATCCCGAGTCCGATGAGTCTGGCGCTGCTGTTCCCAGGGCAAGGGTCGCAGCATGCTGGCGCGCTGCGATGGCTGGACCGCCGCTCCGAAGCCACGCAGACCTTGCAGCTCATGGCCGCGACGCTGGGCGCCGATTGGCGTACTCGCCTGCCCGATGCGGCCTGGGCCGCATCGAACGAGATCGCACAACCGCTGGTCACCGGACTGAGCCTCGCGGCCTGGCAATGCCTGGCCGACAAGCTGCCTCGGCCCGCGGTCATCGCCGGCTACAGCGTCGGCGAACTGGCCGCGTTTGCCGCGGCCGGCGTGTTCGATGCGAGCACGGCGATGACGCTCGCCGGCGCACGCGCCGGCGCGATGGAGCGCAGCGCCGCGGGGCACGCGACCGGCTTGATGGCGGTGCACGCCACGGCGCTGCGACGCATCGCGCCGTCGTGCGAACGGCACGGCCTGTCGCTCGCGATACGCCTGTCGAGCGACAGCTGCATCGTCGGCGGATTGGCGTCGTCGCTGGACGCTGCGCAGGCCGAGTGGATGGCGGCTGGCATCCGATGCACACGGCTGGCGATCCACGTCGCCTCGCACACCCGATGGATGGCGAATGCGGCAACGGAGTTCGCGCAACGCCTGGGTTCGGTCCGCTTCGCGGTGCCGCAGGTCGCGCTGGTGTGCAACGAGTCGGCCGCGCTCAGCCGCGAGCCGAACGAGCTCGCGCGCTGCCTCGCGGCCCAGATCGCCAGCCCCATCCTGTGGGACTCGTGCCTGGAGGCCATCGCCGAGCGCGGGGTCCGCTGCGTGCTCGAGGTCGGGCCCGGCACGGCTCTCTCGGCACTGTGGCGCGGCCGCTATCCGGACATCCCGGTGCGCTCGGTCGACGAGTTCGGCTCGCCCGAGGCCGTCGCGGCCTGGGTGAGCAAGATGGGCTTCAACGCCTGAGCTGCAGCAGACGCTCGCTCAGAAAATTCGCCAGCTCCGGCGTCAGGCTAGCGCTGCCCTCGGCGCGCCGATAGGCTTCCGCCGCATCGGCGCGGTTGCCGACGCCCTCCAACGCCACGCCGGCACCGACCAGCCAGCTCGCATTCGACGGGTCCGAGCGCAAGGCCACGAGATAGTGCTGCACGGCTTCGTCGGTTCGGCCGGCGCGCAGCAGCAGCGCCGCCAGGAAGGCGTGCAGCTCCGGATCGTCGCGTGCGCCTCGGGGATCCGACTCGAGCAGTCGAATCGCCCCGGCAACGTCGCCGCTGTCGACCTGCAGCCGCGCCAGTGCCAACGTGAAATTCGACTGGTCCGGAAGCAGGCGCTGGCCTTCGGCGAGCAGTTGCCGCGCCTGTTCGGCATGGCCGGTGTCCAGCTGCAATTGGGCCAGCATCTGGCGTGCGCGGACGTGGCGCGGGTTGGCGGCGAGCAGCCGTTCGAGCGGCGCCTTGGCCTCTTCCAGGTGCCCTTGCTGGTCGAGCTTCGACGCTTCGGCAAGCAGATTGGACGAGAGCTGCTCGGCGCTGTACGTCTTGCCGCCCGCGGACTTGGGACTGGCCGAGGCGGTCTGGGTCGATGCCGACACTTCGGCTCTGTCGGGCGCGGGCGCGGCACTCTCCGACGTCGCAGCCTGCGCCGGTACCGTGGCGACGAACTTGACCGGTGTGGTCGCGATGGGTGCGCGGCTTGTCGGTTGCGATGAATCGGCCGGAGGCCGCGGCGTTGCGACAGGCAGATGCGGTGCTGCCTTGGCGACCGCCGCCGGTTCAGGCTTCGCAATCGACGCGGCAGGGGGCGGGGCAACCTGCGCGACCGGCGTGACTGGCGCGACCGGCGTGATTGGCGCGACCGGCTGCACCGGCAGCGCAGCGGCACGCGGCGTATCGTTCGCCACGGCCGCGACCGGCGCGGGCACGACCATCGCCACATGCTCGGCGGCCGCCACGCTGTTGTTGCGCTGGCGCAGCCACAAGCCGGCCGCGAGCATCAGCAGCGCCAGGCCGAAGATCAGCAGCGCGACGCGATGCTTGGAACGCGAAGCCGACTCGGGCTGGACCGACCGGACTGCCTCGCCGCCGTTCGCCTCTCCTGCGGACCGGCCCCGCCGTTTGTCGAGGTCCCGCAGCATTTGGTTGATGACGCTCATAGGGTCCTCGCAATTTCCAGAACGAGCAGGCCGACGGCCGCGACCGAGAAGCCGGCCAGCGCAACATGCCGCATCCGCAGGCGCAGCGACGAGGTGTCCGCGATCGCCTCGTTCATCTCGCGCACGCCGACGGACTTCTTGCC
>DATCSE010000456.1:0-3711 GCA_036568605.1 Burkholderiaceae bacterium | reverse complement strand
CGAGGACGACGTGCGCCCCATGGGCCGCACCGCCCGCGGCGTGCGCGGCATGATGCTCGAGCCCGACCAGCGCCTCATCGCCATGCTGGTGGCCGAGGACGAAACCCAGAGCGTGCTGACCGCCACCGAGAACGGCTTCGGCAAGCGGACCCCGATCACCGAGTACACCCGCCATGGCCGCGGCACCAAGGGCATGATCGCGATCCAGCAGAGCGAGCGCAACGGCAAGGTCGTCGCCGCGACGCTGGTGCGCGCCGACGACGAGATCATGCTGATCACCGACAAGGGCGTGCTGGTGCGCACCCGCGTCTCGGAGATCCGCGAGCTCGGCCGCGCGACGCAGGGCGTCACGCTGATCGCGCTGGACGAAGGCACGCAGCTCAGCGGCCTGCAGCGCATCGTCGAGAACGACGCGAACGCCGATACCTCCAACGAAACCCCGAACGGCGAACCGGGCACCGAGCCCCCTGCCGAGGAGAATTCCTGATGAAGACCCTTGTTGCCGTGGCGCTGCTGGCCGGCGCCACGTGGGCGCACGCCCAGACCGCCGCATCGGCGCCGGTCTCGCAAGCCAAGAAGGACCTGGTCGCGAAAGTGCTGGTGCTGCAGCAGCCGGGCTACGAGGCGATGGCGCGCGACATCGTGATGCGCCCGGCCGTGCAGCTGGGCCAGGAAGCCGGCGCCGCGCTGCAGAACGTGCCGGCAGACAAGCGCGAAAGCGTCGGCAAGAGCATCGATGCCGACATCCGCAAGTTCATCGAGGAGTCGACGCCGCTGATGCGCGAGCGCGCGATCAAGGCCGCGCCGACGACGATCGCGCCCATCCTCGAAGAGAAGATGACCGAAGACGAGTTGAAGCAGCTCGTCGCCTGGCTCGACTCGCCGACCGCGAAGAAGTACCAGCAGGTCGGCGGCGAGCTGCAGAACGCGATGGGCCAGAAGCTGATCGCCGAAGCCGGTCCGCTGCTGACGCCCAAGCTGCAGGCGCTCGCGCAGAAGGTGCGTGTCTCGCTCGGCGTGCCGCCGCCCGCCAACGGCGCCAGCGGCGCGGCGCCGAAGCCGGCCGCCAAGCCGGCCAGCAAGTGAGGATCACGGCCGGCCGCGCGGTGCCAGAATGGATGGCCCCACCATGACCACCGCTCCGAATCCCGATCTGTCGTCGTTCCGCGCCCGGATCGACGAAATCGACCGCGAGCTGCTGGCCCTGCTGAACCGCCGCGCCTCGATCGCGCAGGAGGTCGGCGAGCTGAAGAAGCGCGAAGGCTCGGTGGCGTTCCGGCCCGAGCGCGAAGCGCAGGTGATCGACGGGCTGAAGGCGATCAACGCGGGCCCGCTGAAGACCGACAGCGTCGCGCCGATCTGGCGCGAGATCATGTCGGCGTGCCGCGCGCTCGAGACGCCGACCCGCGTGGCCTACCTCGGGCCGGCCGGCACGTTCAGCGAGGAGGCCGCGCTGGGCTACTTCGGCTCGAGCATCGTCAAGGTGCCGTGCGCGAACTTCGACGAGGTGCTGCACGCGACCAGCGCCGGCGCGGCCGACTTCGGCGTCGTGCCGGTCGAGAACTCGAGCGAGGGCGTGGTCACGCGCTCGCTGGACCTGTTCCTGACGACGCCGCTGTTCATCATCGGCGAGACCAGCCTGTACGTGCGGCACAACCTGCTGCGCCGCGAGAACTCGCTGGACGGCATCGCCGCCGTCTGCGCGCACCCGCAGGCGCTGGCGCAATGCCACGCCTGGCTCAGCAACCACTTGCCGAACGTCGAGCGCCGCCCGGTCGCGAGCAACGCCGAAGGCGCGCGGCTCGCCGCCGAGGATGCGAGCCTGGCCGCCATCGCGAGCAGCCGCGCCGGCGGCGAGTTCGGGCTGCACACGGTCGCGCCGGCGATCCAGGACGACGCGCACAACCGCACCCGCTTCGCGATCCTCGCGCACCCGCACCAGCATCCACAGCCCAAGGCGTCGGGGCACGATTGCACGAGCCTGGTCGTCTCGGTCGCGAACCGGCCCGGCGCGGTCCACGACATGCTGACGCCGCTGAAGAAGCACGGCGTCTCGATGACGCGCTTCGAGTCGCGGCCGGCGCGCTCGGGCCAGTGGGAGTACTACTTCTACATCGACCTGCAAGGCCACCCCGACGACCCGGAAGTCGGCGCCGCGCTGCGCGAGCTGCGCGAGGTCTGCGCGTTTTTCAAGCTGCTCGGGACCTACCCGATCGACGTCCACTGAGGCCGTACCGCGATGTACAACCAGCTCGGTCTGATCGGATGCGGCCTGATGGGCGGTTCGTTCGCGCTTGCGATGAAACGAGCCGGTCTCGTCAAGCGCGTGATCGGCTACAGCAAGTCGCCGTCGACCACCGAGCGCGCGAAGAAACTCGGCGTGATCGACCAGGTCGCCGAATCGGCGCTGCTTGCGGTATCGGGCTCGGACATCGTTCTGATCGCGGTGCCGGTCGCGGCGACCGAGGCCACCTTCAAGGCCATTCGCCACCTGGTCGAGCCCGGCGTGCTGTTCATGGACGTCGGCTCGACCAAGCGCGATGTGGTCGATGCCGCGCGGCGCGTGCTGAAGGAGCGCATCGCCTCGTTCGTGCCGGCGCACCCGATCGCCGGCAAGGAAGCCGCCGGCATCGCGCACGCCGACGCGACGCTGTACAGCGGCCGCCAGGTGATCCTCACGCCGCTGCCGCAGACCGCGCCGGAGATGATCCAGAAGGCAACCGACACCTGGGCCGCGATCGGCGCCCAGGTGCTGCGGATGACCGCGGAGAACCACGACGCGGCATTCGGCGCTGTCAGCCACCTGCCGCACATGCTGGCGTTCGCGTACTTCAACTCGGTCGCGCGCCAGCCGGCCGGCAAGGATTTCCTGTCGCTCGCCGGCCCGGGCTTCCGCGACTTCACGCGGATCGCGGCCAGCGACGTCGATGTCTGGCGCGACGTGCTGCTGTCGAACCGCGAAGAAGTGCTGAAGCAGGCTGCGCGCTTTCGCCACGCGCTGGATGCGATGGAGCTGGCGATGAAGTCGGGCAACGCCGCCGCGCTCGAAGACATGATCCGTAGCGCCTCCGAGGCGCGCGGCGCGTGGCAGATGAATTCCAGCAAGCCCACCACGTACCGTTGAGCGTGCGCCCCGCCCCGGCAGCGGCGCGCGCCGGACTCCCGCCGGCGCGGGAGTGACACACTTGCGCGCATGTACACCACCCGTTTCCTCGACATTCCTCCGCTGCAATCGGCCCGCGGCACGGTCCGCCTGCCGGGCTCGAAGAGCATCTCGAACCGCGTGCTGCTGCTCGCGGCCTTCAGCGAAGGCAGCACGCTGATCCATCACCTGCTCGAATCGGACGACACGCAGGTGATGCTGGACGCGCTGCGTGCACTCGGCTGCGGCGTGCAGCGCATCGACGGCGACGTCGGCACGGTGCGCGTTGACGGGCTGGGCGCGCGCCCCGCCGCGTCGGGCGCCGACCTGTACCTCGGCAACTCCGGCACCTCGGTGCGCTCGCTGACCGCGGCACTCGCCGTGATGGCGGCGACGCAAGGCGCCCGCTTCACGGTGCGCGGCAACGCGCGCATGCACGAGCGGCCGATCGGCGACCTCGTCGACGCGCTGCGCCCGCTCGGCTGCACGATCGACGACCTCGGGAGGCCCGGCTTTCCGCCGCTGCGGCTGCGCGGCGATGCCGGCGGCCGACTCGCGACGGACGCGCC
>DATCSE010000455.1:0-14552 GCA_036568605.1 Burkholderiaceae bacterium | reverse complement strand
AGGCGCCCTGCTCGGCGCTCAGCACGTTGCGGCGCATGCCGGCGAACAGCTCGCGGCAGGCGAGCCCGACCTGGCTCGTGTACCCTGGGCTCACGCCAAACACGCAGCCGACATCCTTCGCCGCCTTCGCATCGGCAACGCTGCGGATCGTGCCGGCACCGAGCACCGCTTCGGGCACGTCGCGGGCGATCGCCTCCATGCAGCGCAGCGCCACCGGCGTGCGCAGCGTCACCTCGAGCACGCGCACGCCGCCTTCGACCAGCGCACGCGCCATCGGCACGGCATCGGCCAGCTCGTTGATCACGATGACCGGGATCACCGGGCCATAAGAGACGAGGTCCAAGGTATTCATCATCGCGGGTTCTCCAGATCGTTCAGAGCCAAGTGCAGGCGCCCTGCTCGGCGCTCAGCACGTTGCGGCGCATGCCGGCGAACAGCTCGCGGCCCAGACCATGGCCGTTGGCATCGGCCTGCGCCTCGGCGATCTCGGCCAGCGGGCGCTGCGCCCATTCGTCGGCGGAGACGATGGCCGTCAGCGTACCGGCGGTCGCATCGAGCCGGATGACATCGCCGTCGCGCACCCTCGCGAGCGGCCCGCCGGCCAGCACTTCGGGGCTGACGTGGATCGCCGCCGGCACCTTGCCGGACGCGCCGCTCATGCGCCCGTCGGTCACCAGCGCGACCTTGAAGCCGCGGCTCTGCAGCACACCCAGCGGCGGCGTCAGCTTGTGCAGCTCGGGCATGCCGTTCGCGCGCGGCCCCTGGAAGCGCACGACCGCGACGAAGTCGCGCTCGAGCTGGCCGGCCTTGAACGCCGCGAGCAGCGCCTCCTGCGAATCGAACACGATCGCCGGCGCTTCGATCACGTGCCGATCGGCAGGCACCGCCGAGACCTTGATCACCGCACGCCCGAGGTTGCCGGTCAGCAGCTTCAGCCCGCCCTCTTCGCTGAACGGGTCGTCCGCGCGGCGCACGACGGACGTGTCGCCGCTCGCCTCGGGCAGCGCACTCCAGCGCAACGTGCCGTCGGATTGCGTCGGCACGGCCGTGTAGTCGCGCAGGCCGCCGGCCGAGACGGTCTGCACGTCGGCATGCATCACGCCGGCATCGAGGAGTTCGCGGATCACGAAGCCCGGGCCACCGGCCGCCTGGAACTGGTTCACGTCGGCCACGCCATTCGGGTACACGCGCGCGAGCAGCGGCGTCACGTGCGACAGCTCGGCGAAGTCGGTCCAGTCGATCTGGATGCCGGCGGAGCGCGCCACCGCCACCCAGTGGATCAGGTGATTGGTCGAACCGCCGGTCGCCAGCAGCGCGACCATCGCATTGACGATGGACCGCTCGTCGACCAGCTGACCGATCGGCGTGAAGCGGCCCTCGCCGCCGTTCGCCGCGGCGCGTGCCTGCGTCATCGCCAGCACGCGGCGCACCGCATCGCGCGTCAACGCCTCGCGCAGCGGCGCATGCGGGTGCACGAACGCGGCGCCCGGCACATGCAGACCCATCGCTTCGAGCAGCATCTGGTTGCTGTTCGCGGTGCCGTAGAACGTGCAGGTGCCGGCCCCGTGGTAAGCGGCCGACTCGGCCTCGAGCAGTTCGGTGCGCCCGACCAGCCCTTGCGCATGCTGCTCGCGCACCTTCGATTTCTCGGTGTTGGACAAGCCGCTGGACATCGGCCCGCCCGGCACGAACACGCACGGCAGATGGCCAAAGTGCAGCGCGCCGATCAACAGGCCCGGCACGATCTTGTCGCAGATGCCCAGCAGCAGCGCGCCGTCGAACACGTCGTGGGTCAGCGCGACCGCGGTGCCCAGCGCGATCGTGTCGCGCGAGAACAGGCTCAGCTCCATGCCGGGCAGGCCTTGGGTGACGCCGTCGCACATCGCCGGCACGCCGCCGGCGAACTGCGCGGTCGCGCCCAGGCGGTGCGCCTCGTCGCGGATCGTCGCCGGGTAAGTCTCGTACGGCTGATGCGCCGACAGCATGTCGTTGTAGGCGCTGACGATCGCGATGTTCGGTGCGCGCTCGGCGACGATGCGCAGCTTGTCGTTCGACGGCAGCCCGGCGAACGCATGCGCGACGTTCGCGCAGCCCATGCGGTCGGCGCCGCGCGGACGGGTCGTCGCTGCCGCGACGCGCGCGAGGTAGGCGCTGCGCGTGGCGCGGCTGCGCTCGCGGATGCGCTCGGTGATGCGGGCGACTTCGGGATTCAATGCAGGCATGGCGGCAGTCCCTTCGGATGGCAGTGGCGCAGGGCGGATGGGCGATGTAACTCCGCCTCCGATTATTAGGTAACCCGGTTACATCGTCAAATCAACCTGAGCGCGGTGGCGCCGTCGCGTTCGGTCGGCAGGACCGGGCCGAGTTCACTCGCAGGCGCAACGAAAAACGGCCCGTCGTGCGCAGGCCGTCTCGGCTCGGCACGTGTAGGCTGCCGGCTCAGCGCAGCCGCATCTCGACCCGCCGCGCCTCGCGCGCATCGCCGCCGCCCAGCGTGACGCGCGGCTTGTCCATCACGAGGCGCTCGCGCGGCACACCGTCCGCTTCGAGTGCGTGACGCACCGCGAACGCGCGGTTCTTCGCGAGCTCGGCGTTCTTCGCCGCGTCGCCGCTCTCATCGTGGAAACCGGAAATGAGCACGACCTTGCCCGGGTCGGCACGCGCCGCGTCGGCGATGCGGCCGAGCTCGGTCTGCGCATCGGCCGGCAGCGCATCGGACGCGACCTCGAAGTAGACGCGGCCATCGGCGGCACCCAGCTCCGGCACGCTGGTCCCCGCGGCGGTGGTCGTGGTCGTGGTCAAGGCCGAGGCTTTGCTGATCGCGACGGCCGATGCGCCGGCTACGGCCGCTTTTGTCGCCGCGCCGCCACGCAATACCGAGATCGCCACCGCGAGCACGCCGGCAATGACGATCGCGACGACCGCGGCGACCGCCATCAGTGCAAAATTCTGCGCGTCATCGACTTGGTCGTTCATTCGTTCTTCCCTGTCGTGTACCCATCGGGCCCGAACGATTCTAGAGTGGGATCATGACGACCCCGCCGCCTCCGCACGCCGCCGCACACCTCGTCGAGTACCACGACCTGCTCGTGCGCGATCCGCAGGCGATGCTGGCGGAGACGCTGCGCAGCTGGGACGGCGGCGATCTCTGGGTGTTCGGCTACGCGTCGCTGATCTGGCGGCCCGAATTCGATGCGGCGGAGTCGCGGGCAGCGGCCGTGCACGGCTGGCATCGCGCGCTGCGCATGCGCTCGCGCGTCAACCGCGGCTCGCCGGAGTGCCCCGGCCTGGTGTTCGCGCTGGTCTCGGGCGGCTCTTGCCGCGGCATGGTGTACCGGATCGAACGCGCGCAGGTGCCCGAGCAGATCGAGCGCCTGTGGCGCCGCGAGATGCCGACCGGCGTGTACGACCCGAAGTGGCTGCAGTGCCGCACCACCAGCGGCCCGGTGACGGCGCTGGCGTTCACGCTGAGCCGCTCCAGCCCGGCGCACACCGGCGCGATCCCCGACTTGCAGATGGTCGAGATCCTGCGCCATGCGACCGGGCGCTACGGCAGCACGCTGGACTACCTGCTCGAGACCGCCAAGTCGCTGCGCCGCTGCGGCATCCGCGACGCCGACATCGAACGCCTGGTCGCGCTCGCGCGGCGGCATGCGCTGACCGCGTGAACCGAGGTCCGGGCCGCGGGCTTCAGCGCGCCGGCACGCCGGCCGTGTGCAGCGCGGCAGCGCCCCGGCGCACCCCATCCAGGTCGGCTTGCGTGTCGACGTCGACCAGCACGCCCGCATCGTCGAGCTCGACGCCGACCGCCGGATAACGCGCGATCAGGCGGCGCGCGCCTTCGTCGCCGCTCAGCGCGGCGAGCTCGGAATACAGCTCGGCCGAGAACGCGACCGGATGGCCGCGGCGACCGCGGTGCTGCGCATACGCGATCGGATGCTGCTCGAGCTGGCGCGCGACCGCGAGCATCGAGCTCGGGCGCACCAGCGGCATGTCGCCGGGCAGGATCAGCCAGCCGTGCGCATCGGGGCGCGCGCCGACGCCGGCGGCGATCGAGTACCCCATGCCCAGCGCCGCACGATCCGGACCGGAACCGACCTCGGGCAGCACGACCACGTCGCGCGCCGCGACGCTGCGGCGTGCCAGCTCGGCCAGCGGCGCGGTCGTCACGACCACGATCGCGAGCTGGGTTTCGATCGCGTGACGCAGCGTGGCGCCGAGCACGGTCGACGGCCCCAGCGGCTGCGCGAGCTTGTGCTCGGCGCCGACGAACCGCGATCCCTTACCCGCTGCGAGCACGATCAGCGCAGGCCCGGACGACATTCCCTCTCCCTGATGATGGTGGCAAAGAGCCACGAGCAAGTTGCAGTCCAAGAATGGGAGTTGGGTCGCGGTCCAGGTAGTGGGTTCTTCACCTAAGGCCTTCCCCGTAAGCGATTTCCGCAGGAAATCTTCCGATGCGAAATGGTCGCCGCGTTTTGACACGCATGCAGTACACCGTTGACCTCTTCCTATACTTCCTTGATGGACGACATCGCCAACTTGCGCAAGAGCTACGAGCGTGCCGAGCTCGACGAAGCAGCCTCGCACGCGGACCCGCTGGAGCAGTTCAGGCTTTGGCTGGAGCAGGCGCTGGACGCGCAGCTGCCCGAACCGAACGCGATGACGCTCGCGACCGTCGGCGCCGACGGCCGGCCGTCGACCCGGGTCGTGCTGATCAAGGGCTTCGACGCGCGCGGCATCGTCTGGTACACGAACTACGAGAGCCGCAAGGGCCGCGAGCTGGCGGTGCATCCATACGCGGCGCTGCAGTTCCATTGGGTCGAGCTCGAGCGGGTCGTGCGCATCGAAGGCACGGTCACGAAGACATCGGCCGAGGAGTCGGACGCGTATTTCGATTCGCGGCCGCTCGATTCGCGGATCGGCGCCTGGGCCTCGCCGCAAAGCCAGGTGATCACGTCGCGCGCGGTGCTGGTCGGCAACGCAGCCAAGTATGGCGCGCAGTTCCTATTGAAACCGCCGCGCCCGCCGCATTGGGGCGGCTATCGGCTCTCACCCGAAGCCTGGGAGTTCTGGCAGGGCCGCAAGTCGCGGCTGCACGACCGGCTGCGCTATCGGCGGGCGGACGCTGCCGGCGGCTGGCTGCGCGAGCGGCTCGCGCCGTGACGCTGCGGCGGCGTCAGCGCGCCATCGATTTCGCCGCGACCAGCGAGTCGAGCCGCGCGAGGAAGCGCCGGAAGTCGATCGGCTTGGTCCAGTAATCGTCGAAGCCGGCCGCCTCGGCGTCCGCGATGTCCTCGCTCATCGCGTTGGCCGACAGCGCGATCAGCATGCTGCGTGCGGTGCGCGGCTCGGCGCGCAGCCGCTTCAGCACCTCGTAGCCGTCGATGTCAGGGAGCTGCATGTCGATCAGCACGACGTCGGGCCGGTCGGCCAGCGCACGCGCGACGCCGGATACGCCGTCGACGCTGCAGGCGAGCTCGACGTCGGGCCGCATCGCGACCAGCTCCTTCACGAGCGTCACGTTGACCGGGTTGTCTTCGATGTACAGCATCGACAGGCGCTGCGGCGACACCGCGTTCTCGGCCGCCTCGGCCTGCTGGTGCGGCACGCCGGGTCGCTGCGCGTCGCGCGGCTGCAGCCACAACAGCCAGCCGGTGCCCAGCGCCACCGAGTTCCACTGCACTGGCGGCGCGGCGAGCACACCGCTGGCCGCTTCGGCCGGCCGCTGTGCGGCACGCAGCTGCTGCGTCACGCTGCGCCAATCGGCCTCACGCAGGCCGCTGGTCTTCGCCCATTCGAGCGCAGCGGGATTCGCCCGCCAATGCAGGCCGGCATCGTCGTTCCACAGTTTGATGGCCGCGCACGGAGCCGCCAGCCACAGATCATCGTCCATGCAAGCCACCCCGGAGCCGTGCTCGGCCAGTATCGAACGATTCCGGCTCGGCGCAGCGTTTGTGGCCGCAGTGTATCCGCTGATATCGCGGTGTAACGACAGATCGTTCCGATTGGAGGCAGCGGTTGTAGGGAATTGGCGTCGAACCGGAGCGATCGCATCGCTGCGTCAGGCCGCCTCGCGGACTTTGCTCGCGAAAGTCTTCTTGAACTTCTCCACCTTGGGCGCGACGACGAACGCGCAGTAGCCCTGGTTCGGGTGGTTCGCGAAGTAGTGCTGGTGATAGTCCTCGGCGCGCCAATAGTTTGCCTCGGGCAGCAGCTCGGTGACGACGCGGCCCTTGTGCAGCGCATCGACCTCGGCCAGCACCTCGCGCGCGGTCGCCTCCTGCTCGGCGTTGTGGAAGTAGATGCCCGAGCGGTACTGCGTGCCGACGTCGTTGCCCTGCCGGTTCAGCGTGGTGGGGTCGTGCACGACGAAAAAGATCTCGAGCACCTCGCGCAGTGTGATCCGACCCGGGTCGAAGCTGACGCGCACGACCTCGGCGTGCCCCGTGTTGCCGCTGCAGACCTGCTCGTAGCTCGGGTTCGCGACCTGCCCGTTGCTGTAGCCCGACTCGACGGCGGTGACGCCCTGCACGCGCTCGTAGACCGCTTCGATGCACCAGAAGCAGCCGCCGGCCAGGGTGATGGTTTCGGTGGTGGGGGTCATGATGGCTCCGTTCTATGATGGGTCGGTTCAACAGACTGGAACTTACGACCATGAAAGCCGCTTTCAAGTGGAACGACGCGTTCCTGCTCGACGACCAGCTCGGCGACGAAGAGCGGGCGGTGCGCGATGCGGCCCATGCCTATTGCCAGGAGCGGCTGCAGCCGCGGGTGCTGATGGCGGCGCGCCACGAGACCTTCGATCGCGCGATCATGAACGAATTCGGCGAGCTCGGCATGCTGGGCTCGACGATCGAGGGCTACGGCTGCCCCGGTGTCAACCACGTGTCGTACGGCCTGGTGGCGCGTGAAGTCGAACGGGTCGACAGCGGCTATCGCAGCGCGATGAGCGTACAGAGCTCGCTGGTGATGCACCCGATCCATGCATACGGCGACGAGGCGCAGCGCCAGAAGTACCTGCCCCGGCTCGCGACCGGCGAATGGGTCGGCTGCTTCGGCCTGACCGAGCCGAACCACGGCTCCGACCCGGCCAGCATGCTGACGCGGGCGAAGCCCGTGGACGGCGGCTATCTGCTGAAGGGCAGCAAGATGTGGATCACGAATTCGCCGATCGCCGACGTGTTCGTCGTCTGGGCCAAGCTCGAGGATGCGGACGGCAAGGTCGGCGGGCAGGAGGCGATCCGCGGCTTCATCCTCGAGAAGGGCATGAAGGGCCTGTCGGCACCGAAGATCGAAGGCAAGATGAGCCTGCGCGCCAGCATCACCGGCGAGATCGTGATGGACGACGTCTTCGTGCCGGCCGAGAACCTGCTGCCGAACGTGTCGGGGCTGAAAGGCCCGTTCGGCTGCCTGAACAAGGCGCGCTACGGCATCGCGTGGGGCGCGCTGGGCGCGGCCGAGTTCTGCTGGCACGCAGCGCGCCAGTACACGCTGGAGCGCACGCAGTTCGGCCGCCCGCTCGCGCAGAACCAGCTGATCCAGAAGAAGCTGGCCGACATGCAGACCGAGATCACGCTGGGCTTGCAGGGCTGCCTGCGCGTCGGCCGCCTGCTCGACGAGCACGCGGCGGCGCCCGAGATGATCAGCCTGATCAAGCGCAACAGCTGCGGCAAGGCGCTGGACATCGCGCGCATGGCGCGCGACATGCACGGCGGCAACGGCATCCACGACGAGTACCACGTGATCCGCCACATGATCAACCTCGAGACGGTGAACACGTACGAGGGGACGCATGATGTGCATGCGCTGATCCTCGGGCGGGCGCAGACGGGGCTGCAGGCGTTTTATTGATCGCTCCCCCAACCCCCGTTCGCGCTGAGGTATCGGAGCGCACGCGGGCTTCGATACCTCAGCCCGAACGGAGGCGCTCAACGAGGGCTTCGATAGGCTCAGCACGAACGGGATATGCGTTCAACGGTGGGCGGGCTAGGTGATCAGTTTGTCGACAACGTCAACTGCACCCGCGGCGTCCACTTCGCATCGTCCTCGCCCGAGACGCGCAGCTTGGGCGCCGCAAGGAACAGCCGCTCGCTCGGCAGTCCCTTGCCGATCAGCGCATCGCGCACCGCGATGCCGCGCTGCAGTGCGAGCTCGCGCATCGCATCTTCGGTGACCAGTAGCCGGGTCTTCAGCAGCGCCTCCATCTCGGCCGGCGGGATGTCCTTCTGCAGCCCGAACACGTTGCGCGGCTTGTTCGGGATCTCGGTCTGCTTGTAGACCTCCTTCAGCAGCCGGTTGCGCTCGTCGCTGCTCAGGGGCGGCACCGCGACGGGCGCCGCGCCGTTTCCGCCCGCCGCACCGCTGGCCGGGCTCGCCGGTGCGGGCGGTGCCGCCGGCGTCGCGCCGGAGCGCAGCGCTTCGCGGCGCTGCTCGGCGGCGAGCCGCGACTCCAGCAGCGCCTGCTGATACGCCTCGCGCTCCGAAGCTGGATCGGCCGCGCCGGTCACCGTCATCTTCAATGCCGGGCGGTCATTCAATGCCTTCGCGACCTTGTCTATCGTGCTCACGCTGCCAGGCGTCAGCGTCGCAGTGCCCGGCACGAACTCGACGGTGCTCAAGTCATCGCCGCCGCCACCGGCCAGCAGCGAGAACGGCGAGGTCAGCGCCTTCGCGATCAGGTTGAAGATCAGCTTGACGATGATGCCGCCGACGCTGAACTGCGGGTCGTTGAGGCTGCCGCTCACCGGCAGGTTCAGGTCGATCACGCCGTTGCGGTCCTTCAGCAGCGCGACGGCGAGCTGCACCGGCAGCTTGGTCGCTTCCGGCGACGCGATCTTCTCGCCGAAGGTCAGCTGGTTCAGGATCAGCTGGTTCGAGGCATTGAGCTGGCCGTTGGGCTCGATCTTGTAGGTGACATCCATCGACAGCTTGCCGCGCTCGATCGCGTAGCCGGCGTACTTGCCGGCATACGGCGACAGCGGCGCGAGCTCGAGATCGGTCGCCTTCGCGCGGATGTCCAGCGCCAGCGGCTTCACGGTCGGGTTGATCAGGCCGCTGATCTCCAGCAGCGCGGTGCCTGCAGCACGGCCGCGCAGCGCCACGGTCGCCATCTCGCGCGAGTCGGAACGGAATGCGCCGAGCTGGCCGTTCAGCTCGGTCAACGCGGCGCTGTAGTTGGGCTTGACGAAGTGATCGGCGAAGTCGACCTTGCCGTTGACCAGCTTGGTGCCGCCGACGCGGATGTCGATCGGCAGGCTGCCGTCCGCTGGTGCGCTGGCTGCCGCGGCCGGCGGTGGCGCCGACGCCGGTGCGCTGGCCGCGTTGCCCGGCGCGGCGGCCACGTCCTGCAGATTGAACCGGCCCTGCTCGGTGACGATCAGGCGGGAATAGAAGTCGCTGAGCGTCGCGTCGCGAATCTCGAGCAGCGGCTTGGCCTGCGGCTTCATCGTGAAGCTCAGGCCCTTGAGTGACAGCGCCTGCCAGTTCAGCAGCTCGTCGGCGGTGCCGCTGCCGGCGCGCGCGTTCGCATCGGGCAAGGTCGCGACATGCACGTCGCCGAGCAGGACGTCGCCGGCCGCATTCACATCCAGCCCGTTCGTGCCGCCGCGCAGCGCCAGCGTGCCGTTGTAGCCGGCCTCGGCGCGCAGGATGTTCACCGGCAGCGTGCCGGCATACGGCTCGAAGACATGCACCGGCAAGCGCTCGATGCGCAGCTTGCCGTCGACAAGCAGCGGCTGCGCACCAACCTGGCCGGTCCACTCGATCAACCCGATGCGCGACACCCGATCCGAACGCTCGCCCGGCGACAGCACCGAAGGCCCGCCGACGCGCCCGCTCAGCGTGAGTTTGGCCGGCGAGACCGCACGTTCGCCATGCCACTGGAAGCCTTGCAGCTCGACCTGCAGCCCGTTGACGGCGACGCGCACGGGGCTGCGCAAGTCGGGCCGTGCGGCCGCATCGCTGAGCTGGAGCTGGCCGTCGTCGAGCGCCAGGCTCTTCAGCGTCACGCGCCACGGCGGCTCCGCGGCCGGCTTGGCGGCGCGCGTGCGCGGGCCGGCCGACGTTGTCTTGTTCGCATCGCCTGCGGTGGCATCGCCAGCCACCCAGCTCATCAGGTTGAGCTTGCCGTCGCGCTCGCGCACGACACCGACGCGGGGCTCGACCAGCTTGACGCTCCCGATCGCGGCGGTACGCGCCGGCACATCGACCTGAACGCCGGCCAATGTGAGATGCCGCAACGCCACGCCCTCGGGCAGCTCGTCCTCAGGCACCGCCGCAGCGCGTTTGCCGCTGCCGGCCGCGACCCGCTTGCGTGACGCTGCGGCGCGGCCGCCTCGCGTCGAGACGGCCGGCGCGGCAACCGGCGCCGCGCTGCTCGCACCGCGCACCCGCAGGCCATCGAGCGTCACCTTGTCGAATGCCAGCTTCAGGCGCGGCGCATCGGGCGCGCCCGACCAGTCGAGCTGCGCCTGCGCGGCCAGCTTGCCGTCGACGCGCGCGGTGACAGCCTGCGCGAGATACGGCGCGAGCAGCTCCAGCGGCATCGCGTCGAGCTTGATGCCCAGCTTCGCATCGCGATCGGTGACCGGCCCGTCGATCTCGAACGTGCCGGACGGCGCGGCGCCCTGCGCTTGCGTGCGCAGCGTGCCGGCCACGTGCAGCGGCATCGCTTCGGCAACCGGCCAGCGCACCTGCTTGACGGCGAGCGAGAGCCCGTCGACCTGCAACGCGGCATCGGACGGCGTGGACGCATCGTTCCACAGCAGGCGCGCATCGGCCAGATCGAAGGCATCGAGGCTGACCTGCCAGGGGTTCGCCGTCGCGCCGGCCGTGGTCGCGCCCGGTGCACCCGCACCCGATGCACCCGATGCGCCGCTGGCCGCCGGGGCCGCGCTTGCGGCCGGCGCGGCGCTCTTCGGCGCACCGGCCTCCGGGCCGGCCGCGAGCCGCAGCCAGTTGATCTGCTGCTCCGCATCGCGTGCGACATGCAGCTGCGCCCCTTCGATCCGCAGCGTGTCGAACGCGAGCTTGCGTGCGAGCGGCTGTACGTCGCGCAGCCCGAGCCTGAGCTGGCGCCAGTCCAGCATCGGCGCGCCGGCCGGGTCGGTGATCGCCAGGTCGCGCGCGCTGACCGTGCCGCGCAACGCGACCGTCGGCGTGCCGCCCTGCGGCATCACGAACTGCAGCGTCAGGTCGCTCGAGATCGCGCCGCGCTGGACGCGCACCGGCAGCGACTCCGGCCAGTACACGAGGTACGGCGCAAGGTCCAAGTCGGTCGTCTTCCAGTTCAGCGTGCCCTCGCGGTTCTTCGCGAACGGCGTGGCTTGCGCGCCGCTGTCGAACTCGGTGCCGTTGAGCTTGAACGCGAGGCGCGGTTCGACCTTGATGTCGACCTCGGCCGGCAGGTTCGAGATGAACGGCAGCGACAGCTGCAGCGCCTCGACCGTGTGGACACGCCCGACCGGCCTGTCTTCGAAGCGCAGCAGCGCATTGCGGATCTGCAGGTTGTACAGCGCGAAGCGTGCCGGCTCGGACGGCTCCGGCTTCGCCGGCTGCGGCGCAAGCCTCGCGATCACGTCGTCGATGTCGTAGTGCCCGGGCGAGACATGCGCGACCTGCAGCTGCGGCGCATCGATGTCCAGTTCCTCGATGACGGGTGCGAGCCGGAACAGCGACGAGGCCGAGACGTTCACGTGCAGGCGGTGCACGCGCAGCAGCGGCTCGACCTTCGCGACCGGCGCGGACGCATCGCCGCTCGCCGCGCTGGCGGGCGCGGCGGGATTGGCGAGAGCGGGCGCGGCACCGGCCGTGCCGGCGATCGCGAAATCGCCGAACGTGAACTCCAGCGTCCACGGCTTGAAGCCGACGTCACCGATGGTCACGCTGCGCCCGAGCAAATCGCTCAGGCGGCTTTGCAGCTGCCACTTCAGGATGGGCGGCACCGCCACCCACGCCAACATCCACAGCAACAACAGACCGATGCCAAACCAGGCGAGACGCCGCAACCACAGCGGCCCGCGACCTTCACCGTCCGGCCCTTGCTCTTCCTGTTCGGCGGGCGGCGGCGGATTCAAAGATTCCATGGGGCGCAATGCTGGCACAAGTTCAGGGCCCGCCGTCCCGGTTGTCGTGATCGTTCGTGTACGCGTCTGTCATCGGTGCTCCATCGCCGCAGGGCCCGCATCATGCACTCCATCACGCGGCGATGACAGGCCGACGGCCGGCGTCGTTACGCACAGGCACAATCGCGCGCCATTGGCATCACCGCCCTACCACGAGGACGTGTACGCGTGAACGAGCTGTTGGCCCTGTTGGGCATCGAATCGTGGAAACCTATCCTGACCACGTTGCTGCTGCCGCCGGTGCCGCTGCTGCTGCTGACGCTGATCGGCGCCCGGCTGATCCTGCCGCGCCGCGGACTCGGCTGGTTCGTGATCCTGTCGAGCATCGCGCTGCTGTGGTTGAGCGCGTGCACCGGCACGGCTCGCTTGCTCAATCAGTTCGTGCTGCACCCGCCGCCGGCCTTGACCTTCGACCGCATCCAGGCGCTGAAGGCCGAGGCGCAGGCGAAACGGCCGGTTGCGATCGTCGTGCTGGGCGGCGGGCTGGAGTCGCTCGCGCCCGAGTACGGCGTCGCCAGCCTGCGTGCGCCATCGCTCGAGCGGCTGCGCTATGGCATCTGGCTGGGCCGCGAGACCGGGCTGCCGGTCGCGTTCAGCGGCGGCGTCGGCTGGGCCCAGCTCGATTCCAAGCCCGAGGCGCAGATCGCTGCGCAGATCGCCTCGGCCGAATACGGCCGGCCGCTCAAGTGGGTCGAGGACAACTCGCGCGACACCCGCGAGAACGCGATCCGCACCATCGCGCTGCTCAAGCCGCAGGGCATACGCCGCATCGTGCTGGTCACGCACGGCTACCACATGCCGCGCGCGCTGCGCCACTTCGAGCAGGCGGCCGGCGGCGAGATCGCGATCGAGCCCGCGGCGATGGGCCTGGCCAAGCGCAGCGATCTGCCCGCGCTGACGTGGATGCCGTCCAGCCAAGGCTTCGAGGACACCCGCAACGTGCTGCGCGAGCTGCTGGGCCGGGCGGTCGGTGCTTGATTCGTCCGCGACTCGAAGCGCCGGCGCCGCACGCTCACCAGGTCTCGATCCAGGGCCGCAGGTCGAGCTCGAACGTCCACGCATCGCGCGGCTGGCGATGCAGCAGCCAGTAGTTCTCGGCGATGTGCTCGGGGTTCAGGATGCCGTCGCGGTCCTTCAGCGCATAACGCTGCGGGAAGTTGCTGCGGATGAACTCGGTGTCGATCGCGCCGTCGACCACCACATGCGCGACGTGCACGCCCTGCGGCCCGAGCTCGCGCGCCATGCTCTGCGCGAGAGCGCGCAGCGCGTGCTTCGCGCCGGCGAACGCGGCGAAGTTCGCCGAGCCGCGCAGCGACGCGGTCGCGCCGGTGTAGAGCATCGTGCCGCGGCCGCGCGCGACCATGCGCTTGGCGACCTCGCGGCCGGTCAGGAAGCCGCCGAAGCAGGCCATCTCCCAGACCTTGTGGTACTTGCGCGCGGTCTCCTCGAGGATGCTCGAGGGCACGTTCGCGCCGACGTTGAAGACGAAGACCTCGATGGCGCCGACCTCGCGCTCGATCTGCTCGACGAGCGCGACCACGTCCTCCTCCTTGCGCGCATCCGACGCGAAGCCGCGGGCCGCGCCGCCGGCCGCGCGGATCTCGTCGACCAGCGGCGCGAGCTTGTCGGCGCTGCGCCGCGTCACGCAGGCGACGTAGCCTTCGCGCGCGAAGCGCTGCGCGATCGCGCCGCCGGTCGCATCGCCGGCGCCGATCACCAGCGCGACCGGGCCGCGCGGCTCGCTGGCAGGGCTCTGGGGGCTATTCGGGCTGTCGGGGCTTGGCATGCGCTTTCTCCTCGATTTCAGTATGCTTACCGGTCCACACGTCACTCGCGCGCCGCCGGCGCAGGCCGCATCATGACCAAGTTCGTGGAATTCTTCTTCGATGTCGGCAGCCCCACCACCTACCTCGCGTGGACTCAGCTGCCGCACATCGCCGCGGCCGCCGATGCCGAGCTGATCTGCCGCCCGATCCTGCTGGGCGGCGTGTTCCAGGCCACCGGCAACGCGTCGCCGGCCGAGGTGCCGGCCAAGGGCGCCTACATGAACGTCGACATCGAGCGCTTTGCGCAGCGCTACAAGGTGCCGTACCAGCACAACCCGCACTTCCCGATCAACACGCTGCTGCTGATGCGCGGCGCGGTCGGCGTGCAGCTGCGCATGCAGCACCGGCTGGCCGACTACCTGCGCGCGGTGTTCGATGCGATGTGGGTGCACCCGCGCAACCTGAACGATCCGGCCGAGCTCTCCGCCACGCTGCACCACGCCGGCTTCGACCCGGCCGAGGTGCTGGCGCTGGCCGCCGACCCGCAGATCAAGGACACGCTGCGCCACAACACCGACGAGGCCGTGCGCCGCGGCGTGTTCGGCGCGCCGACGATGTTCGTCGGCGACCAGATGTTCTTCGGCCAGGACCGGCTCGACTT
>DATCSE010000454.1:0-12569 GCA_036568605.1 Burkholderiaceae bacterium | reverse complement strand
AACGGCAGCAACGATGGCACAGGCCGCGTCTACATGCTCGATGCGATGACCGGGGCGCTCAAATACACGTTCAGCGCTGCCGGCGGTCTCGCCACTGGCGATCCGGGCCTGGCTCAGATCTCAGGGCTGATTGAGAGCGATGGCACAGTAGCGTACGCCTACGGCGGCGATGAGCTGGGCAACCTGTGGAAGTTCGACCTCAACAAGCTGACCGTGACGCGCATCGCCCAACTGAAGGACGCAAGCAATGCTCCCCAGCCGGTCACTACGGCACCCGCGTTGACGCGGGTGAACGGCAACGTCGTCGTTCTTGTCGGCACCGGGCAACTGCTCGGTCTCACGGACATGGGGTCGACGCAGTCGCAATCGTTCTATGCGATCAAGGACAGCGGTCCGGAACTCACCAACGCCCGCAGCTCGCTCGCCGCGCGGACCTTCTCTGCCGAAATCTCGGGGCGCCGCAACTTGCAGGGCACGGCGATGGATTGGTCGACGGGCCGGGGTTGGTACTTCGACCTTCCGGCGGGTCAGCAATCGAACACCAACCCGCTGCTCGTCTTCGGCTCCGTGGCGTTCAGCGTAAATCAGCTCTCGGCCTCGACTTGTTCGGGTGCTTCATATTTCTACGTTGCCGATATCACGACCGGATTGAACGCTGCCGGCCTGGACTATGGCAGCCTCGTCCTTCGTAGCGACGCCACCGTCTCGGCTGCCAACTGGACCATTTCCAGCACGGGAATCATGCGGGGCCTGATGCAGGACTCGACGGGTGGATGGCAGCAGCCTCCTCTTCCTCCTCCTCCGTCTCCTCCTCCGCCACCGCCACCGGGCGCGTCCCCCCGCAAGAGCGCTTGGCGAGAGGTCCGGCACTAGACGCGGCGTTCACGGCTGCGCATAGCGCCTCAGCCGCAGGTTCTTCTTGATCTCCTGCAGCATCGGCCGCAGCCCCGCGCCGGGCAGGCGCAGCGCGACTGCGGTGGTCAGGATGTCGATCACCGTCAGGTGCAGCAGCCGCGAGACCATCGGGCTGTAGCGGTCGAAGTCTTCCGGGTGGTCGACCGCGAGCAGGATCTGGTTGTGGGTCTGCGCCATCTGCGCGAGCTGCGATCCGCTCGCGGTGACGATGATCAGCGTCGCGCCTTTCTTGCGCGCGATCTCGGCGGCGTCGAGCAGGTCGCGGCTCTGGCCCGAGTTGCTGATGATCACCGCGCAGTCGCCGGGCGCGAGCATGGTCGCGCTCATCACCTGCACGTGGCCGTCGCTGACCGCGGCGGCGTGCACGCCGAGGCGGAAGAACTTGTGCTGCGCGTCCTGCGCGACGATGCCCGAGTTGCCGACGCCGTAGAACTCGATCCGCCGCCCGCTGCCGCCGGCCTCGGCGAGCGCCGTGATCGCACGCTCGAACGCATGGCTGGCGGCGTCGTTGCGGTACTTCAGCAGCGCGCTGACGGCGTTGTCGATGACCTTGACGACGATGTCGCCGGTCTTGTCGTCTTCGTCGACCGCGCGGTGCACGAACGGCACGCCCTCGTTGACGCTGCCGGCCAGCTTGCGCTTGAAGTCGGCCAGGCCGTCGTAGCCGACGCTGCGGCAAAAGCGCACGACGGTCGGCTTGCTGACGTGCGCCCGCTCGGCGAGCTCGCCGACCGGCAGCGTCGCGAACGCACGCGGGTCGCTCAACACCAGCTTGGCGACACGTTGCTCGGCAGGCGGCAGCGCGGGAATTGAGGCTTTTATTCGGTCGAGCATCGATCAGCCCTCACCCCGGCCCTCTCCCGCGAGCGGGAGAGGGAGAAGGGCGGCGGCAGCTTGCTCCCTCTCCCGCTTGCGGGAGAGGGTTGGGGTGAGGGTCATCGCGACGCTCATTGCTCCTCGGACCACGCGTAGCCGTCGCGTGCGACCAGCGCGCTCGCGGCGGCCGGGCCCCAGGTTCCAGCCGAGTAGTTCCGCGGCCCGGCGCTGTCGTTGTCCCACGCGTCTAGCACCGGCTCGACCCAGCGCCACGCCTGCTCCTGCTCGTCGCTGCGCACGAACAGATTGAGCCGCCCGGCGATCACCTCGAGCAGCAGCCGCTCGTAGGCGCCGACCCGGTTCTCGGCGAACGCCTTGTCGAAGTCCAGGTCCAGCGAGACCGGCGTCAGCGGCTCGTGCTGCCCTGCGCCCTTCGCGGCGAGCAGATGCAGCTCGAGGCCGTCCTCGGGTTGCAGCTTGATCACGAGCTTGTTCGGCGCGTTCACGCCGGGGAAGATGTTGTGCGGCGTCGCGCGGAAGTTCACGACGATCTGTGCATCGCGCGCCGCGAGCCGCTTGCCGGTGCGCAGGTAGAACGGCACGCCGGCCCAGCGCCAGTTCTGCACCTCGGTGCGCAGCGCGACGAAGGTCTCGCGCTGGCTGTCGCTGGGCACTTTCTCCTCCTCGCGGTAGCCGAGCACCGGCTTGCCGTTGCTGGTGCCGGCGCGGTACTGGCCGCGCACCACGTTGCGTGCGACGCTCTCCTCGGTGAACGGCTGCAGCGAACGCAGCACCTTCAGCTTCTCGTCGCGGATCGCATCGGCGTCGTTTCGGCTGGGCGGCTCCATCGCGATCATCGTCAGCAGCTGCAGCGCGTGGTTCTGGATCATGTCGCGCAACGCGCCCGTCTTGTCGTAGAAGTCGCCGCGCGTGCCGACGCCGATGTCCTCGGCCAGCGTGATCTGGATGTTGGCGATGCTCTCGCGCCGCCACAGCGGCTCGAACAGCACGTTGCCGAAGCGCAGCGCCATCAGGTTCTGCACCGACGGCTTGCCGAGGTAGTGGTCGATGCGAAACGCCTGCTCTTCCTTGAACACCGAACGCACGACGCGGTTGATCTCCTGCGCGCTCGCGAGGTCGTGGCCCAGCGGCTTCTCGAGCACGACGCGGATGCGCGGGCCGTTCAGCCCGGCTTGGCCGAGCTGCTCGCAGATCTGCGGGAACAGGTACGGGCTGGTCGCGAGGTACAGCACCACCGTGTCGGCATCGCGTTCGCTGAGCCACTCGCTGAGTCGCCGGTAGTGCTCGGGCTGCGAGAGGTCCAGGCGCCGGTAGTGCAGAAGCTCGGCGAAGCGCGCGAACTCGTCGTCGCTGGGGCGCTTCGCATCGATCACATCCTGGAAGCGGTCTTTCAGCCAGGTGCGGTACTGCTCGTCGGTCTGCTCGTCGCGCGCGACGCTGAGCACGCGCCCGCCCTCGGGCAGCTTGCCGTGGCGGAAGGCCTGGAACAGCGCGGGCATCAGCTTGCGCCACGTGAGGTCGCCGGTGCCGCCGAAGAAGACGAGGTCGAATGACATGGTGATGAACTGCGCAGCGGGAGCGCGCGCCGAAGCGCGCACTACCCGTGGTTGTAACTTTGTTTCAACATCGATGATGCCCAAGTTTCTTCCGCAGGTCAAACGCGTCAGAATCGGGTGCACGGCGGCATCGCGCGCAAATTCGGCCCGACGAGTGCGCGCGGTTACCGGCGGCGTTCAACTTGCATCTGCGTACGCAACGGGTGCGCGACGCGCGTTCTAATACGACCTGATCGACCGGAGACTTCATGAACCAGCTCGACCAACTGAAGCAATACACGACGGTAGTCGCCGACACCGGCGACTTCAAGCAGCTGGCCCAGTACGCGCCGCGCGATGCGACGACCAACCCGTCGCTGGTATTGAAGGCGGTGCAGAAGTCCGACTACGCGCACCTGCTGCAGGAGACCGTCGCCGCCCACAAGAACGAACCGCACGATGCGATCACCGACCAGCTGCTGGTGCGCTTCGGCCTCGAGATCCTGAAGATCGTGCCGGGCCGGGTCTCGACCGAAGTCGACGCGCGGCTCGCGTTCGACTGCGCCGCGAGCGTGGCCCGCGCCCACCAGCTGATCGCGCTGTACGAAGCGGCCGGCGTGTCGCGCGAGCGCATCCTGATCAAGCTGGCTTCGACCTGGGAAGGCATCCAGGCGGCGCGCGTGCTCGAGCACGAAGGCATCCACTGCAACCTGACGCTGCTGTTCTCGTTCAGCCAGGCGGTTGCCTGCGGCGAGGCGAACGTGACGCTGATCTCGCCGTTCGTCGGCCGCATCTACGACTGGTACAAGAAGGCCGCCGGCAGCCACTGGGACGAGGCCGCGAACGCCGGCGCGAACGACCCCGGCGTGCAGTCGGTTCGGCGCATCTACACCTATTACAAGAAGTTCGGCATCGAGACCGAGGTGATGGGCGCGAGCTTCCGCAACGTCGGCCAGATCCGCGCGCTGGCCGGCTGCGACCTGCTGACGATCAGCCCCGAACTGCTCGGCGAACTGCAGCGCAGCGAGGAGCCGCTGCCGCGCGCGCTCGATCCCAACGCCGCGCAGCAGGCGCCCATCCATGCGGTGACGTTCAACGAGGCGAGCTTCCGCTACGCGCTGAACGACGATGCGATGGCCAGCGACAAGCTCTCCGAAGGCATACGCGTGTTCGCCGCCGATGCCGCGAAGCTCGATGCGCTGATCGATGGGTTGAAAGCATGAACGCCGAGAACCCTCCCGCCGGCATCCGCTGCGACCGCACCGAAGCCTGGGGCGCGTTGCAGGGCCACTTCGAGGCGCATGGCCGCGACTTCGATCTGCGCGACGCGTTCGCGCGCGATCCGAACCGCTATGCCGCGCTGGGCGTCGAGGCGCCCGAGGTGTACGCCGACCTCTCGAAGAACCTGATCGACACCGCGACGCTGCATTTCCTGCTCGACCTCGCGAAGGAATGCGGCGTCGAAGCCCGGCGCGATGCGATGTTCGCCGGTGCCGCGATCAACACGACCGAAGGCCGCGCGGTGCTGCACGCGGCGCTGCGTGCGCCACGCCACTCGACGCTGGTGCCGTCCGACGCGCTGGCCGACGTGCACGCCACGCTGGACGCGATGCTCGCGTACGTCGAAACCGTGCGCGACACCGCGGCCAGCGGCATCCGGCATGTCGTCAACATCGGCATCGGCGGCAGCGACCTGGGCCCGCAGATGGTCGTGCCGGCGCTCGATGCCTACGCGCACCCGCAGCTGACGTTGCATTTCGTCTCGAACGTCGACGGCCACGACATCGCGCCGGTGCTGCGCCGGCTCGATCCGCGCGAGACGCTGTTCATCGTCGCGAGCAAGACCTTCACGACGCAGGAGACGATGGCCAACGCGAACGCCGCGAAGGCCTGGTTCGTCGCGAACGGCGGCACCGACGTCGCGAAGCATTTCGTCGCGACGACGACCAACATCGATGCCGCCGCCGCTTTCGGCATCACGACGACCTTCGGCTTCTGGGATTGGGTGGGCGGTCGCTATTCGCTGTGGTCGGCGATCGGGCTGCCGATCGCGCTGGCGATCGGCACCGAGCATTTCCGCGAGCTGCTGGACGGCGCGCATGCGATGGACCAGCATTTCGCGACCGCGCCGGCTGCAAAGAACCTGCCGCTGCTGCTCGGGCTGATCGACGTCTGGTACCGCAACTTCCACGGCTTTACCAGCCGCAGCGTCGCGCCGTACCACCAGGGGCTGAAGCGGTTGCCGGCGTACCTGCAGCAGCTCGAGATGGAGAGCAACGGCAAGCGTGTCGACCTGGCCGGCGAGGCGTTGCCGTTCGGTACCAGCCCAGTGGTCTGGGGCGAGCCCGGCACGAACGGCCAGCACGCGTACTTCCAGATGCTGCACCAGGGTACCGACACGATCCCGGTCGAGTTCATCCTGGTCAAGCACGCCACGCACGCAATCGCCGGTCTGCACGGCCCGCTGTTCGAGCAGCTAGAGCGCCAGCACACGATGCTGCTCGCGAACGGCCTGGCGCAGTCGCAGGCGCTGATGCAGGGCAAGGGCACCGACGAGGCGTTGGCCGAGAAGGCACCGACCGCGTCCAAGGAGATTGCCGCGTCGACGCTCGCGAAGCATCGCACGTTCAGCGGCAACCGGCCCAGCACGACGCTGCTGCTCGATCAGTTGACGCCGCGTTCGCTGGGCGCGCTGATCGCGCTGTACGAGCACCGCGTGTTCACCAGTGGCGCGCTGTGGGGCATCAACAGCTTCGACCAGTGGGGCGTCGAGCTCGGCAAGGCGCTGTGCAATGCGCTGCTGCCGCGGTTTGCGTCGGGCGATGCGAGCGGTCTGGACGCGTCGACGGCCGGCTTGCTGAAGCGCGTGCGGTGATGAGGTCTGTCGTCACCCTATGAACATCGTTTTCGATTTCGGCGGCGTGCTGTTCCGCTGGCAGCCGCATGAGTTCATGGCACGCCTGCTGCCCGAGCGCACCCGCACCGAGGCGGACACGCAGGCGCTGATCGCCGACTTCTTCGAGGGCTTCGCCGGCGACTGGGGCGAATTCGACCGCGGCACGATCGAAGTCGAGCCGCTCGCGCACCGCATCGTCGCGCGCACCGGGCTGCCGCTGGCCGACGTGCAGGCGGTCATCGCGACCATCCCGCACGAGCTGGTGCCGCTGCACGACACGGTTGCGCTGCTGCACCGGCTGCACCAGGCCGGGCATGCCCTGTACTACCTGTCCAACATGCCGGCGCCGTATGCCGAGCACCTCGAGGTCAACCACGACTTCATTGCGCTGTTCCGCGCCGGCATCTTCTCGGCGCGGGTCAACCTGATCAAGCCCGATCCGGCGATCTTCGCGCATGCGACCGAGGTGTTTGGCATCGAGCCGGAGCAGACGCTGTTCATCGACGACCTGGCCCGCAATATCGAGGCGGCGCGTGCCGCCGGGTGGCAGGCGCTGCAGTTCAGCGATGCGGCTTCCTGCGAGGCCGCGCTGGTCGCGCGCGGCTTGCTTCCGGACGGCGCTCACCTGCTGTCCCGCTGATGAGTCCGGCGGCGCGGCGCCGCTGTACGAATCGTCCGCCAAGGAGCAGAGTGAGGGCTTCGGCCCGCCGTACGTCGGCGGGGACGCGGAGGCCAGCGTGCAACGTCGCGCCCGAGTGATTGCCAAGAGCCTGGAGTACCTGAAGCAGGTCGTTCCCGGCGCGACGCGCGTCGCCTTCGGCCGGGCCGCGAGCTATGTCGACAAGATCCCGAAGGGCTCGCAGCCCGGCGACCTGCCGATCGGGCAGCCGACGCGCTTCGAGCTGGTCGTCAACCTGAGGGCAGCGCAGGCGCTGCACGTCGAGATTCCGCGCGGCCTGCTGGTGCGTGCCGACGAGGTGATCGAATGATGGACCGGCGCCGCATGGTCCGGGCGGTTGCGATCGCAGGCGCGGGCGCCTGGCTGTCGAACGCGTTTGCCCAAATGTCCGGCCGCGTGTACCGCATCGCCTACCTGGGCTACACGGCCAACGATTCGCCCGAGGGCGCGCGCATGTGGCAGGCCTTCGTGCAGCGGCTGGGCGAGCTCGGGTATGTCGAGGGCCGCAACCTCGTGATCGAGCAGCGCTTCGCCGAGGGGC
Organism: Burkholderiaceae bacterium; assembly: GCA_036568605.1. GTDB lineage: Bacteria > Pseudomonadota > Gammaproteobacteria > Burkholderiales > Burkholderiaceae_C > DATCSE01. The sequence continues at coordinate 5,166 of DATCSE010000454.1, read as the reverse complement.
ACAACGAACGTTATGCCCGGTTCGTGGCCGAGCTGCTGCCGACCGGGCTCGACCTGGTCGTGGCCAGCAATGGGTCGGCGGCACGCGCCGTGATGGCGGCGAGCCGAAGCATGCCGATCGTGACGACCGCGATTCCCGATCCGGTGCGTGCCGGCCTGGTGGCCAGCTTGGCCCGTCCGGGTGGGCAGCTGACGGGGATCTCGAACCTCTCCGACGAGCTGGTGCCCAAGCGGATCGAGCTGCTGAAGGCCGCCGTGCCCGCGGCCACGCGGATCGCCTTCGTGCGCTGCCCGCATTGCGCCATGACCGCGGGAGCGAGCGAGGGCGATGTCAGGGCCGTGCAAGCCGGGCAGGAGGCGGCGGCACGGTCGCTGGGCGTGACGTGGCTGCCGCTCGACGTCAATGATGCGGCGGACTTCACGGCTGCCGCAGCGGCGTTGCGGCGCGAACGACCCGACGCGCTGCTGATCGGGGCTACCCAGATCAATGTCGCGCTGCGCAGCGAATGGCTCGCGTTGGCGGCCGAGCTGCGCCTGCCAATGCTCACACCCTACCGCGCCGGCGCTGTGTTCTCTTACGGTCCCGATCTGACGGCCATCTATCGCGGTGCCGCCGAGTACGTCGCGAAGATCCTGGCCGGCGCTCGCCCTGGCGAACTGCCGATGGAACAGCCGACGCGGTACGAGTTCGTCGTGAATCTGAAGATGGCCCGAGCGATCGGCCTGACGATCCCGCCCAGCGTGCTGGTGCGTGCCGACGAGGTCATCGAGTGAGGTCGTGCGAAGGAGGCCCATCATGAACCAGGCTCGCAGGACGATGATTCGCCTTGGCGCCACCGGCGCCGTGATGCTCGCGATGGGGCCCGTGCCGGCGCAGACGCCGGCGAGCGCACCGCCAACCGCCCACATCGGCCTGCTGGTGGCCGGCTCGTACGAGCAGCGCGGGGAGATCGAGCGCAACCTCGTCAAGGGTCTGGCCGAGCACGGCTATGTCGAAGGCCGCAACCTGGTGCTCGAGCGCGGCTATGCCAACGGCCAGATGACTCGGCTCGCCGAGTTCGCGCAGAGTTACTCGGCGCGCAAGTTCGACGCCATATTCACCAGCTGCACCGACACGACGCAGGCCGCCCGCGGCGCCACCGACAGCATCCCGATCGTGATGGTCGCCGTCACCGACCCGGTCGGCGCGCACTTCATCAAGACGCTGGCCCAGCCCGGCACCAATGTCACCGGACGCGCCAGCCAGTCGAACGAGATCGTGCCGAAGATGCTCGAGCTGTTCCACCGCGCTGCGCCGCGTGCCGAGCCGGTTGCGGTCCTGTTGAATGTCGGCAACGCGGCACACGAAGGCCTGTGGCTCAAGGCAGAGGAGGCCGGCCGCGCTCTCGGCTTGGCGCTGCTGCGGATCGACGTTCGCGGCGGCGGTGACCTGGAGGGCGCGTTCGAGCGGTTGAGCGCCGCGCGAGCGGGCGGCGTGTTCATGCTGCCCGACGACGCGATGAGCATGAACAACCGGCGGCGCCTGATTGCCCTGGCCCAGCAGTACCGCCTGCCGGCGCTGTACGGGGCAAGCGAGTTTCCCGAGTCGGGCGGGCTGATGAGCTACGGCGAGAACCTCGGCGAGACGGCACGTCAGAGCGCGCGTCACCTGGACCGCCTCCTCAGAGGCGCGAGCCCCGCCACCTTGCCTGTCGAGCAGCCGATACGCTTCGAGCTGGTGCTCAACTTGAAGACCGCGCGCAGCCTCGGCTTGACCATCCCGACCGATGTGCTGCTGTTGGCCGATCGGGTCCTCGAATGATGCGGCGCTGGCGCCTGTTTCCGAAATACGCGCTGCTGATCATCGCGCTGGTCGCCGGCATGGGGCTGGCCAGCGGCGCGGTCGGCATCTATTTCTCGCACCGCGAGAACCAGGATCACCTGGTCGCGCTGCAGCGCGAGAAGGCGCACGGTGCGGCCGATCGCATCGAACAATACGTGCTGAGCATCGAGCAGCAACTGAGCTGGACCGCGCTGCCGCACGCCGACAGCGGAAGTCAAGACGTGTTCGAAGCGCGCCGGATCGAGTACCTGAAGCTGCTGCGCCAGGTGCCGGCGATCACCGAGGCGGCGTGGATAGACGCCCGCGGCCGCGAGCAACTGCGCGTTTCGCGCCTGGCGATGGACGTGCGCGAGGGCGGTGCCGATTTCTCGCTGGAACCGAAGTTCCTCCAGGTGAGTGCCGGCAAGACTTACTACGGCCCGGTCTACTTCCGCAAGGGCACCGAGCCCTATCTGACGGTCGCCCGGCCGGCCGGCAGCGGCGGTGGCGTGACGGCCGGCGAGGTGAACCTCAAGTTCGTTTGGGAGGTCGTGTCGCGCATCCGCATTGGGGAGAAAGGCTTGGCCTATGTGGTTGATGCGGGCGGCACGCTGATCGCGCACCCCGACATCAGCCTGGTGCTGAAGAAGACCGACCTGCGAGAGCTGCCGCAGGTGGCCGCGCTGGCGGCGCCGCAGGATCCGGTGCCGCGCGGCGCGCGCAACCTGCAAGGCGAGCCGGTGCTGAGCGCGCACGCCCGCATCCCGACCCTCGGCTGGACCGTGTTCGTCGAATCGCCGCGTGCCGAAGCCTACGCGCCTCTGTATGCCACGCTGCAGCGCATGGGGCTGGTGCTCGTGGCGGCGCTGCTGGTGGCCGTGGCGGCGAGCTACCTGCTCGCGCGCGCGCTGGTTCGGCCGCTGCGCTCGCTGCAGGAAGGAGCGGCGCATATCGGTGCCGGCGAACTCGACCGCCGCATCGAGGTGCGCACCGGCGACGAGCTCGAAGGCCTGGCCGAGCAGTTCAATCAGATGGGCGCTGCGCTGAAGGCCTCGTACGCCAGCCTCGAGCGCAAGGTCGAGGCGCGCACCGCCGAGCTCAGCGCGGCGCTGGAGCAGCAGACCGCGAGCGCCGAGGTGCTGCAGGTCATCAGCAGCTCCATCGCCGATGCCGGGCCGGTGTTCGCGAAGATCGCGCAGAGCTGCAGCCGACTCTTCGCCACCGAGCAGGTCGGCTTGTTCCTGCTGCGCGACGATGGTCTGCTGCACGCCGCACACTGGCAGGGCTCGGCGCTGGAGGCCATTGCCAGCACCTTCCCCAGGCCGCTGGAGCAGACCATCACCGCACGGGTGCTACGCGAGCGCATGCCGCTGCACGTCCCCGACGTGGCGGCGCTGCCCGACCCGCCGCCGTCGCTGGCGCAGGTGCTGGCGAGCATCGGCAACTACTCCGCCGTGTGGGTGCCGATGTTGTGGGACCAAGGCGGCGGGTCGATCTGCCTGCTGCGCCAGCCGCCGAAGCCGTTCACCGACAAGGAGCTGGCGCTGCTCAAGAGCTTCGCCGACCAGGCCGTGATCGCGATCCAGAACGTGCGCCTGTTCAACGAGACCAAGGAGGCGCTCGAGCGGCAGACCGCGACGGCAGAAATCCTGCGTGTCATCAGCGGGTCGGTCACGGACACCCAGCCGGTCTTCGATGCGATCGTGAGCAGTTGCCACCGCCTCTTCAGCGACGCGCGCGTTTCGCTGATCCTGCCGCTGGACCATGAACTGGTCTCGCGCGCGCGTGCAGGGCGCGAGGCGCCGCACGCCGCGAATCAGATGCTGCGCTGGCCCATCGACCGCGCCAGCGCCGCGGCATGCTGCATCCTCGACTCGCAGATGATCTCGCTGCCGAACCTGGACTTGGCCGCCGAGACCTATCCGCGCATCCGGGAGCTCGGCCTGGCGATGGGCTTCGGCTCGGGCCTGTTCGTGCCGCTGCTGCGCGATGCCAAGGCGATCGGGTGCCTCAGCATCCTGCGCGTGCAGAAGGGCGAGTTCCAGGCCAAGGAAATCTCGCTCGCGCAGACCTTCGCGGACCAGGCGGTGATCGCCATCGAGAACGTGCGTTTGTTCAACGAGACCAAGGAAGCGCTGGAGCAGCAGACCGCGACGGCCGAGATCCTGCAGGTCATCTCGCGCTCACCGACCGATGTGCAGCCGGTGTTCGACGCGATCGCCGAGCGCGCGCTGGCGCTGTGCGAGGCCACGGTCGGCGGGGTCACGCGCTTCGATGGCGAGCTGGTGCATCTGGTGGCGTTCCACGGCGCGTCGCCGGAGGCGTCGGCCGCGATGCTCGCCTCCTTCCCGATGCCGGTGGGGCGCGGCGCGATCACCGCACGCGCGATCGCCGAACGCGCGCCGGTCCAGATCCAGGACGTGTTGGCCGATCCCGACTACACGTTGAAGGACGTGACCCGGCTCGCGGGCTATCGCAGCAACCTCGCGGTGCCGATGCTGCGCGAAGGCCAGGTCATCGGCTCGATCGGTGTGTGCCGCGCCGAGCCGGGGGTGTTTCCGGACAAGCAGGTCAGGCTGCTGCAGACCTTTGCCGACCAGGCCGTGATCGCCATCGAGAACGTGCGCCTGTTCAACGAAACCAAGGAGGCGCTCGAGCGGCAGACCGCAACCGCCGAGATCCTGAAGGTGATCAGCGAGTCGCCCACCGACGTGCAGCCGGTGTTCGACGTCATCGCGGGACGGGCGGGGCGCCTGACCGGCGCGGACTACGGATGGGTGTTCCGCTTCGATGGCGAATCGATCCACATCGTCAGCTCCTTCGGCGTCAGCGCGAAGGGTCTCGAGGCCACGCGGCAGGCGTATCCGATGCCGCCCTCCGGCGGCTCGGTCACCGCGCGCGCGGTGCGCGAAGAGTCGGTGATCAACTGCGCCGACGTGCTCGCCGAGAAGGATGCGCCCGACGAGGTGCAGGCGATCAGGCGACAGTCGGGCTACCGCAGCGTACTCGCCGTGCCGATGCGCCGCGACGACAGGATCGTCGGCGTGATCACGGTGGCCGGCGCCGCGGTCGGCCAGTTCGGCGACAAGGAGATCGACCTGCTGCAGACGTTCGCGCGCCAGGCGGTGATCGCGATCGAGAACGCGCGGCTGTTCAACGAGACCCGGGAGGCGCTCGAGCAGCAGACGGCGACGGCCGAAATCCTCGAGGTGATCAGCAACTCGGTGTCTGACACGCAGCCGACCTTCGACAAGATCATGGACAGCTGCCAACGCCTGTTCGGCACCAGCGAAATCGGCATCCGGCTGGTCGGCGAAGACGGCCAGCTGCACCTGGGTTCGCACCGCGGCTCGGCGTTGGAGACGC
>DATCSE010000453.1:0-5851 GCA_036568605.1 Burkholderiaceae bacterium | reverse complement strand
GACGGCAGGCAGCGGCTCGTCGGGCGCCGATGCTGCGCTGGCCGCCGCGGACGCCACCTCGGCCACGACCGTTGCCGGCTCCGACGCCGCCAGTTCGGGAGCCGACGCCGCTTTCGGCGGCTTCGGCTTGGGCTTGGGCTTTTTCTTCGGCGGCGCGACCGCGGCCGTCGGCTCGACCGGCGCCGCCGGCGCGGCGACCGGCGGCGCGCTCAACTCCATCTCGCGCACGTACGCGACTTCCATGCGCTGCGGCATCGCCTCGCTGCGGCCGAGGTCGCCCATGCGCTCGAGCACCCCCTGCGTGACGCAGCCGTGCACGACGATCACGCCCAGCACCAGCGCGACCGCCGCGACGCGGCGCCAGGGCGATGCGTGCTCGCCGCCCAGCAGCAGCCTCAACGACCGGCCAACCATGCCTCTTGCAACGCCTGCGCTGTCTTGGCGGGCTTGGCCGCGGCCTTCAGCGCGACCGCGCCCGCTGCCGGTTCGGCCGGCAGCGTCACGATCAGCTCGAGGATGCGCTGGTCGCGCGACGCGAGCAGCGCGGACGGCTGACCGGGCTGCAGCAGCCGCAGCGCATCGTCGAGCCGGCGCAGCCGCCAGCCGCGCACCGCGAGCAGCTCGTCGCCGGCCGAGAGGCCGGCGCGCTCGGCCGCACCGCCGCGCAGCACGTGCGTGACCTTGATGCCGGTCAGCGGGTTCTCCGCCACGCGCAGGCCCAGACGCTGAGCCAGCGTGGGCACATCCTCGCTCCAGTCGATCGCAAAACGCTCGAACAGCGCGCGCAGCGGCAGCTCGTCGGTGCCGTGCACCCAGGCGGCGAGCTCGGGTGCGAACGAGCGCCCGCCGATCGCCTGCAGCACCTCGGCGATCGCGCTCTCGGCGATCGGGCCGCCTTCGCTGCGCGACCACAGGCCGCGCATCACGTCGTCGAGCGAACGGCCGCCCTTGCCGTCGGCGCGCAGCGTCAGGTCCAGCGCCAGCGCGACCAGCGCGCCTTTCGTGTAGTAGCTGATCGTCGCGTTCGGCGTGTTCTCGTCGCTGCGGTAGTACTTGACCCATGCGTCGAAGCTGGCCTGCGCGACGCTCTGCACCTGCCGCCCCGGCACCGCGAGCACGTTGCTGATCGTGCGCGCGAGCAGCTTCAGGTAGCGCGGCGCATCGATCAGCCCGCAGCGCACCAGGAACAGGTCGTCGTAGTACGACGTGAAGCCCTCGAAGAACCAGAGCAGCTCGGTGTAGTTCTCGCGCGTGTAGTCGTAGCGCGCGAACTCGGCCGGGCGCAGCCGCTTGACGTTCCAGGTGTGGAAGTACTCGTGACTGATCAGCCCCAGCACGTTCGCATAGGCGTCGGTCATCTCGGTCTTGCCCTGCGCGGCGGCGCCGGTTGCCGGCATGTCGCGCCGCCCCGAGATCAACGCCGTGCTCGCCCGGTGCTCGAGACCGCCGTGGCCGTCGTCGACCAGGTTGTGCAGGAACACGTAGCGCTCGTACGGCGGCTTCGCGGCACGCCCGTTGGCGCCCTTCTCGCCGTGCCAGAACGCGATCTGCGCCTCGCAGATGCGCTTCGCATCGGCCAGCAGCCGCTCGCCGTCGAAATCGGGCAGCGCACCGGCGACGATGTACTCGTGCGGCACGCCGCCGGCGATGAAACGCCCGCGCCAGAATCGGCCGAGCTCGACCGGGTGGTCGACCAGCTCGTCGTACCCAGCGGCCTCGTAGGTGCCGCGGCCCAGCGCATCGACCTTGACCGGCCGCATCGCCGTGGCGACCTGCCAGTGCGCGGGCAGCTCGCCGAACTCGAGCCGATGCGGCAGCGCCTCGCTGCCTTCGACCCGCAGGCACAGGCTGGTGCCGTTGAAGAAGCCGCGCTGCGCGTCGAGAAACGCGGCGCGCACCGACGTGTCGAACGCGTAGACGCGGTAACTGAGGATCAGCGGCGTGCGCGGTTCGCAGCGCACCTGCCAGGTGGCCTTGTCGAGCTGCTCGACCGGCACCGAACGCGTGCCCTGGCTGGCCTGCAAGGCACTGAGATGGCGCGCGAACTCCCGCACGAGGTAGCTGCCCGGGATCCAGACCGGCAGGCTGACACGTTGTTCCGGCGATGGGCGCTGGACCGTCAGCGTGACCTGGAAGAGGTGGGCGTTCGGATCGGTCGCTTCGATTCGATAGGTGATCATCAGGCGTAGGGCGAGTGGAGTCCGATGCGGACTGGCACGTTGGGTGCATTGTCGCCGCTGGCCGCAGGGCCTCGCGGGCGTCGTTGAATGTCCGCTTGTTCGCGGTTCGAAAAGCCCTTACCCTGCCAGGGCATCGATCGGCAACGGCGCGGTCGCCGTCAACAATCAAAACAGAGGAGGACCGGCCCGTTGCTCATCTTCCCGGGAACGACAGGGAGCATGATGCCCACACGCGCGCTGACCCAGCATTGGCCTGCCGACAAGCCCGCGAGTTTCGTGGCGGTCGCCTGGCGTCTGGTGCGCACCGCGCGGACCACCTGGCCGCGCAGCGATCCTCCGTCCATCGGCTACGCCACGCGGATGCTGGCCCGCAAACTGGTCCGGCTTCGCCGCTTTCATGCCTGGTTCAACGACCCCGCGAATCCTGCGCTGCGCGAGATGATCGCCGCGCACCCGTATCTGCTTGGGGCGGTCGGCCGCCCGTACCTGAACACCGCGTGGTCCGTGGAGCGCCGGCTCGACGTGATCGAGACGCACTACCGCATGCTGCACGGGCCGCTGGCATTCCTGCGTTTCTCGCCGCGGGAAGAGCTCGTGCTGGGGCACGTCGGACCGCCGGAACTGGCGGTCGACATCGTGCTCGACAAGGCGCCCTGGTTCTCGCACGAGGGCGAACTGGTGCTCAACCTGTTCCGGGCCGACCATCGTCTGTACTCGCTCGCGTTCACGCTGGGATCGGTCGATGGGCGTCGCATTGCCTATGTCGGCGCGCTGCAGGGCTCTTCGCAGGAGGGAGCGCGCGCGCTCTACGGCGAGCTGACGCACCAGCTCGAGGGACTGCGTCCGCGCGATCTGCTGGCAGCCGCGTTCAAGCTGCTGTGCCGAGCGCTGCACATCGAGCAGATCCGCGCGGTCGCGGACGATCACAGCGTCTCGCGCAGCGGTTACTTTGGAACCGACTTCATGAAGGCCAGCTACGACAGCGCATGGAGCGAACTCGGCGGCAGCGATTGCGAGGACGACGGCTTCTACGACCTGCCGCTCGAGCTCCATCGGCGCGAGCCCGATGAGATCCCGTCGCGCAAGCGTGCTCAATACCGGCGGCGCTACGCGATGCTCGAAGACCTCGGTGTGCAGATCATCCGCGCCGTCGAGAACCCGAAGCCCGTCCGCTCGTCGATGCTGACGTCGTGACGCGATCCAGCAGAGACGGATGCGTCGCCCGCCGACAGAAAAAACACGCAGATGGATGCTCTGATCCTGGCCCGCATGCAGTTCGCGGCCAACATCACGTTCCACATCCTGTTCCCGACGATCTCGATCGGGATGGGCTGGCTGCTGCTGTTCTTCCGCTGGCGCTGGCTCGTGAGCTCTCGCGCCGGCGACCGGCTCACCGCGCAGGGCTGGCTCGACGCCTACCGCTTCTGGACCAAGGTGTTCGCGCTGAGCTTCGCGCTGGGCGTCGTCAGCGGGGTCACGATGAGCTTCCAGTTCGGCACCAACTGGCCCGGCTTCATGGAGCGCGTCGGCAACATCGCCGGGCCGCTGCTGGGCTACGAGGTGCTGACCGCGTTCTTTCTCGAAGCGGGCTTCCTCGGCATCATGCTGTTCGGCCACGGCCGCGTCAGCGAGCGCATGCACCTGCTCGCGACCTTCTTCGTCGCGTTCGGCACCACGCTGTCGGCGTTCTGGATCCTGGCGCTGAACTCGTGGATGCAGACGCCCGCCGGTTACGAGGTCATCGACGGCGTGTACCACGTGAAGAGCTGGGTCGAGGTGATCTTCAACCCCTCGTTCCCGTTCCGGCTCACGCATATGCTGCTGGCCTCCACGCTGACCTGCGCGTTCCTGCTGATCGGGCTGTCGGCGTGGCAGACGCTGCGCGGCGTCGCGCAACGCTCGGCACCCAAGGTGATGCGCGTCGGCCTGACGCTCGCGGCGATCGCGATCCCGGTGCAGATCCTCGCCGGCGACCAGCACGGCCTGAACACGCTGGAGCACCAGCCGGCGAAGATCGCCGCGATGGAAGGCGTCTGGGAGACCGAGCGCAGCGCGCCGCTGCTGCTGTTCGCGATCCCCGACGACGGTGCCCGCACCAACCACTTCGAGATCGCGTTGCCGAAGATGGCGAGCCTGATCCTGACGCATGAGCTCGACGGCGAGATCCGAGGCCTGAACGCATTCCCGAACGCGCACCCGCCGGCGCTGCCGCTGTTCTTCGCATTTCGATTGATGGTCGGCATGGGCGTGCTGATGCTGGCGACGAGCTGGCTGGGCTGGTGGACGCTGCGCCAGAAGCGCTGGCAGCCGAACGCGCTGCCGCGCTGGCTGCTCGGCGCCTTCGCGGCGATGACGTTTTCCGGCTGGGTCGCGACCGTCGCCGGCTGGTACGTCACCGAGATCGGCCGCCAGCCGTTCGTCGTCTACGGGCAGATCCGCACGGCGGACGTCGCCTCCGCGGTGCCCTCGGCGATGATCGGGTTGACGCTCGCGCTGTACGTCACGCTGTACCTCGCGCTGATCCTGGCGTATGTCGGCGTGCTGAAGTACATGGCCGAGAAGCCGGAGGAGGCGCTCGAGGAGAATCCCGCGGATCGTGCCGCCGTTCCGGCCGTGGGAGATCCGGCATGAGCGCGCCGGGCCGCTCCCAAGCGCGAATCCCGGAGCACGCAGTGCGGAGGGTAGTCCAGTGACCGTGATGACCTTCGACACGGCGCTGCCAGTGGTCTTCATGGCGCTGATGGGCATCTCGATGCTGGTCTACGTGATCAGCGACGGCTACGACCTCGGCGTGGGCATGCTGATGCACCGCGCGACCGATGCCGAGAAGGACGTGATGGTCGCGTCGATCGGCCCGTTCTGGGACGCCAACGAGACCTGGCTGGTGCTGGGCATCGGCATCCTGCTGATCGCGTTCCCGAAGGCGCACGGCGTCGTGCTGGGGCATCTTTATCTGCCGGTCGCGCTGATGCTGGTCGGGCTGATCCTGCGCGGCGTCGCGTTCGACTTCCGCGTCAAGGCCAAGGCGGCGCACAAGCCGATGTGGGACCGGCTCTTCTTCGCCGGCTCGACACTCGCCTCGATGGCACAGGGCTGGATGCTGGGCCGCTACGTCAGCGGCTTCGGCGAGGGCTGGAACTACCCGGTCTTCGCCGCCGCGATCGCGCTCGCGCTGCCCGCCGCCTACGTGCTGCTCGGCGCCTGCTGGCTCGTGATGAAGACCGAGGGCGAGCTGCAGCGCCGCGCCGCGCAGTGGGCGCGCATCGCCTGGCTGCCGATGGTTGGCGGCCTGACGCTGATCTCGATGGCCACGCCGTGGGTCAGCGCGACGGTGCGCGAGCGCTGGTTCGAGCTGCCGGCGCTGATCGCGCTGAGCGCGATCCCGCTGACCACCGGCGTGCTGCTGATCGCCGTGCGCGCGCTGCTCGGCCGGCGCCAGGTGCTGGGCGTGCTGAGCTGGCTGCCCTTCGTGCTGCTGATCGGCGTGTTCGTGCTCGGCTTCCTCGGCCTCGCGTACAGCCTCTACCCGTACGTCGTGATCGACCGGCTGACGATCTGGCAGGCGGCCAGCAGCCCGGCCGCGCTGAAGTTCATCCTGATCGGCGTGTGCATCTCGGTGCCGGCGATCGCCGGCTACACGATCTTCTCGTACCGCGTGTTCCGGGGAAAGA
>DATCSE010000452.1:0-17230 GCA_036568605.1 Burkholderiaceae bacterium | reverse complement strand
CCCGCCACACCGCGCCGCCGACGTCGTCGGCGACCAGCAGCGCGCCGCGCTTGTCCAGCGCGACGCCCACCGGCCGCCCATACGCCTCTTCGCCGTCGGCGCTGAGGAAGCCGGTCAGCACGTCGATCGGCATGCCGTTCGGACGGCCGTTGGCGAACGGCACGAACACGACCCGGTAGCCGGACGGCGGCCTGCGGTTCCATGAGCCGTGCTCGCCGATGAACATGCCGTTCGCGAACGGTGCCGGCAAGGACGTGCCCTCGGCCGCCGCCAGGCCCAGCGCGGCGACATGCGAGCCCAGCGCGTAGTCGGGCACCAGCGCCTTGGCGACCAGGTCCGGCCGCTGCGGCTTCACGCGCGTGTCGACGTGCTGGCCATAGTAGCTGTACGGCCAGCCATAGAAGCCGCCGTCGGTCACCGAGGTCAGGTAGTCCGGCACCAGGTCGTTGCCGAGTTCGTCGCGCTCGTTGCCCACGGCCCACAGCACGCCGGTGCGCGGCTCCCAGGCCATGCCGTTGACGTTGCGCAGGCCGGTCGCGAACAGCCGCTTGGCGCCGGTCTTCGCGTTGATCTCCCAGATCGCCGCGCGTCCTTCTTCCTTCTCGATGCCTTTCTCGGCGGCGTTGCTGTTGGAGCCGACGGTGGCGTAGAGCTTCGTGCCGTCGCGGCTCGCGATCAGGCTCTTGGTCCAGTGATGATTCAGCGGGCCTGCCGGCAGATCGGTCACCCGCGCGCCGGCCGCCGTGATGCGCGTCTCGCCGGCGCGGTACGGGAAGCGCATCACGGCGTCGGTGTTGGCGACGTAGAACGTGTCGCCGATGAGCGCCATCCCGAACGGCGAATTCAGCCCTTCGAGAAACACCGACCTGACTTCGGCGACGCCGTCGCCGTCGGCGTCGCGCAGCAACGTGATGCGGTTCGCGCTGGGCACGCCCGCGCCGACCTTGGCCATCAGTTTTTCCATCACCGCGCCCTTCAGGCCTCGGCCTTCTTCGGGCCGCTCGGGCGCATTGGTCTCGGCGACCAGCACGTCGCCGTTGGGCAGCACGTGCAGCCAGCGCGGATGCGCGAGCCCGGTCGCAAACGCGTTGACCGCGATGCCAGGTGCTGCAGCCGGCTTGGCACCTGCAGCCCAACCCTTCGCGGTGGCCACCTGCACCGTCGGCAGCAGCGAATGTTCGGGCTCCGGCAGGGACGGGCGCGGGCCCACCGTGGTCGCGGGAGGCAGCACCGTCGCCCGCACGCAGGCGGTGATGGCGACCAGGATCGCGCTTGCGATCGCGGCGCGGCGTGCGATGTCGATGGAGGTCATGGGGCGCATCTCGGTTCGATAGCCGGTGCCAGGGCGAGTTCATCGGGACTCACCGCTGGAAGGGGCGCCTGGACGAACGCGTACCAACGTCGCGTTGCACTCTTCGAGCGCGGCTCACAGTTGTGCGCTGGCGTTGCGCAACGGGTCGCGAGGCGATGACGAGCCCGCTTCCGGAGCAGTGCAGGGCAAGTCCTTGTCCGCGAGCGCCTTTTTTGCGCGGAGCCCGGCTTGTCAACCGAGTTGTCCACCGATTCGGTGGACAAGCAGGCCCCGACGCTTTCACACGAACGACTTGTTCGCGGCCTAGAGTGCCGCGCTTTGCGGTCGGCGGCTTGCCCTTGGGCCGCGCGGACCCGCTTGCAGGCTACTCAACCCGACCACGTCTTCATGTCATCGATCCTTGCGCGTCGCCCCTTCGTTCTGACCTTGATCGCCGCTGTCTGCCTGTCCGCCTGCGGCGGCGGCGATGACGACAACACCACCGCAACCACCAGCACAACCACCAGCGATGCCGGGCAGTCCGCCGCGCTGAGCGCGCCGCAAGGCCTGGGCTACAGCGACAGCGCCCCGGTCGCCGACGAAACGGCCGTGCTGCCGTACGTCGACTACGCGTACACCAACCAGCGCGGCGATGCGCGTTATGCAACGCTGCAGACCAATGCCGGCGTGCGCGTGGTCGCCGGCTTTCTCGACATCTGGAAGCCCGGCACGCTGCTGGTCGACGCGGGCGTGACTGCGGCGGCCAACGGCAGCTTCCCGGCGGTCACCGCGTCGACCTGGACCGGCATTCCGGGCGACGCCACCGACGGCACCGTGCTGAACGCGGCGGTGCACAACGCGAACATCCAGTACGTCGTCGACAAGACCGCGCAGCGCACCAGCGCGCAGGAACTGGCCGCGTACCTCGACGACCGTCGCGGCAAGGGCTACAGCGTGACCGACGGCCTGGGTCCGCTGACGACCGCGTGGCGCAGCGCCGCGCAGCAGACGACTTCGATCACGGCCATCGCGGCCGACGCGACCACGGTGCTCTACAGCGACACCGGCAACAACACCGGCGTCGGCAGCGCGTCCGGCAACACGAGCTTCGGCAGCGTCGTCGACTTCGTCAACAACATCGGGCAGAACGCATCGACCGAACCGGCCAAGCGCTTCTACAAGTACGCGCGGCCCTGGCGCTGGAGCAGCAGCGTGAAGGTGGTGCCGGCGCTGGTGCCGGCCGAGAGCGCGACACCCGGCACCGACGGCGGCTACATCAGCGGCCACGCCGCCGAGGCCATGCGCGATGCCCTGGCGATGGCCTATGTGCTGCCCGAGCGCTACCAGGAGATCCTGAGCCGCGCGCTCGAGCTCGGCGAGAACCGCATCTATGCGGGCATGCATTCGCCGCTGGACGTGATCGGCGGGCGCATCCAGGCCCAGGCCGCGGCCGCGGCGAGCATCGCGACCGGCGCCAACGCCGCCGGCAAGGCCGCGGCGTATGCGCAGGCCCACACGGCGTTGATGGCCGCCGCCGGCACGAGCGACCTGGCGGCGTTCAACGCGTATGCGCATTCGCAAGGCAGCAGCGCCGACCGCTTTGCCGATCACGCGACCAACCAGGCCGAGTACCTGCGGCGCCTGACCCACGGCTTCGGCGCGATCGCCGACACCGGCAAGCCCGCGGTCGTGCCCAAGAGCGCCGAGGTGCTGCTGGAGACGCGCCTGCCGTACCTGGATGCGAGCCAGCGCCGCGTCGTGCTGAAGACCACCGCGCTGCCGTCGGGCTATCCGGCGATGGACGATGCCGAAGGCTGGGGCCGGCTGAACCTGTTCGCGGCCGCGGACGGCTACGGCGCGTTCAACGGCGACGTGACCGTGACGATGGATGCAAGCCTCGGCGGCTTCTCGGCCGCGGACAGCTGGCGCAACGACATCTCCGGCGCGGGCAAGCTGACCAAGGCGGGCAGCGGCACGCTGACATTGACCGGCAGCAACAGCTACAGCGGCGGCACCGAGATCGCCGCGGGCACGTTGCAGGCCGCTTCGACCCGCGCGCTCGGCAGCGGTGCGGTCTACCTCGGAGGCGGCACGCTGGTCAGCCAGGCGGCCTCGGCGTTGACGATCGCCGGCACCTACACGCAGCTCGCGGGCACGACGCTGGAGCTGGTCCTCGGCGGCGGCGGCGCAGGCCGGCTCAGCGTCGGCGGCACCGCGACGATCGCCGGCGGCACGCTGAGCGTGAAGTTCGCCAACGGCTACGCGCCAGCTGTCGGCGACACGCTCAGCGTGCTCGGCGCCGGCGCGCTGCGCGGCACGTTCACGACGATCACGGTCCCGGGCTTCAAGGTCACGCCGACCTACACGGCCACCGGCTTGCAGCTGCACATCGACGGATGAGGGAGCGGGCGCGTCACACGCCGAACGGATAGGTCTCCGCGACGCCGTGCTCGGTGGTCGCCGGGGGCGCGAGCGGCGTCACCGCACGAGTCTCGTCGAACCACACGAACGCGTCGTACTGCTGCGGCAGGCTGGACTCGGCATAGTGGCTCCAGCGCTCGGTCTCGGGCCGGTAGATCACGCCGATGTAGCGTTGCAGCCGCGGCGCCAGCAGGCGCTGGCGCAGCGCATCGCCGTCGCGGTCGTCGTGCAGGTCCAGCAGGCAGCGCGGCTGGCCGGCTTCGTGGAACACCCGCTCGTAGCTGTCGGCGCGCGACGGGCGCACGCGCTTGACCTCCATCTCGCCGTCCCAGTCGCTGGCCGCGGCGACCGTGCCGGTGTGCGTGCCGAAGCCGACCAGCGCGACCTGCTCGCCGAAGCGCTGGCGCGCCAGCTGGCCGATGTTGTGCTCGTCGCGCAGCAGGCCCATCTCGGTGTGGCGCGCATCGCCGATGTGCGAGTTGTGGGCCCAGACGATGGCCTTCGCCCGCGGCCCCTTGAACGCGAGCAGATGCTCGAGCGTCTCGAACATGTGCGAGTCGCGCAGGTTCCAGCTCGTCGCGCCGCCGTAGTACATCACGCGGTAATAGCGCTCGGCCGCGGCAATCAGGCGCGCGTTCTGCGATGCGTCGAGGAAGCTGTCGCGATCGCCGGCAGCATCGTCCAGGTCGCG
Source organism: Burkholderiaceae bacterium (assembly GCA_036568605.1). Lineage (GTDB taxonomy): Bacteria > Pseudomonadota > Gammaproteobacteria > Burkholderiales > Burkholderiaceae_C > DATCSE01. Next base: position 12,827 of record DATCSE010000452.1, on the reverse strand, counting down.
GGCCAGCAGCTCCCGGCACTGCGCGATCACCGCCTGCTCGCATTGCGCGTAGCCGGCATGCAGCGCGGCGCGGCCGTAGGTGGCCGGATCGTGCTGCCAGGGCGTCAGGCAGCCGTAGCGCTCTTTCGCGATGCGCGCGGCTTGGGGGTCCACGCGGGTGAGGTATGCGAGCACCGCCTCGATCGACCCGCTCATGTTGTAGAGGTCGAGCCCGTAGAAGCCGGCGCGCGCGTCGGCGCTGGCGACGCCTTCGTTGTGCTGCCGCATCCAGGCGATGAACTCGGCGAACTCGGCGTTGCGCCACATCCAGGTCGGGAAGCGGCGAAACGGCGGCGTTCGCGGCTGCTCGCGTGCCGGGCGTTGCCGTACGTGACGGTCGAGCGCGGCGGCGTCGGGCCAGTCGGCTTCGACCGCGACGATGTCGAAACCGTGGTGCGCGATCAGGTGGCGCGAGATCGCCGCGCGTGCGCGATAGAACTCCGACGTGCCGTGGCTGGCTTCGCCCAGCATCACGATGCGTCGGCCGGCGAGGCGGTCGAACAGGCGCCCGAACGCCGCATCGTCGAGCTCGGGCAACGGCTGCGCCGCAGTGGCCAGCATCTGCGAGAGGCTGTGGCCGCGCGCGTGGCCGGGCACATGGTTGCTCGCCGCCTGGTGGCCGTCTTCGGCCCATCCCTGGGCGCCGATCAGCGGCACGAACGCGACCGCCTCCATCTCTTCGCGATCGAAGGCCTGCGCCGCGGTACGCGTGACCTTGACGAGCCGCTGCCGCTCGCGCGTGCCCACCGGCACGACGAGGCGGCCGCCGATCGCGAGCTGGCCCTGCAGCGCGGGCGGCACCGCGGGCGCCGTGGCCGAGACGAGGATGGCGTCGAACTGCAGCGGTTCGGGCCAGCCGGTGCTGCCGTCGCCGGCGCGCAGCTCGACGTTCGAATAGCCCAGTGCTGCGAGCCGCTCGCGGGCGGCATGCGCCAGCGCGTCGTGCCGCTCCATCGCGCAGACGCGCCCGGCGATGCGGCTCAGCACCGCCGCGGCATAACCCGAGCCGGCGCCGACCTCGAGCACCGTGTCGCCCGGCGCGACCTCGGCGGCTTCGATCATCGCGGCGACGATGTACGGCTGCGAGATCGTCTGCCCCGCGGCGATCGGCAGCGGCGAGTCTTCGTAGGCGAACTCTTCCATGCCGGGTTCGACGAAACGTTCGCGCGGCACCTCGCGCATCGCCCGCAGCACCGCCTGCGAACGGATGCCGCGGGACTCGAGTTGCGTCGAGACCATGCGCGTGCGTCGATCGGCCGGCGTAGGGTCCATGGCGTGGGCCGTGCGGTCGGCTTCTAATGCGCCGGCGTGTGCTGCGTCGCCGGCGGCGCGGCGGCCGGCGCGGTGGACCCCTCGCTCAGCTCCGTTGCCTCGGGCGCCGCCCGTTGCGCGATGGCGCCGCGGCTGTCGTTCGCGATCGCGCGCGTCGCGAGCGCTGCGCCGGCACTGACCAGCGCCAGGCTGAAGGCGCTGCGGCGCCGCGCGGCGATGCCGCAGGCCGCGAGCGAGAGGCCGGTCGCCAAGGCCAGCAGACGCGTGCCGGGTGCCCAATGCGCGGGCTGGGGATGTGCCGGGCTGCGCGCGCGCCGGCCTCGCAGCGCCGGCAGGTCGTCGTCTTCGCCATGCCGTTCGAGACGGCAATCGACCGAGAGTACGCCGGGCACGGCATGGACCGCGGCGACGATCCGGTCCTCTTCGGAGGCGTACACCGGCCCGCTCAGCGTGACCCGCCCCGACACGACACCGACGCGGATCGCGTGCGGGTGCCAGGTCGCGCGGCCGAGCGCCGAGCGCACGCGTTCGACAAGGACGTAGTCGTCCGCGCGTCCGCGCCGCGCCGTGCCGCGGGCACGCGCGGCCCATCCTCGCAGACGATGCTGCAGGTCGCGCAGCGCGGTGCCCAGTTCGTCCTGCATGCGGCGACGCAGGTGCACGATCTGGTCGCGGCCCAGCGCGCGGCGCCGGCGACCGTGCTGCGGGTCCAGCGCGTACATGGCCACGGCGCCGGTGGCCGCGGCCATGAGCAGGTCGATGCCGCGATGTCGGTTCGAGCTCGTGTTCATCGAAGCGCTCCCCGCGTCACGGCTCGCCGCCGCCGCCGCCGGCGCTGCCGCTCGCGGCGGACTGGCCCGAGCGATCGGGGTGCGCCGGGCTCGAGATCCCCTGCAGCGCATCGCCGGCCGCATCCTTGCCGTCGCCCTTGGTGGCGACGTCGCCCAGCGACAGGATGCCGACCAGGTGCTGGTCGTGATCGACCACCGGCATCCGGCGGATCTGCCGGTCGCGCATCTGGGCCGCGACCTCGTCCAGCGTCTGGTCCTCGAAGCACCAGCAGGTGTCGGTCGACATCACCGCCGACAGCGGCGTCGACTGCATCGGGCAGTTCTGCGCGACGCCGCGCAGCACGATGTCGCGGTCGGTCACCATGCCCATCAGCTTGTCGCCGTCGCACACCGGGATCGCGCCGACGTTCAGCGCGTCCATCGCCTGGGCTGCCTGCACCAGCGTCTCGCGCGGCGACATCGTGCGCACGCCGCGTGTCATCACATCGGAAACCATCGTCATGGCGTCTCCTTTCATCGACGAGTGGAGATGGTGATTGCGGCAAGCCACGTTCCCGCGGCAAGAGCGTGCGAAAGTCACGCGCGCAAGAGTCGCAACAAACGTAACATCATGTGTGGGCAGTGTGGGTATCGCCTCGGCATTCAGTCTTCGCCAGGCACGCAAGATGAAAAGCAGATCCAAACCGGTACAGGCCAAGCCGTCGTCCGTTGCGGCCGACGGGGCGAAATCGCAGCCGCGCGAGCGGCGTCCAAGCAAGCTCGTCGCGGTGGTGACCGCGCCATTCCGGCTCATCGGCCGGATGTTCTTCAGCGAACTCCCGCTGACGCGCGGCAGCAAGAACAAGCGGGAGAAACAGGCGGCCGCGAAGGCCAAGCCCGCCGCGCCGAACAGCCGGGAGGCGGTCGCGCCCGCCGGCGCCGGCGACGAGCTGGAGCTGATGCGGACCGAGCTGCGCAAGCTGCTCGACGTGCACCCGATGACGCGGCATGTGGTGCGGCACCTGGTCTACGTCGAACGCGCGCTGAAGCTGCAGGGGCTGGACGCATTGCAGGAGGTGCCGATCGAGATCCTGCAGTCCGCGCTGGAGCAGCTCGAATCGCTGGTCAGCAACTGGTCGAACCATGGGCTGGCGGCACTGCGTTCGAAGATGTCGGTCGCGGTGATCAACCGCTCGAAGGACCCGTTCTACGGCGCGGGCGGCACCAAGGCGTCCGCGTTCAACACCGAGTCGCGCCTGCAGGTCGGGGACGTGTCGCATTCGATGTTCCTCGAGATCGAGCGCCAGTACCAGGGACTGGTGTCGCCCGAGGTGCTGAGCTCGCTGAAGAGCGAATTCGCGCCGTCGTTCGAGGCGACCCAGCCGATGGACCGCACGGTGGTGCTGGCTGCGACGGCTCGTTGAGGATTGCCTTCACCGCGGATGCGGTGAAATGAATTTGCGGCTTCGTGCTGCCGGCGCCGGCCACAACGCAATGGTCTGCCGTTCGACCCCCCGCATTCGAATGCGGCCTGGCGTCAAGCGCCTCTAAGCTTGAGCGCAGTTCAAGGCCATCGCTTGTGGAGCTGCACCCATGTCCCTCGCCACGTTCAAGGTCCTCACGTTCGACGTCGTCGGCACGCTGATCGATTTCGAGGGCGGCATGCTCGCCTATCTGCGCGAGATCGCGCCAGAGTCGCGGGTGAGCGACGATGACTTCCTCGTCGCCTACCGACACAGCCGCAAGAGTGACAAGTCCGGCTGGTACCCCGATGACCTGGAGCGCGTCTGGCACGAGATCGCACCGCCGTTGGGCCTGCCCGATTCGCCGAAGATCGCACAAGGCTTTCGCGATTCGGTGTCGCGCTGGCCGGCGTTCCCGGATTCGGTGGCCGCGCTGAAGCGCCTGCGCCGGCACTACAAGCTGGTCTCGATGACCAATGCGCAGCGCTGGGCGCTCGCGCATTTCGAGAAGACGCTGGAACATCCGTTCGACATGCCGCTGAGCTGCGACGACGCGCTGTGCGAGAAGCCCGACCCGAAGTACTTCGCGTATGCACGCGGCCGTTACGAGGGCGCGTGGGGCTGCACGCAGGCCGACAACCTGCACGTCGCGCAGAGCCAGTACCACGACATCGGCGTCTCGAAGAGCCTGGGCATCGCGACCTGCTGGGTCGAACGTCGCCATGGGCAGAAGGGCTCGGGCGGCACCATCGAGTCGGCGCACACGACGCCGGACTATCACGTGCACACGCTCGCCGAGTTGGCCGACATGGCGGATGCGGCCTTCGAGGCGGCGGTGCGCTGAACGGCGCGACGACAGGCGACGATGCTGTCAACCTGCCGTCGTGCCGCCGGCCGCGGCATGGCGCCGCTTCGCCACGGCGCGCAGATTGGCAGCGATGCAGGTCGCGAAGGCCTCGTCGTACCACGGCTGCGCGCCGCTGACCCCGACGACGATACCGTCCAGGTTGACGCCGCCCCACAGCAGGCTGTCGCCCTCGCGCAGCCGGTGCGGCGACAGCGCCTGCAGCCGATGCCCGTCCAAGCCGCTGCGCCAACTCAGCATGGCCTTGGCGCGAGCGAAGCCGGCGTAGTCGGCATCCCAGCGCTCGCGATCGCCGATCGCGTGCTCCAGCAGCACCGCGTCGTCGAAGCTGCCGTCGCGCTCGCTGCGCGCCGGGTCCATCACGACGATGCAGAGAAAGCCGGCGCCGCATACGTCGGGGTCGCGCATCGCGCGCTCGATCATCGGCAAGGCCATGTCCACCGCGTCGCGCGCCGCGCGCGCGTCCGCGTAGCAACTGCCGACCGCTCGTGCGGTGCGGTCGTTCATCGCGCGGTCCAGCCCCGGCTCACTGCCTCGGGCCCATGCCGCCCGACTTGGGCCCCTTGCGCTTCTCGAGCGGCGATTCCGACGCCGCACCGGAGCGCGAGACATCCGGCTTCTTGGTCACGTCGACCGTTGCCGGCTCCTGCTGCTTCTGGTCTTGCTCCTTCGCCGATTCGCCGGTGCTGGGGGATTGGTGGGGCTGCTGCTGTCGTGGCTGCTGTCGCATCGCGCACTCCTTGAGGTGAAGGCCGACGGGGCAGATGTGGCCCTCGTCATCGTCCTCATCGGCAGCCGCCGGCAAACCGTGTGCCCGGAACGCGTCTACGGCTGCGTCGATACGGTAGACCCGTCATCCGCAGGCGGCTGCTTGCGGTGCCGCAGCTTGGTGCTGTACATCGACTTGTCGCTACGGTGCAGCAGCGACTCGGCCGTGTCGCCGGGCTGCGCCTGACTCAGTCCGATGCTCACCGTCATGCGCAGGCCGGGCGCGATGGCCTCCCAGTCGAACTCGGCGATGGCCGTCTGGATGCGCCCGCAGATCTGCTGCGCCACGGCGAACGAGGCGTCCTGGAACAGGATGACGAATTCGTCGCCGGCCCAGCGTGCCGGCAGGTCCTGCTGGCGGACGTTGTTCGCCATCAGCGTGGCCAGCGCCTGGAGGACGCGGTCGCCCACGCGGTGGCTGTGCGTGTCGTTGATGGCCTTGAACTTGTCGACGTCCAGCAGCGCCACCGTGAGCGGCCGCGCGGCGGCGAGCGGGGAACGCAGGCACTCTTCCAGCGCCTGCTGGAAGCACCGGCGGTTGGCGATTCCGGTGAGCGTGTCTTCCAGCGACCAGCGCTCGAACTGCCTGGACTGGACCAGCGCGCCCCGGAGGTGCTGCTCGCTGCGCCGCACGCCGAGCTGCCACGTGACGATGGCCTCCCTCGAGCCCAGCCCCTCCGCGGCGACGCGGCGTTCGCGACGCCGCAGCGCGCGCTGCGCACGCATCACGTCCTCGAGCTTGCCCTGGGGCTCGTAGACCTGGATCAGAAGCAGGTGGGCCCGGCAGGCCAATTGCTCGTGCTCGACGGCCAGTGCCGTCTCGAGCATCTGCGCGACCGCCTGTTCCGCTTTCGGCCAGTCCTGTTCGGACCAGGCCTGCTCGGCCTCGCACCAGCTGACGAGTGCATCGAGCCAGGTCACAGCGCCGGTCAGCGAGCGGCGCGCTGTCTCGGTCCCCCGCCGGGCGGCCTCCGGGTGGCCGTCCCAGATCTCCAGCAGCGCGCAAGTCGCGGCCGACACCGCGCGATGCATGTCCTGCAAACTGGGCATCACGCAGAGGCCCAGGCCGGCAAGCTCGAGCTGTCGGCATTCGCACGCAAGCTCGCGGAACCGGGTCAAGTCGGTCATCGAACCGGTGTGATAGCGCTCCTCGAAGAGCCGGGAGGCCTCGACCCACATCTGGTCGACGCGCAGCTGGTAGGGGCCGATGCCGGGGTTGCAGCGTCTCGCGATGCCGACGGCAGCCTCGAGCGCCGCGTCGGCGCGCTCGTGGTCGCCGCTCCAGCAGTAGGCGAGGCCGAGCACGTCGTAGGCGAGTACCGCCTCGGGCCGCGGCGCGTGGTGGCGGAGCAGCGTCACGCAAAGCAATGCCGCTTCGACGGCTTCGTCGTTCCGGCCCAGCAGCATGCAGACCTGGGCGAGCGTCGCGAGTGCCTGCGCTTCACCTTCGGTGTCGCCGATCTGCTTGAACAGCTGTGCGGCGCGCCGGGCCGCATCGCTGGCGCGCCGCAGCCGCGTGCCGACGCGGTCGCAGTGCGCCAGGCACGACAGCGCGCGGGCTTCCAGCAACAGGTCGTCGCGGTCGATGGCCGTGTTCAGCAAGGCCTGCGCAATCTCGCGCGCCTCGTGAATCGCACCGGCATCCAGCGTCGCCCATGCCGCAGCGAGCGCCGCCTGCGCGGCCTTGGTGGCATCCGCATGAAGACCGCTCTCCACCTGCTGCACCTGCGCATCCGCACAGACGCCGATGGCGCTCGCTGCGCCGACTCCCATTGACATCACCTTCCGTCACGCCATGACACTCGACAGGCCGCCGAGCCGGATGGAGGTCGCAGGGTTTGGGGGAGGATGGCCTCTCGAGCGCGTCGAGACGCAACGGGCGCGGTCCAGACCTGACCGCTCCGTCGTTTTCGGCAACCCCGCCGTCATGGCGCTGCTCGATGAGACGAGCGGCATCCGAAGACCGGTAGCTTTGCGACCCCCGGCTTTCGCTCGGGGTTAGCCCTTTCGTTACGCGCCGAATCGTAGCGGACTGGTGCAGTTCCGACGCGTTGCTTGTCGTATCGTGCTCTGCAGACTTGTGAGCAACTGTCTGCGTCACATCAGTCGCGCGTTCGCGACGACAGCGCGGTCGCGCATCCCGGCCGATCGAACAGCGCGGCGAGCCCGCAGGCCGACGTCAGCATCGCGCGGCCGTCGTGACCCACACCTTGAACTTCGTACAGCACATGGTTCGGCGTGCCGCCGTCGCGCGTGCGCATCGCGGCCACATAAGCATGGCCGCGCGACCAGCGATCGGGGCCTTGTGCGCGGCCCATGCAGCTCCTGTCGAGCAGCGGGTGCGCCGGATCGTTGTCGCGCGTGCCGAGCAGGTAGACCACGTGCGCCGCGACATAGTCGCGTTCGAGCTCGGCCGGCGAGCGGCCCGCCGCATACGCGGGCAGGTTTTGCATGCCGTATTTCCAGTCGTCGACGTGCGCGCAGTTCGCGGCGACCGATGGCACCGGGCGCTCCGAGCTGAAGTAGGCATAGGACGACGGGTTCGCGACCACGAAGCGCATCGCGATGCCGGCCTCGGCCAACCGCGCGGCGCCGCGCCCGACGATCGCGTAGCGCTGCACCAGTTGCGCGCCGCCCGAATGGCCGGCCAGCACGACCGTCTTCAGGTTCGGAAAGCGCGTGCGCTCGGCCAGTCGTGCGAGCACCGCATCCAGCGCGGCGAACGAGCTGATCGGCATCGGCCCGAGCGCTGCATCGCCGCCTTCCCAGCCTTGCGACGAGTAGCGCAGCACGTCGGCCGGCACGCCGAACGTGTCGACATCGAGCGGAGCGATGAATTGCGGTGCGACGATCAGCGTCGACGACCCGGCGTCGCTGGCCGCCGCCTGGGCGGCCAGCCCGGTGCGGAAGTAGTCGCCGGCATTACGCCCATGGCCGTGCACCACGATCACGGCCCGCTCGATGTCGGGCAGCGGCTGTGACCAGTCGCGCGACACGTAGACCGGCAGCCGCGCGCCGGGTGCCGCGTCCAGCGTCTGCGGCGCGAGCTCCGGCGCCGGCTTTGCGTGAGCGGCCACGCCATGCCCGGGCGACAGCGCGACGAGGAGGCTGCCGCACAGGAGCAGCCCGGCGAGTACGGGTCCTCGAGACGAAGAGAGCATCACGTCGCGTCCATGCGGGTGGTGTGAGCGAATCCCACTGGAACGGACGAACCGCTGAATGAGTGGACCTGCATGACGGCGACTCGACAGCATCCCGTGTAAAGCTGTGTCGCCCATCATCACCGGACCCACACCGCACTCACCAGGCGGCGACCACTTCCTCGGCGAGGCCGAATGCCGTGCTGGCGCCCGTGCCGCTCGTGAACACGACGATGCGCAACGCGGGGTCCGGCGCTTCGACGAGGACGTCCTGCGCGTGCCCGGTCGGGTAGACGCCGGTCCAGCGCTCGCGCACTTCGGGCCGCGCCAGCTGCAGCGTCTCGGCCAAGTGGCCGAGGATCAACTCGTCGACCGCGTCGCTCGCGAACGGATCGGGCGTCGCATCATCGTGATGCGAATCGCCGACGACGAGGCTGCCGTCGGCACTCTGCACCGCGATCAAATGGATGCCGGCGGCCAGGCTCGCCGCGGCTTCGGCCTGCAACTGCGCGTGCAGCGACGCGGCTTCTGGCAACGCCGCATAGCCGGCATAACGCACCAGGCTCAGGTCCGACATCACTGCGGCCGGCAAGCGAAAGCCGCGCGGCGGCACCACGCGCAGCATCTGCAGGCGCGTGAGGCGCAGTGCATGGGGCGCGAGCCACGGCCGCGCGATGCCGGTCAGCTCGGCGCCGGGGCACAGCACGATGCGCTCGGCGCGCAGTTGTCGGGCCGACGTGATCACGCGCGGCGGCGCGGCCTCGAGCACCGATTCGCCGAAGAAGAAACGGACGCCGTGCTGCTCGGCGAGCCAGGCGGCCAGGCGCGGGATGGCCTCGCGCGACTCGACGCGCAGCTCGTGCGGCGAATACAGCGCGGCGCTCGCGCCGGCGGTGTGCAGCACCGGCGCCAGGCGGGCCGCTTCGTCGGGTTCATGCAGGCGGCATTGCGCGCCCATCGCCGTGGCCGCATAGGCCTCCAGCACGCGCCGTGCGGCTGGCCGGCGCGCCAGCACCCACAAGCCTTCGTGCAGCACCGGGATGCGCGCCGCGTCGGCCACCTCGCGCCAAACGTCGCGCGAGCGCATCGCGCGGCGCCAGGTGTCGCCCGCGCGCTGGCCGGTGACGGCGACGAAGCCGAAGTTGCGGATCGAAGCGCCCACGCAGCGGTGGTCGCGCTCCACCACGGCCACGCGCCAGCCGCGCCGCGCACCGGCCAGCGCGTGGGCCAGGCCGGCGATGCCGGCACCGGCCACGACCAAGTCGTAAGAGTCGGACATGACGTTTCGGATGAACGGGACGAGCGCCTTGCTTCTGTCGAAATTCGTTACGTCGAGCCGGCGCCAAGGAGGGTGCCCATCCTACGATCCCCCGCATGCATGGCGTCACGATCTTTCTCAGCGCCTTTCTGCTGTTCCTCGCGCAGCCCATCCTGGCGAAGATGATCCTGCCGCATTTCGGCGGCGGCGCCGCGGTGTGGGCCACCTGCCTCGTGTTCTTCCAATCGGCGCTGCTGCTGGGCTACGCCTGTGCGCACCAGCTCGTGCGGCGCGATGGCGTCGCGTCGGTCCGCTACTCGCACGTCGCGGCGCTGCTGGCCAGCCTCGCACTGCTGCCCATCATCCCGGCCGCACGAGGGTCGGGTTCGACGGAGGTCGCGCCGGCCGTACAGATCTTCGCGCTGCTCGTCGGGACCATCGGCTTGCCGTTCACGCTGCTGGCCATGACCAGCCCGTTGCTGCAAGGGTGGATTGCCCGCGAGTCGACAAGCCGCAACCCGTATCGCCTGTTCGCGGTTTCGAATCTCGCGTCGCTGGCCGCGCTGATGCTCTACCCGTGGCTGATCGAGCCATGGCTGCGCACCGCGACGCAGGCCAAGGCATGGTCCGTGGGCTACGCCGTCTATGTCGTGCTGGTGTGCCTGCTCGTCGTCGCGCATCGCGCGGCATCGCGTGCGGCGCCCACCGGCGTTGCGGCGCCGCGGGATCGTGACGGGCCGCGGCCGGTGCGCGCGCAGCTGCTGGCCTGGTTCGGTCTGGCGGCGCTCGCGGGCTACGAGCTGGTGGCGGTCACCAATCACCTGACGCAGAACATCCCGTCGATCCCGTTGATGTGGGTGCTGCCGCTGGCGCTGTATCTGCTGAGCTTCGCGCTGTGCTTCGACGGGGACCGCTGGTACTCGCGGCGGCTGTTCCAGCCGGCGATGCTGCTGGCGCTGCTGGCGATGTGCTGGGTGGTCGCCGACCAGCGGTTCGTCAACGACATCGGCTGGCAGAGCGGCGTCTTCCTCGCCGGCCTGTTCATCGTCTGCATGTACTGCCACGGCGAGCTGGCGACGAGTCGGCCGAGCCCGCGCGGATTGACGCAGTTCTACTTGAGCATCTCGGCCGGCGGCGTGTTCGGGAGCGCCGTCGTGGCGCTCGGCGCGCCGGCTTTGCTGCGCGGCTACTTCGAGGTGGAGATCGGCCTCGTGCTGCTGGCCGCGGCCTTGCTGTGGCGATCATGGAGCAGCGGCCGCCGCGACGTCGCCGCGCCGCTGTGCGGCGTGGTGCTGCTGTGCACCGTGGCGACGGCGGCGCAGCGCATCGAGCGCAGCCTCAGCGACGTGGTGGCGATGGAGCGCAACTTCTACGGCGTGCTGCGCGTGCGCGAGCGCGCGAGCGACGCCGAGCCGGACGGCGCCGATCGCACGCTGCTGCACGGCAGCATCATGCATGGCGAGCAGTACCTGTCCGCCGAACGAAGGCGCGAGCCGACGAGCTACTACACCGAGACCTCCGGCATCGGCCGGCTGCTGACGGCCCTGGACGACAGGCCCTTGGAAGTCGGTCTCATCGGCCTCGGTGCCGGCACGCTGGCCGCCTACGGCAAGCCGGGCGATGTCTATCGCTTCTACGAGATCGATCCCGCCGTCGTCGACATGGCGAAGCGCTACTTCACGTTCCTCGCCGACTCGCCCGCTCGCGTGGAGGTGCAGATCGGCGACGGAAGGCGAGGGCTGCAGGCCGAAGCGCGGCGCTTCGACGTCTTGGTCGTCGATGCCTTCTCGGGCGATTCGATCCCGATCCATCTGCTGACGCGCGAGGCGCTGATGCTCTATGGCGAGCGCATCAAGCCCAGGGGCGTCATCGCCCTGCACGTCAGCAACCGCCACCTCGACCTGCGGCCAGTCATCGGCCGGCTGGCCGCCGAGCTGGGGTTGCAGCTCGCGTATGTCGAAGAACGCGAGTCCGACAGCGAACCCGACAAGGCCGCCTCGAACTGGGTCCTGCTGGCCCGGGACCGCAGCATCCTCGAGCTGCCGGCCATCAAGGAGGCGGCGATGAAGCTGCCCGCATCCAATCGATGGCCGCTCTGGACCGACGACTACAGCAACATCCTGCAGGTGATCTCGTTCTGAGCGGTCCAGTCGCTGCAGTCGCATCTCGCTCGTTCGCTCGTACCTTCAACCGCTTTCGACACGTTCGCCATGACAGACCCCGTCGACACGTTCGTTCTTAGCCTGGACCGCGAAGAGCCGCCGCCGTTCGCGACGCCTGTGTTGCGTGCGCTCTGGCATGGCCTGCGCGGCGACTGGGACATCGCGCATGAACTGGCGCAGGCGCAGGACGACGCGGACGGCGCCTGGGTCCATGCCTGGCTGCATCGCATCGAGGGCGATGTCGACAATGCCGACTACTGGTATCGACGTGCAGGGCGCCCGTCGCGCCGCGACGATACGCGCGATGAGGGCCTGGCGATCGCGCGGACGTTGATCGGAGCGGGGTTGGGACGATGTGATGGGGGAGTGGCTGGAGGAGGATGCGGCGCAAGCGGCCGCTAGCCGTGTTGCCCACGCTGACGCTTGATGCGCTGCATCGCAGCTACGCTGGGCGCCCGAGTGTGAACGCCGTTCGGGCACTCCTTTCCCGAAGAACTTCCAGCTCGTTGGGGATTCCGGTGAGGATCTCGTGAATCCACCACTCTTCAAGCACCTGGCCGTCGTATGCCACCTCCCGATAGATGCCGCTTTGTCTGTTGTGCATCTCGTATGCGAGAAACGGGGCGCCAGCGTCAGTGACGAAACGATAGGTTATCCCGTCGACGAAATCGTGGAGTTCCATAGGAACCTCGCTGTAGAAGTTTCCTGGATCGATGCCAATCTTGATTGCCCGGCAGTCACGATCCTGCATCAACAAGCGAAGGGCGGCTGCGAATGGAAGATCCAAAGGGAATGGAGAGTCAGCGGTGATTCCGAGACGAGAAACTTGCACTGGCTGCGGTGTTGGACGGCGCTTCGTATTCATGCTGATGGCGTGCCATTCGGCGCGGGTGCGGCCTGGCGACGTTGGACATGAGCGGCGGCGCAAAGGGCGCGAAGCAGCCTTTGTGACGTCCGCTTCTATGAGGACTTGTCTGTCAAGCCCGTTGTGTTGATGACTGGCGCGACTATGCCTCACGGCGGCCTGGATGTGTAGTGATGCGCCGTCGCCATGCGCGTGACGCAACACGCAGATCGAGGGTCGGAGTCA
>DATCSE010000451.1:0-14157 GCA_036568605.1 Burkholderiaceae bacterium | reverse complement strand
GTCGAGAGCGATTTGCGCAACGAGAAAATTACCCGTAAAATCCGCGAGCATTCCCTGCAAAAGGTCCCGTTCCTCCTGGTCGTGGGTGACAAGGAGAAGGCGAACGGGGCCGTTGCGGTGCGCGCCCGGGGCAACCAGGACCTCGGTGTGATGCCACTGGCCGACTTCGCACAGAAGCTCGCCGCTGACATTGCCCAAAGAGTCTGACAATGTGGCTCTCGCCGAAGGGACGGCGAAGCCATCTGGTTTCAAAGGCACGCGTGAGATGGTCTATTGGGTTCCGCGCCTTGGCGCCCGCTGAAGGAATTTGATATCGCTACTTTTGCTGATCGCCGCATCCCGAACGCAGAGCGCAAGCATCGCCTGAACCGGGAAATCACGGCCCCTGAGGTTCGCTTGAACGGGCCCGAGAACGAGCCCCTCGGCATCGTGCCGCTGCAGGAGGCGCTGCGCCTCGCCGGTGAGTACGACGTCGACTTGGTCGAGATCGTCGCGCAGGCCGATCCGCCGGTCGCGCGCCTGATGGACTACGGCAAGTTCAAGTACCAGGAGCAGAAGAAGGCGGCCGAGGCGAAGAGCAAACAGAAGGTCATCGAGATCAAGGAAGTCAAGTTCCGCCCGGGCACCGACGAAGGCGACTACGCGATCAAGATGCGCAACCTGCGGCGATTCATCGCCGAGGATGGCGACAAGGGGAAGGTGACGCTGCGCTACCGCGGCCGCGAGATCACGCACCAGGACATCGGGATGCGTTTGCTCGAGCGGATTCGCGACGAGCTGGCGGACGTGTCGGTGGTCGAGCACATGCCCAAGCTCGAAGGCCGGCAGATGATCATGGTGCTCGCGCCCAAGCGCAAGTAACCTGGGTTTCGAGAGTTCAGCGCCTCGGTTTGGTCGCCGGGGCGCTGTCAGAAGCGGTTGCAGGCCTACAAGACGGCAGAGTTTGCCGGCGCCTGCAGCAGCAACGTAAAAGGAGCAGTCATGCCCAAAATGAAGACCAAGAAAAGCGCGGCCAAGCGGTTCCGCGTTCGTCCGGGCGGCACCGTCAAGCGGGGCCAGGCGTTCAAGCGCCACATCCTGACCAAGAAGACCACGAAGAACAAGCGCCACCTGCGTGGCGCCGTTACCGTGCATGAGACCAACATGGGGCACATGGCGCAGATGCTGCCATTCGCTGGCCTTTGATGGCCGGTCTCTGATCGACTAGGACAGGAGAAAACACATGCCTCGCGTCAAACGTGGTGTCACCGCACGTGCACGTCACAAGAAGGTTCTCGCGCTCGCCAAGGGTTTCCGCGGCCGTCGCAAGAACGTGTTCCGGATTGCCAAGGAAGCGGTCATGCGCGCCGGGCAATACGCCTACCGTGACCGTCGCACCAAGAAGCGCGTCTTCCGCCAGCTCTGGATCGCCCGCATCAACGCGGCGAGCCGCAGCGCGGGCGTCACCTACAGCAAGTTCATGGCCGGCCTGAAGAAGGCCAAGATCGACATCGACCGCAAGGTCCTGGCCGACATGGCCGTGAACGATCCTGCCGCCTTCGGCAGCATCGTCGAGAAGGTGAAGGCCCAGCTCGCTTGATGTTTCGTGCCAGGTGCGGTTCGCCGCCCCGGCCGCTCGCAAGCTTTGAAGGCCGACTTCGTGTGCGGCCTTTTTAATTTCCTTTTCTGCCGTTCCCCGACTTCGCCATGACAGATCTCGAACCCCTGGTCCAGGAAGCGCAGGCCGATTTCGCGCAGGCGCCGACCCCGGCCGAGCTGGAGAACGCGAAGGCGCGCTACCTCGGCAAGGCCGGGCGCATCACCGAGCAGCTCAAGGCACTGGCGGCGCTGCCGGTCGACGAGAAGAAGTCGCGTGGCGCGTTGATCAATGCGGCCAAGCAGCAGATCGAAGCAGCGCTGAACGCGCGCCGCGACTCGCTCGCGCAGGCCGAGCTCGAGCGCCAGTTGCAGGCCGAGGCGCTGGACGTGAGCCTGCCGGGCCGCACCCGCGGCAGCGGCGGCGTGCATCCGATCACGCGGGCGCGCGAGCGCATCGAGGCGATCTTCGGGGCGATGGGTTTCGACGTGGCCGACGGCCCCGAGATCGAGACCGACTGGTACAGCTTCACGGCGCTGAACAACCCGGAGAACCATCCCGCGCGCTCGATGCAGGACACGTTCTACGTCGACATGAAAGACGAGAACGGCGCCTGGCTGAACCTGCGCCCGCACACCTCGCCGATGCAGGTGCGCTACGCCCGCGCCCACGCGAAGAAGTACGAAGGCCAGGCGACGATGCCCGACATCCGCGTGATCGCCCCGGGCCGCACCTACCGCGTCGACAACGACGCGACGCACTCGCCGATGTTCCACCAGGTCGAAGGCCTGTGGATAGGCGAGAACGTCAGCTTCAAGGACCTGAAGGTGATGTACCTGGACTTCGTGCGCACCTTCTTCGAGACCGATGCGCTCAAGCTGCGCTTCCGTCCCAGCTACTTCCCCTTCACCGAGCCCAGCGCCGAGATCGACATCATGTTCGAGGCCGGCCCGCTCGCCGGGCGCTGGCTCGAGGTCTCGGGCTCGGGCCAGGTGCATCCTCAGGTCGTGCGCAACATGGGGCTGGACCCGGAGCGCTACATCGGCTTCGCGTTCGGATCGGGCATCGACCGGCTGGCGATGCTGCGCTACGGCATCAGCGATCTGCGGCTGTTCTTCGAAGGTGACCTGCGCTTCCTCGCGCAGTTCAACTGACGAACGACCGACGGACACCACGACGACGACAAGAAGCGACCCACACGATGCAATTCCCCGAGTCCTGGCTGCGCGAGTTCTGCGATCCGCCGATCACGAGCGCGCAGCTCGCCGAGCTGCTGACCATGTCCGGCATGGAGGTCGAAGAGGCGCGCCCCGCGGCGCCGCCGTTCTCGAAGGTGGTCGTGGCCGAGGTGCTGGCGGTCGAACGCCATCCGAACGCCGACCGGCTCAGCGTCTGCCAGGTGAATGCCGGCACTGGCGAGACCTTGAACATCGTGTGCGGTGCGCCGAACGTGCGCGCCGGCATCAAGGTGCCGTGCGCATTGGTCGGCGCCGAGCTGCCGCCGGCCGAGGAGGGCGGCGCGCCGTTCGCGATCAAGCTCGGCAAGCTGCGCGGCGTCGAGAGCCAGGGCATGCTGTGCTCGGCGCGCGAGCTGAAGCTGTCCGATGACCATGGCGGACTGCTGATCCTCGATCCCAAGGCGCCGGTCGGACAGGACATCCGCGAGCACCTGAAGCTCGACGACACGCTGCTGACGCTGAAGCTCACGCCCAACCTCGGCCACTGCCTGAGCGTCTACGGCATCGCGCGCGAAGTCTCGGCGCTGACTGGCGCGCCGCTGAAGCAGCCCACTTTCACGCCCGCACCGGTCGCGAACCGCGACGTGCTGCCTGTGAAGGTCGAAGCGAAGGATCTGTGCGGCCGCTTCTCGGGCCGCATCATCCGCAACGTCGACACGAAGGCCGCCACGCCGGCGTGGATGGTCGACCGGCTCGCGCGTTGCGGCCAGCGCTCGGTCACCGCGCTGGTCGACATCTCGAACTACGTGATGTTCGAGTACGGGCGGCCGTCGCACATCTTCGACCTGGACAAGATCCACGGCGGCCTGGTCGTGCGCTGGGCCGAGCGCGGCGAGTCGCTGAAGCTGCTGAACGGCAACACGATCGAGCTCGACGAGACAGTGGGCGTGATCGCCGATCATGAGTCGGTCGAGTCGCTGGCCGGCATCATGGGCGGCGATGCGACTGCGGTGTCGGACGACACGAAGAACGTCTACGTCGAAGCCGCCTTCTGGTGGCCCGAAGCCGTCGCCGGCCGTTCGCGCCGCTACAACTTCTCGACCGATGCCGGTTACCGCTTCGAGCGCGGCGTCGACCCGGCGCTGACCGTCGAGCACATCGAGCGCATCACGCAGCTGATCGTCGAGATCTGCGGCAGCGCCGAGACCAGCTGCGGCCCGATGGACGATCAGACGCTGGCGCTGCCCAAGCGCGAGCCGGTGACCTTGCGCGTCGAACGCGCCGCCAAGGTGATCGGCATGTCGGTCGGCCAGGCGCAGTGCGAGGATGTGGTGCGCCGCCTGGGCCTCGAATTCCGCAGCGAGCCGGGCCGGCTGCACGTCGTGCCGCCGAGCTGGCGCTTCGATCTGCAGATCGAGGAAGACCTGATCGAGGAAGTGATACGCGTGCTCGGCTACGGCCTGCTGCCCGAGACCGCGCCGCAAGCCGCGCTCACGGCGCGCGTGCGCAGCGAGACGACGCGCAGCGCCGACGACGTCCGGCACCGCCTGGCCGCGCTCGACTACCAGGAGACGATCAACTTCAGCTTCGTCGAGGAGCGCTGGGAGCACGAGCTGGCCGGCAATGCCGACCCGATCCGGCTGGTCAACCCGATGGCGAGCCAGCTCGCGGTGATGCGCTCGAGCCTGCTCGGCAGCCTGATCAACGCCTGCAAGTTCAACCTGGCACGCAAGGCCGCGCGCGTGCGGCTGTTCGAGGTCGGACGCGTGTTCTCGCGCGATACGACTGTTCCGGCAACCGATGCGACCGTGGCCGGCGTCGCCCAGCCGATGCGCGTCGCGGCGCTCGCGATCGGGCCGGCCGACGAGACTCAATGGGGCACGAAGGAGCGCGCGGTCGACTTCTTCGACGCCAAGGGCGACGTCGAGGCGCTGCTCGCTCCGGCACAGGCCCGGTTCGTCGCCGACACGCATCCGGCGCTGCACCCGGGGCGTTGCGCACGCATCGAGCTCGACGGCCAAGCCATCGGCTATGTCGGCGAGCTGCATCCGCGCTGGCGCCAGGCGTACGAGCTGCCGAGCGCCCCGGTGCTGTTCGAGCTCGATCTCGCAGCGGTGCAGCGGCGCGCGCTGCCGGTCTTCGCGCCGGTGCCGCGGCTGCAGCCGGTATGGCGCGACCTGGCGCTGATCGCCGGCGAGCGCGTGACCTATGAGGCGCTGCTGGCCGCCATCCACGCTGCCGCCGCGCGTTCAGGCGCCGGCCGCCTGGTGCGTTCCGCGCAGCTCTTTGATGTCTACAAGCCGGCGCAGCCGACCGCTGAAATCGGCGCCGGCGAGCGCAGCCTCGCGGTGCGCATCGAGCTGCTCGACGACGAAGCCGTGTTGACCGACGAGCGGATCGACGCGGCGATGAAGGACGTTCTGGCGGGGCTGACCGAGACGCTCGGCGTTCGCCTGCGCGGCTGAGGAGGGGTGAACGACGATGACGCCTGACAACGCGGCCACCGGCGACCCGGCGCGTGACACCGACGACGCGTCGGACGGCGACGACGACCGCCCGGTCACGCCCAAGCCGGTGCTGCTGCCGACCCTGGAGACGCCGACGCTGACCAAGGCCGAGCTGGCCGAGCTGCTGTTCGAGCGCCTGGGCCTGAACAAGCGCGAATCGAAAGACATGGTCGAGGCGTTCTTCGACCTGATCCATGCGACGCTGGTCTCGGGCGACGACGTGAAGCTCTCCGGTTTCGGCAACTTCAACATCCGGCGCAAGGCGCCGCGGCCCGGGCGCAACCCGCGCACCGGCGAGGCGATTCCGATCAAGGCGAGAAATGTGGTCACATTTCACGCCAGTCACAAATTGAAAGGTGTCGTGCAGGGCGACATACCGCCCGAAGAAGAGTTCGAGTAAAGTCTTAGCATTCTGCGTCGAACTCTTTGATTTTCATGGAGAAAGCGCTCCCTCCGATTCCCGCCAAGCGCTACTTCACCATCGGTGAGGTCAGTGACCTGTGCGGCGTGAAGCCGTACGTGCTGCGCTATTGGGAGCAGGAGTTCACCCAGTTGCGCCCAATGAAGCGGCGCGGCAATCGACGCTACTACCAGCACCACGAGGTGCTGCTGATCCGGCGGATCCGCGAGTTGCTGTACGAACAGGGATTCACGATCAGCGGCGCGCGCAACCGGCTGACCGAGGCGGCACATGCCCGCGGTCACGCCGACTCACCGGGAGCCGACGCGGCGGAGGCCGAGACCGAGGCGCTGATCGACAACAGCGAAATCGTCGCCGAGGTCGAACCGGCCAGCGGGCAGGGCCCGCAAATCGAGGCACTCCCGCAACCCGAGGTGGCGACGCTGAGCGCGCTGTCGATGCCGCAGATGCGCCAGGAACTGCTGTCGATCCGCGGTCTGCTCGCGGGCTGAGCGGCATCAATCGGCGGCCGCAGCGCTTTCCAGAAAGGCCAGAAAGCGGGCCTCGCTGCGCCGCAAGCCCGCGCGCTGGTGCGACGCCGGCGGCAAGGCGGGCGGCTCCTCATCGTTCAACAGGCTCAGCACGAGCGGGTGCACATACGATTTGCGGCAGACCGCTGGGGTGTTACCGAGCCGGCTCGCCACCTCGCCGAGAACGCGCTGCACGCAGCCGCGGCGGGCGTTGCGATTGCGTCCGTTCGACGGGTCGCGTTGCGAGAGCTCCTTGCAAGCCAGCTCGAAGGCCTTGACGCTCGCATGCCAGGTACGAAAGTCCTTCGCGCTGACGTCGGCGCCGCCGGCCTCGCGGAGAAAATCGTTGACGTCCGCTGACGTAATCGCTCGTACTGCGTCCGAATCGACATACTGGAACAGGTCGGCTCCGGGCAGATTCCGGCAGCGCCCCACAAGGCGGGCGATGCGCCGGTCCTTCACCGTCGCGTCGTGCAACACGCCGCTCTTGCCGCGGAAGCGAAGCCGCACACAATCCTGGCGAATGTCCGCGTGCCGGTTCTGCAGCGTCGTCAAGCCAAAGGAATTATTCTCGCGTGCGTACTCGTCGTTGCCCACGCGGCTGAGCGTCGTATCCAGCAGCCGGACGACGGCCGCTAGCACGACGTCGCGCGAGAGTTCGGGTCCGTCGGCCCGGGCGAGTTCGCGTGCCACGCGCGCTCGTATGCGCGGCAGAGCTAAGGCGAATTCGATCAAGCGATCGAACTTGCGGGCATCGCGCTGCAGTCTCCAGTGCGCGTGATAGCGGTATTGCTTGCGGCCGCGTGCATCGAAGCCGGTGGCCTGCAGATGGCCGTCGGACCTCGCGCAGATCCAGACATTCGTGTAAGCCGGCGGGATCGCCAGCGAGCGGATGCGGCGCAACTCGGCATCGTCCGTCAGGCGTCGGCCGCGGGCGTCGCGATAGCTGAAGCCGCGGCCGCGTCGCAGCCTGCAGATGCCCGGCGTGCGATCGCTGACCCTGACGAGCCGGACAGGGCGCTGCGGTTGTTCGGGCGCGTTCATGACGAGTCCCGAAAGGCGCGTCCGGTGGTTTCGTCAATGCCGTTTGAAGAACTGAACCTCCCGCTCGTGCTTCAACGCGGCCTCGCGCGAACCGAACGTGCCCAGGTTGCGCCGCTTGCCGGTCTTCGGATCGATCTTGCGCGAGTAGAGGCGGTATTGGCCGGAGGCGAGTTTGCGGATCATCGGGTGCTCTCCTGTCGAACGTGGAGGGCCCCAATCTGCGCGACCGCTCGTTCGTCGTCTGTCGGACTGCGCCTCGACTGCGTTTCGGCTTCGGGGAAGCAATCGGTCGGATGCCAGCGCTACTGCAGTTCGATCACGACATCCAGGGCTCCGCTGCGCTGCGTGACCTCGACGCCCACGTTGTTGCGATAGCGCTGCAGCATCACGTCCAGGCTGTGCTCGCGCACGTTGAGCCGGCTGATCCGCATCCACTGGATGAACTCCGGCAGGTGCGGCGCTGTCATCGCGACCTTGGGCTTGACCGGCTCGAAGTTGAGCCCCAGGCAGGACTGCAGGACGCCGAACACCGCGGCCGCGGCCCAGGCCTGCGGTGAGCAGGCCACCGGGTACAGCGTCGGGCCTTCGCCGGGGCGCCGCGGGAATCCGCAGAACAGCTCCGGAAGCCGGTAGTGTTCGAAGTACAGGCTGGAGTCGAACATCGCGCCGAGGATGCGCATGGCTTCTTTCGTGTGGCCATAGCGAGCCATCCCGGCGGCGATGATGGCGTTGTCATGCGGCCAGATCGAGCCGTTGTGATACGACATCGGGTTGTAGCGGGGCTCGCCGCGCGCGATCGTGCGAATGCCCCAGCCGCTGAAGAAACGTTCGCTCATCAGCAGGTCGACGATCTGTCGCGCGTGCTGCGGCGTCGCAATGCCGCTCCACAGCGCATGACCAGCGTTCGATGCGGCCACCCGGCACGGCTGCTTCGCACCGTCCAGCGCGATCGCATAGCTGCCCAGGTCGTCGCACCAGAACTGCTGCACGAAGTTGCGCTTCAGGTCTTCGGCAGCGAAACGCAGCCGCGTCGCCAGCGGCTCGTCGCCCAGGTGATGGGCCAGCTCGGCCGCGAGCAGCTTGGCTTCGTAGACGTAGCCCTGGACCTCGCACAGCGCGATCGGCGCCTGCGCGAGCGTGCCGTCGGCATGGAAGACGGAGTCCTGCGAGTCCTTCCAACCCTGTTGGACCAGGCCTTCGCGGCTGCGCCGGGCGTATTCGACGAAGCCGTCGCGGTCGATGTCGCCGTCGCGGTCTATCCACTCCAACGCGGCGATCACGTGGGGCCAGATGCTGCGTATGAACGCCAGGTCGCCGGTGCGCTGGTAATACGCGCCGGCCAGCGCAACGAACAGCGGCGTCGAATCGACGCTGCCGTAGTAGCGGCCGAACGGGATCTCGCGGGTGGCGGCCATTTCGCAGCGCCGCGCCTCGTGCAGGATCTTGCCCGGCTCGGCATCTCGCTCAGGGTCGCGCTCGGTGGCTTGCGTGGCGGCGAGGAAGCCCAGTACGCCGCGCGCGATCGTCGGGTCGGTCCACAGCATCGCGCGCGCGGTCAGGATGCCGTCGCGGCCGAAGGTCGTCGAGTACCACGGAACGCCCGCATAGGGATAGGGGCCGCTGGTCAGCGTCGTCGTCAGCATCGTCAGATCGCTGAATGAGCGGTCCAGCCAGAGATTCACCAGCGGGTTCGAGGTCTCGATCTGGCAGCGCATCGCGGCCATCCGTCCACGCTCGGCCTGTGCGAGGCGCAGTGCCTGGTCGTAGTTGCCGGCACCGGCAGGGTCGGGCGCTGCGCCCTCACGTTCGCAACTCACGGTGCAGTACAGGTGCACCTCATGCCCCGGCTGAAGGCGGATGCAGAACCGCGCCTCGCGTTCGTCCAGCATGCTGGGCTCGGGCTCGAAGCGCAGCCGGGTGGTGCGCGACTGGCCGTCGAGCCCACGGTAGCGCAACTGCACCGCGGACGCCTCCACCACGCTCTCGAGCCGCTCGCCGCGCCGGGGGCGCGACATGCCGCGCACCTCGAACAGATCGGTGAAGTCGGCCGCGAAGTGGATCGAGACATCCGCCTCGAACGTCTCGCGTCCATGATTGGTCACGCGCACGTGCTCGTAGCAGGCCCCGCGCCACAGCAGCTTCGCGCGCAGGATGTGGACCGTCCCCTTGGCGACCTGGACCCGCTCGTCGCGGGTCAGGTCGGGGTTCATCAGTTCGATGATCAGCAGGCTGTTGTTGTCCTTGATCGACGAGCCCAGGAACAGCGGCCGCACGCCGTCGATGGTCAGCTCCTGATACGCGAGGTAACGTGTGTCCTCGTGATACAGACCTTCGTCGCCGACCCCGTGGACCTGCAGGTCCCCGAAGTGGTCGAACATCACGAAGGTCTCGTCATTCTTGAGGACTTGCGGACTCTGCTCGTTCCGCGCCGAGGTGGCGGCGACGTACCACTTGTTCCCGATGAGGATCTTGTCGGCCATTCCAAAGCTCCTGGACAGCATCGAAGGGACGACAACGGTTCAGCGCGCGGTAGGCGTCGACGTAGCGGGCCGCCATGGTCGCGGCGCTGAAGCGTTGCTCGAACGATGCCCGGCAGTCTGCACGCGCGATCTGGCCGATGTTGCGGGCCATCGCAATCGCCTGCTCCTGGTCGTGGACAATGAAACTGTCGATGCCGTGGCGCAGAATTTCGGGAACCGAGCCGCAGGCATAGGCGACGATCGGTGTCCCGCAGGCCAGGGCTTCGATCGCGACCAGCCCGAACGGCTCGGGCCAGTCGATCGGGAACAGCAGCGCACGCGAACGGCCGATGAAGTCGTTCTTCTTCTCTTCGCCGATCTCGCCCAGGTATTCGATCAGCGGATGCGACAGCAGCGGCCTGATCTGCTGCTCGAAGTAGGCGCGATCGTTGGCGTCGACCTTGGCCGCGATCTTCAGCGGCACGTTGCAGCCGATCGCGATCTCGATCGCCCGGTCGACCCGCTTCTCCGGCGAAATGCGGCCCACGAAGGCGAAGTAGTTCTCGGCCTGCGGGTGGTAGCGGTAGAGGTTCAGCGGCAGCCCGTGGTGGATCGTCGCTAGCCAGTTCGCGTCCGGCAGCGGTTCGCGCTGGCTGTCGGAGATCGACACCAGCGGCAGGTCGGCGAATTGCCGGTACAGCGCGGCAAGGCCCGGCAAGTCCTGACGGCCGTGCAGCGTCGTGACCGAGGGGGTGGCGCAGCGCCGGGCGAGCGGGTAGTGCAGAGCGTCGACGTGAAAATGGATCACGTCGAAAGCGCCAAGCTCCGCATCGCGGAACACCTGGTCGAGCATCATGGTGGTCCAGATCGGCCAGTCGTTGTCGCGCCCTTCGCCGCGCAAGTGGCGCGGCACGACGGAGACGAGCTTTGCACGCGTCTGGGAGTCTCCGCTGGCGTACAGCGTGACGTCATGCCCGAGGTCGATCAAGGCCTCGCTCAAGAACGAAACGACGCGCTCGGTACCGCCATAACGCTGGGGCGGCACGCTCTCGATCAACGGGGCAACTTGGGCGATACGCATGGTAAACGCATGGTGCACCGCATCTCGGCTGCCCGTGAAGCGGACGGCGAATACAAACAACGTAGGAGGGGGCCGCTCGATGTCGTCGGACCGACGTTGGACCCGAAACGAAGAAGCCCCGGAAGGCCGTAACCTTCCGGGGCTCTCGAAACGATGGTCGGGACGGCGGGATTCGAACTCGCGACCCCTTGCACCCCATGCAAGTGCGCTACCAGGCTGCGCTACGCCCCGATGAACTTCGCATTATAGGGGTCGAACGTAGTGCGCACCCATGCGGCCCGGTTCAGCGCAGCACGACATACATCGCCGACTCGGGAAAGCTGAACTCGACCTGCGTCCCAGAGCGCTTCAGCGCGACGGTGGACACGGCCATGCCGTTCATGTCAAGCACGGTAGCGGTCGTGAGGGCCGGGTTGTGCACGCTGACCTCGAGTTGCGCCCGCACCACCTGCCACGGCGCCGTGCCGAACGACTCGAGCGCGTAACCCGACACGCCAGGCTGGCCTTCGCGGCCGATCGTCGCCGGCACCTCCTTCCATCCGGTGGGCCGGCTCTGCGTGCCGTACTGGACGAGGATGCGGCGCGAGCGGCGCAGCGGCAAGCCGTCCAGCGAAACCGCCAGCGCCGCGCCATAGCGGTTGCGCGACGTGAAGCGCACGTCGGAGAGCTGGTGCGTCGCGGCGCGCCCGAAGTGCGCGGCGACGCCTTGTGTCAGCGGCGAGTCGATCGTGCAAAAGCCTTGCGCGGCGTTCAAGGCGATCTGCCCGGTGTTCGCGCGGATCACGCCGGGTTCGGACAGCGCCTCGGCGAGATCGTTCGAGCGGACCTCGGCTGCGCTTGTCGTGGCCTCGAAGCTCACCTGGACCGGCCCGACCAGAAAGGCTTCGGGCGGCACGGTCGACGCACCGGGCGTCGTGCGCACCGGCTGCACCATGTCGCGGTTGGGGTCGAAGCTCGGTTCCTCGGCGACGAGCGGCAGCTTGCGCTGCCACAGGTCGCCGGTCGCGCGGCGCTCGACCAGCACCGGCGTTCCGCGCCGCAGGTCGCCGCGGCGGTAGGCGAGCGCAGCCGCAGGGAAGGTGCCGAGCAGCTCCGGCGTCGCGAAGGTCCACTTCTGCTGCGACGGCGCGTAGCCGTTGGCCGACTGCGGCGGCGACCAGCCTTCGTCGCCCGTCGAGAACCAGCAGTAGCCGTCGACGCCATTCAACGACGAGTACGCGGCGACGAGGAACGGCCCTTCGCTCGCATAGGCGTTCGGCAGAACCCAGCCGCCTTCGGTGACGAGCATCGGCCGGCCGTCCGTCTGGCGCAGGTTGACCGGCAGCGCGCGCGGATCGAGCAGTACGCTCTGGTTGGTGTAGCGGTCGCCCGGGAGGATCGCCCAGCCGTTGCTCGCGCCTTCGTGCAGCCCGCCGGTGTAGACGTTGACCGCGTCGACCTGCGCCGCCGTGTAGCTCCAGCGTTCGAGGTCGTTGAGCCGCGCGCTGTTCGCGGTCTTCCAGTTGCCGGCATTGATCAGCTGCTTCGCGCCGACTTCCTCGCGCAGGAACTTCACGATCGCCCGGTTGAAGTCGAACATCGTGCGGGCGTAGAACTCGGCCTGGTCGGCGCGGCGTTTCTCGTGGCCGCCGGCGCCGGGCCGCATCCAATCGATGCCGGCGCGCAACGCGGCCATGAGGCCGCCGGGCGATCCGGGTCCGGCTGGGCCGCGCGTGAGCTCCGAGAGCGGCAGCAGCCCGATGCGGCCGGCCTGCGGCGCATCGCGCGGAGCGTGGTCGCCGTTCCAGGCCTGCAGCGCGACCGCGAGCGAGCCGTACTTGCGCGTGAGGAACGTGCCGAAGCGGGCCTCGATCTTCTCGCGCTGCGCGCCCTGGATGCCATCGACGGTCCAGAACAGCAGGCTGTCCTCGTTCTGCAGCTGAATCAGCGCGACGCTTGCATCATCGGCCAGCGGCACGCCGGTGTACGGATTGCGGGGTGCGAACAGCTGGAGCAGCCAGGACTTGTACGCGTCCTGCAGCATCTCGTCGTAGAAGAGCAGGCCGAACGCCGGCTGCCGCGCGCCGCCGGCGACGCCCCATGCGGGCGCGAGCTTCAGCGTCGAGGCCCAATACGGCGAGATCGTCGTGTAGATACCCTCCCGGCGCATCGCAGCGACGGTGCGCCAGATGCCGTCGCGTTCAACCTCGTCGATGTCGCCGAAGGCGGCGTTCGGGTGCGCATCCAGCGCCGGGCTGAGCTGCCGGTGCAGTCGGACCATGTTGACGCCGCGCTTCGCGAGGAAACGTGCGTGCCGGGCGAGGTCGGGTGCGCTACGGGGGCCGAGCGGCGTGGTCACGAACGGACGGCGCGCGACGTCGGTGTTGACGGCCCAGAAGCGGATCGCCTGGCCGTCGCCGCGCACGAAGTCGCCGTTGGCCCCGACCCGGACGAAGCCGGTCTCGCCGGCGACCGCTTCGTTCAGCGACCGCAGGTCTAGCAGCGCGTCGGGTCGGAACTCATCGGGCGCAGGCTGGAATGCCCAGGTCGATTCGGGCGCCGCCGACGATGCCGGTGGCGGCGAGGCGGGCGGCGCAGCTCGAACGCGCGTGCCGGCTGCGGCCAGCGCCGCGCCGTACAGCAGCGCTCGCCGCCGCTTCACGAACGAAGCGCCGTGGTTACTGCAGCGCAACCTCGACGCGTCGCGCGTCCGCATTCGTGCCCGAGCCGGTCAGCACCTCGGGCTTCTTCAGCTCGATCTTGTCCTCGGCGACGCCGGCGGTCTTCAGCGCGTCGCGCACCGCGACCGCGCGCTGCTTCGCGAGTTCCTCGTTCTTCGCGGCGTCGCCAGTCGCATCGGTGTAGCCGCTGACGACCGCTTTCTTGCCGCCCGCGACGCCTTTGGCCACGTCGCCGAGCGCGTCGTTTGCACCGCCGGCGACGTCCGCCTTGCCGGTCGCGAAGTAAAACTTGACGACACCGTTTTCGACCTTGAAGGACGCCGCATCCGCAGCCGTTGCCGTGATCGCGGCGGCCGGCGCCGCGGCCGCGCCGTGCTGCGAACCGGCCGACATGCTCGCGGCCATGCCGGCCGGCAGCAGCGGGACGATCAACAACGCGACGATGTTGATGATCTTGATCAGCGGGTTCACGGCCGGGCCGGCGGTGTCCTTGTACGGGTCGCCGACCGTGTCGCCGGTGACCGCGGCCTTGTGCGCATCGCTGCCCTTGCCGCCGTGGTGGCCGTCTTCGATGTACTTCTTCGCGTTGTCCCAGGCGCCGCCGCCGGTGCACATGCTGATTGCGACGAACAGGCCGGTGACGATGGTGCCCATCAGCAGGCCCCCGAGCGCGGCCGGGCCGAGCACGAGGCCGACGATCACCGGCACGATGACAGGCAGCA
>DATCSE010000450.1:0-13742 GCA_036568605.1 Burkholderiaceae bacterium | reverse complement strand
AGGAAGTTCTCCTGGTGATGCGTGATGCACCACTTCGCGAGGATGGAGCCGCCGCGCGAGACGATGCCGGTGCGGCGCTTCGCGGTCAGGTGGATGAACGGCAGCCGCACGCCGGCGTGGATGGTGAAGTAGTCGATGCCTTGCTCGGCCTGCTCGATCAGCGTGTCGCGGTAGATCGCCCAGGTCAGGTCCTCGGCGACGCCACCGACCTTCTCGAGCGCCTGGTAGATCGGCACCGTGCCGATCGGCACCGGTGCGTTGCGCACGATCCAGTCGCGCGTCGTGTGGATGTTGCGGCCGGTGGAGAGGTCCATCACCGTGTCGCCGCCCCAGCGGATGCTCCACACCAGCTTCTCGACCTCTTCCTCGATGCTGGAGGTCACCGCCGAGTTGCCGATGTTGGCGTTGATCTTCACGCCGAAGTTGCGGCCGATGATCATCGGCTCGAGCTCGGTGTGGTTGATGTTGGCCGGGATGATCGCGCGGCCGCGCGCGACCTCGTCGCGCACGAACTCGGGCGTGATGACCTCGGGGATGCACGCGCCCATCGCGTTGCCGGCGAGGCGCGCTTCGCGCTCGGCGTCGCCCAGGTACTCGCGCATCCACTCGCGCCGGCCGTTCTCGCGGATCGCGACGAACTCCATCTCGGGCGTCACGATGCCGCGGCGCGCGTAGTGCATCTGCGTGACGTTGAGCCCGGCCTTCGCACGCCGCGGCGTGCGCTGCAGCGCAGCGGCCTCGGCGCGCAATGCTTCGATGCGCGCGCCGTCGCGGCCGTCGAGCCGGCCGCCGTCGTCCAGCGCGACGCGCTGGCGTCCGCTGTAAGGCTCGGTGTCGCCGCGCGCCTCGATCCAGCCGCTGCGCAGGTCGGGCAGCCCGCGGCGCACATCGATCGCGGCCTGCGGATCGGTGTACGGGCCCGAGGTGTCGTAGACGGTGACGACCTCGCCGTTGGTCAGCGCGATCTCGCGCATCGGCACCTGCACGCCGGCCAGGTTGCCGCGCACATGGACCTTGCGCGAGGCCGGGAACGGCTCGCGCGTCAGCGTCAGCAGCGACTGCAGCGCATCGGCCGCGGCGTCATCGTTCGGGAGCTTCTCGGGTGCGTTCATCGGAGGACCTCATGACCACAAGGTGCTCCTGGACGAACCGCACAATGCACTGCTCTCGGGGAGGCAGTGGGTCCGTGACAAAACGGACCCGGGGCGTCAGCTCTTCTTTCGCCGGTATGACCCGGATCAAGTTCACGGGTTCGGCATCGCCATCTCAGCGGACCTGTCGGCCCACACCCCGGAGCGGTTGCGATTCTCGACGCGACACGGGCGGCGCGTCAATGACCTGCGTCAACGCGATCCGCACGAACCCGTGTCGATCTGCTACCGCGGGCCGCGCCGCGGCAGCGCTCAAACCCGCATCAGCGTCGACTTGCCGAACAGGCTCTCGATCAGATCGACCGCGATCTCCGCGGTGCGGTTGCGCACGTCCAGTGCGGGGTTCAGCTCCATCACGTCCAGCGACGCGAGGCGGCCGGTGTCGGCGATCATCTCCATGCACAGCTGCGCCTCGCGGTAGGTCGGACCGCCGGGGATGGTCGTGCCGACGCCGGGGGCGATGTCGGGGTCCAGGAAATCGACATCGAAGCTCACGTGCAGGTGCGTGTTCGCATCCAGCGTCGCGAGTGCGAGCTCCATCGTGTGGCGCATGCCCATCTCGTCGATGTAGCGCATGTCGAAGACTTCGAGGCCGACCTCGTGCACGAACTTCTTCTCGCCCGGGTCGACGCTGCGGATGCCGATCTGGCGAATCGCCTTCGGGCTGATCGCGGGCACCGTGCCGCCGATCTCGATCAGCTCCTTCGGGCCGTGGCCGCACAGGCATGCGACCGGCATGCCGTGCAGGTTGCCGCTGGGCGTCAGCGCGTTGGTGTTGAAGTCGGCATGCGCATCCAGCCACAGCACGCGCAGCTTCTTGTTCGTCTCGCGGCAGTGGCGCGCAGCGGCGCTGATCGACCCTATGCCCAGGCAGTGGTCGCCGCCCAGCAGGATGGGCAGGCGGCCCAGCGCGAGCTCGGCGTACACCGCCTCGTGCACTGCCTGGTTCCACGCGACGACTTCGTCGAGGTGCCGGTAGCCGCCGATCGGCTCCTGCCACGGGTTGGGCGGCCCGGCGAGGTTGCCGCGGTCGACCACCTCGAGGCCGTGGCTCACGAGCACCGGGCCGATGTCGGCGACGCGCAGCGCCTCCGGGCCCATGCTGGCGCCGCGGCTGCCGGCGCCGATGTCGGTGGGCGCGCCGATCAGGCTGACGCGTTTGGCGGGACTGCTGGGACTGCTCATGCGCGTGCGGCTGTGTGTGTCGTGGCTCAGAGATCGGCGGGCGGGTGGACGTCCTTGTCGGCCTCGCGCAACTCGAACCCGTACTCGGATTCGAGCGCGCTCCAGGCCTCCTCGGCGGTCTCGACATAGCGGAACAGGTCGAGATCGTAGGCGCTGATCATGCCGGTCTCGACCAGCATCTCGAAGTTGATCAGCTTGGTCCAGAACTCGCGGCCGAACAGCAGCACCGGACGGCGCCGCGACTTGCCGGTCTGGATCAAGGTCAGCGCCTCGAACAGCTCGTCCAGCGTGCCGAAGCCGCCGGGGAAGCACACCAGCGCGACCGAACGCATCAGGAAGTGCATCTTGCGCAGCCCGAAGTAGTGGAACTGGAAACACAGCTCGGGCGTGATGTACGGGTTCGGCACCTGCTCGTGCTGCAGCACGATGTTCAGGCCGATGGTCTTGCTGCCGACGTCGTAGGCGCCGCGGTTGCCCGCCTCCATGATGCCCGGGCCGCCGCCGGTGACGACGTAGATCGGCGTCGCCAGCTCGTGCGACTTGCGGCTGACCAGCGCGGCGAAGCGGCGCGCCTCGTCGTAGTAGCGCGACATCGCGAGGTAGCGCTGCGCGAGCGCCAGCGCCGTGGCGTCACCGGCCGACTGCGCATCGGCGATCAGGCGCTGCGCGACATCCGGAGCGACGATGCGCGCGCTGCCGAAGATCACGAGCGTCGACTCGATGCCCAGCTCGTCCTGGATCATCTCGGGCTTGAGCAGCTCGAGCTGCATGCGGACCGGCCGCATCTGCTCGCGCAGCATGAACTTGTTGTCCAGGAACGCGAGCTTGTAGGCGCTGTCCTCGCCCTCGTAGCGCGGCGAGGGTTTGGCGCCGGCCGAGTCGGCGGCTTGCTGCGCGGTCGGGAAATTGCGGGCGGTGAGGTCGGCTTTTTTGTCCATGGGCGCAGCTTACGGCAATGCCCATGCCCGAGGCGAGTGTCGGCTCACGGCGTAGCTCAGCCGGGGGCGCCGTTCAGCAGGCGCAACAGCGGCTCGCGCAGCCCGGGCACGCAGGCGAACAGCGAGCGGCTGAGCAGCAGCGGCCGCCCGTCGCGCGCCTCGACGTGCACGCCGCTCTCGCGCAGCAGCAGCAAGCCGGCGGCCACGTCCCACACGCCCATGTCGTGCTGCCAGAACGCATCGATGCGGCCCGCCGCAAGATACGCCATCTCCAGCGCCATCGAGCCGGAGCGGCGCACGCCGCCGAAACCGCGCACGACCCGGCCGAACTCGCCGAGGTAGTTCGCCATGCGCGCGTTGCCGGGCTTCGGGAACACCGTGGCGGCCAGCGCGTCCAGCGGTGCGCGCGGCCAGGCGCATTCGATTCGTTCGCCGTTCAGCACCGCACCGTGCCCGCGGATCGCGCCGAAGAACTCGTTGCGGCTCGGGTCATAGACCACGCCGATGTGCGGCTCGCCTTCGACCACCAGGGCGATCGAGACGGCGTAGTGCGGGTAGCCGCGCTGGTAGTTGATGCGGCCGTCGAGCGCGTCGACGATCCACAGCGCCTGGCTCTCGTGCAGCGCCCAGGCGTCGTCGAAGCCGGATTCCTCGCCGATGAAGCCGTGCTCCGGAAATGCCTTCGCCAGCACCTCGCGGATCAGCGCGAGCGTCTCTCGGTCGATTTCCTCGGCGACTTCCTCCGGATCGCGCTGCGTGACCAGCACGGCCGCGAGCCGCGAACGCGACGCCTGCAGGTGCGTGCCGGCCGCGTAGGCCGCCTGCTCGGCGGCCCGGGAAGCCCTGGCCACGTCGATGTCGATCATGGTCCAGCCCCTCCGCCTGGTCTCGACAGCAGATTCACGTAGTCGTGATGCGCCGTGTTGATGATCGACACGCGATGCTCGACCGGGCGGTCGCCGAAGGTCAGCGCGGTGCGCAGCACCTGCATCACCGGCACGCCGACCGCCAGCCCGAGCACGCGCGCGGCGTTGCGCTCGGCGGCGCGGGCCCGGGCGCGCTCCTGTGCCCGCACGACCGTGATGCCGAAGTCGGACTGGTAGAGCTGGTAGATCGTGCCGGGCCGCTCGCGGAAGCGCTTCTCGGTCAGCCCCTTGAACAGCGCGGCCGGCAGCATGAGCCGGTCGTGGACCACCGCGAGGCCCTGCAGGCGCAGCCGGTTCTCGATCTGGATCACCGCGTCGCCGGGGCGCAGGCGCAGCGCCTGGGCCGCCTCGTCGTCGTCGGCGCGGCCGCGCTCGAACGACAGCAGCTCGACCTGCGGCGCCTCGCGCCGGCCGTCGTCGCGCTCGACATGGAAGAACTGGAACAGGAAGCGGTCGGTGTGGTGGGTCGCGACGAAGGTGCCGCGGCCCTGGCGCCGCACCAGGATGTGCTCGGCCGCGAGCTCGTCGACGGCGCGGCGCAGCGTGCCGATCGAGATGCCCATCTGGGCGGCGATGTCCGTTTCGCTGGGCAGCGTCTCGCCGGGCGGGAACGCGCCGGATTCGATCGAGCGCAGCAGCGAGCGCTTGACCGCCCGGTACAGCGGCATGCCGGCCGCCTCGGGCGCGATCGCCTCGAACAGGGGAGCCGGCTCGGCCGTCTGCATGGTCTGTCCAGTATACAGACAGATGATCTGCATGAACTAATTCATATAGATGACTTGATTGACAGTTGCGGGCGCGGAACTACGATGCCGCGATCGGCCGTCTCGGCGACTGCGGCGGCCGTGCCGGGAGACTCGGATGATCCATTTCGTTTTGCACGACGCGCGCGACACGGTCGCGGTGGTCGTCGTCGAGGGCGTCGAGGCGGGCATGCCGCTGACCGGCTGGGTCATGGACGACGACCGAACGGTGGAGATCCAGGCCCGGCAGGACATCCCGATCGGCCACAAGATCGCGCTGCGTGACATGGCGGTCGGCGACACGGTGCTGAAGTACGGCATCGACATGGGCCGGGTCGTCGCGCCGATACGGGCCGGCGAGCACGCGCATGTGCACAACATCAAGACCAAGAGGTGGTGAGCATGGCCATCCTCTCCAAGGACACCACCTTCCTCGGCTACCGCCGCGAAAACGGCCGCGTCGGCGTACGCAACCACGTGATCGTGCTGCCGCTGGACGACCTGTCGAACACCGCCGCCGAAGCGGTCGCACACAACATCAAAGGTGCGATGGCGATTCCGCACCCGTACGGGCGGCTGCAGTTCGGCGCCGATCTCGAGCTGCACTTCCGCACGCTGATCGGCGCGGGCTGCAACCCGAACGTCGCCGCGGTCGTCGTGATCGGCATCGAGGACGGCTGGACGAAGAAGGTCGTCGACGGCATCGCCGCGACCGGCAAGCCGGTGGTCGGCTTCGGCATCGAGGGCCACGGCGACCACGAGACGATCATGCGCGCCAGCCGGGCGGCGCGCGAGTACGTGCAGTGGGCCAGCGAGAAGCAGCGCGAGCCCTGCGCGATCGCCGAGCTGTGGGTCTCGACCAAGTGCGGCGAGAGCGACACCACCAGCGGTTGCGGCGCGAACCCGACGGTCGGCAACGCGTTCGACAAGCTGCATGCGCTGCGCACCACGCTGTGCTTCGGCGAAACCTCGGAGATCACCGGAGGCGAGCGGCTTGTCGCCGAGCGCTGCGCGACGCCCGAGGTGCGCGAGCGCTTCATGTTCATGTTCAACCGCTACCAGGACATGATCAACCGCCACAAGACCAGCGACCTGTCCGATTCGCAACCGACCAAGGGCAACATCGCCGGCGGCCTGACGACGATCGAGGAGAAGGCGCTCGGCAACATCCAGAAGATCGGCAAGCGCTGCACGGTCGACGGCGTGCTCGACAAGGCCGAGACGCCGACGCACTCCGGCCTGTGGTTCATGGACTCCTCGTCGGCCGCCGCCGAGATGGTGACGCTGTGCGCCGCGTCGGGCTTTGCGGTGCACTTCTTCCCGACGGGGCAGGGCAACGTGATCGGCAATCCCATCGTGCCGGTCATCAAGATCTGCGCGAACCCGCGCACCGTGCGGCTGATGAGCGAGCACATCGACGTCGACACCTCCGGGCTGCTGCAGCGCGAGATCAACCTCGACGAGGCCGGCGATGCGCTGCTCGAGTGCATGCTGCGCACCGCGAACGGCCGGCTGACCGCGGCCGAGGCGCTGGGGCACCGCGAGTTCGTGCTGACGCGGCTGTACGAAAGCGCCTGAGCGCGAAGGGTCGAGCATGGCGCGCATCGTCATCAGTGAGTTCATCGACGAGCGCGCCGTCGCGGCGCTGCGTGCCGGCGGTCACGATGTGCTGCACGACGCGACGCTGGTCGACGATGCGCCCCGGCTGATCGTCGAGGCGGCGCGCGCGGACGGGCTGATCGTTCGCAACCGCACGCAGCTGCGCGGCGAGCTGCTTGCGCAGGCGACGCGGCTGCGCGTGGTGGGGCGGCTGGGCGTCGGGCTCGACAACATCGACGTTGCCGCTTGCGAGGCGCGTGGCATCCGGGTGATCCCGGCGACCGGCGCGAACGCGCGCAGCGTGGCCGAGTATGTGGTCGCGACCGCGATGCTGCTGCTGCGCGGTGCTTATCGTTCGACCGCCGAAGTCGCCGCGGGTGCCTGGCCGCGCAACGCGCTGATCCAGGGTCGCGAAGTCGGCGGCAAGACGATGGGCTTGGTCGGATTCGGCGCGATCGGGCAGCTGACCGCTCGGCTCGCGCTCGGCGTCGGCATGCAGGTGCTGGCGTACGACGCGATGCTCGCGCCGGACCATGCGGCGTTCTCGACCGATGGCGTGCGCCGCTGTGCGACGCTGGACGAGTTGTGCGCGGCCTCCGATGCGGTCAGTCTGCACGTGCCGCTGCTCGAGTCGACGCGCCGGCTGTTCGATGCCGCGCGCATCGCGACGATGAAGCGCGGCGCGATCCTGATCAACAGCGCGCGCGGCGGCGTGCTCGACGAAGCGGCTGTGGCTGCGGCGCTGAAGAGCGGCCGATTGGGCGGTGCGGCGCTGGACGTGTTCGAGGCCGAGCCCTTGCCTGCCGGGTCGGTGCTCGCGGACTGCCCGAACCTCCTGTTGACGCCGCACATCGCCGGCGTCTCGATCGAATCGAACGAGCGCGTCTCGGCGTTGATCGCGCAGCGCGTGCTCGAGGCCTTGCGCTGAAGATGAAGAACGGTGCCGCTGCGCTGGAAGCGCTGCGCTCGCGTTGATATCGATATTCCAAGCAATCGGTTGCAGGGCCGCGGCGCCCACGGCAGCATCCAAGGCTCGACTGGAGACGCGGGATGCAACGACGACGCGATTGGATGCGCCAGGTGCTGGCCCTGTTGCCGGCGACCTCCCCGGCCTTCCTCGCCGGAAGGGTATCGGCGCAACCTGGCGACGATTACCCGAAGGCCGGTGCGACGCTGCGTTATGTCGTGCCGTTCCCGCCCGGCGGGCTGACCGACGTGATGGCCCGGTTGGTCGGCCAGCAGCTCGGTGAGCGCTGGAAGGTCAGCGTCGTCATCGACAACAAACCTGGCAGCGGCGGGCAGATCGGCGCCGATGCGGTTGCGAAGGCGGCGCCAGACGGGCTCACGCTGCTCGCGATCACGCTGACGCATGCGATCAACGTCACGCTGTTCCCGAAGGCGCCGTACAGCTTCGGCAGGGACCTGAAGCCGGTCGCGTTGATGGCGAGCTCGCCGATGCTGGTCGTCGTGCCGGCAGCGAGCCGGATCCAGTCGTTCCAGGACTTGATCGCGGCGGCCCGGGCCGGCAAGGTCAATGCCGGCTCCAGCGGCAACGGCACGCCGCCGCACCTGACGCTGGCGCTGTTCAACGACCTGGCGAAGACTGCGATCCAGCATGTGCCGTACAAGGGCGGTGCGCCCTCGATGACGGACTTGATCGGCGGGCAGTTCGATGTGGTGTTCTCGAACTTTCCCGAGTCGATCGCGCATGTCAGGAGCGGAAAGCTGCGGGCGCTCGCGATCGCCAGCACGGCGCGGCATCCCGCCGTGCCGGACGTGCCAACCACCGGCGAGGCCGGCATGCCGGCGCTTCAAGTCGAAAGCTGGACCGGGTTGATGGTGCCGGCGGGCACGCCCGATGGTGCGGTTCAGAAGCTCGGCGCCGAGGTCGTGAAGATCCTCGCGACGCCGGAGGTCGAGGAACGGGCGCGTGCGCAAGGTTTCCGGATCGACGCGCGCGGTCCGGACAGGTTCGCGCCGTTCCTCGACGCCGAGATTGCGCGCTGGGCCAAGGTCATCAAGGCGGCGAACATCTCCGCGGACTGACCGCGGCGGTAGAGCGTTCGCGATCAGCCGCGCGCTGCCGCGCAGACCGGGCAGTCGGGCACGCGCGCGACGCGGATCTCGCTCCACGCCATGCTGCGCGCATCCAGCATCTGCAGCCGCCCGGCCAGCGATTCGCCGATGCCGGCCAGCAGCTTCAGCGCTTCGGCGGCCTGCATGCTGCCGATGATGCCGACCAGCGGTGACAACACGCCCATCGTCGAACAGGCCACGTCCTCGAAGCCCGCATCGGGCGGGAACAGGCAGGCATAACACGGGTTCGTGGATTGGCGCGTGTCGTAGACCGAGATCTGGCCATCGAGCCCGATCGCCGCGCCGGCGACCAGCGGCTTGCGATGCGCGACGCAGGCCGCGTTGACCGCCTGGCGCGTCACGAAGTTGTCGCTGCAGTCGATCACGACGTCGGCCTCGTGCACCCATTCGTCCAGGTGCTGCGCATCGGCGCGCTGCTGCAGCGCGCGCAC
Source organism: Burkholderiaceae bacterium (assembly GCA_036568605.1). Classification (GTDB taxonomy): domain Bacteria; phylum Pseudomonadota; class Gammaproteobacteria; order Burkholderiales; family Burkholderiaceae_C; genus DATCSE01. Next base: position 4,672 of record DATCSE010000450.1, on the reverse strand, counting down.
TCGAACGCCGGGGTTGGCCGCGGCGATGCTCAGCGCGGCCGACGTGACCTTGGGCTGGCCGACGCGCGCGAGGTTGTGCGCGATCTGGCGCTGCAGGTTGGTCAGGTCCACCGTGTCGTGGTCGACCAGCGTCAGCGTGCCCACGCCGGCGCCGCCCAGGTACAGCGCGACCGGCGAGCCGAGGCCGCCGGCACCGACGATCAGCGCGTGCGAGTCGAGCAGCCGCTGCTGGCCCTCGATGCCGATCTCGTCGAGCAGGATGTGGCGCGAGTAGCGCAGAAGCTGGTCGTCGTCCATGACGTGCGTGGCCTCAAGAACAAACGCCCGTGGCGGGCACGGGCGTCTGCATTGTGGCGCACGGCCTGCGCACGTGCGTCGCCAGGGATGTCAGTTCGTCGTCTCGGGCTCGGCCTTGCGCTCGACCGCGGTCTTGCTGACCATCACGGTCTTGCCCTTCAGCCGGTTCAGTGCCTGCGCGAGCTGGAAGTCCTCGCTCGAGCCGTACTCGAGCGGCGGCTTCGGCGGCGTGTTGGCCTTCTTCGCCACTTCTTCCTCGAGCTTCTTGCGCGCTTCCTCGCGGGCCTTCTCGCGGGCTTCGTCCTTCTGCTCGGGGCCCTGGCCGCTTTGCAGATGCTTCTCGAGGTCGGCCTCGCGCGGGCGCAATGCGGCGAACAGGTTGCCCTCGGCGGTCTCGTCGATCATCAGGTCGGGCACGATGCCCTTGGCCTGGATCGACGCGCCGCTGGGCGTGTAGTAGCGCGCGGTGGTGATCTTCAGCGCGGTGTCGGGGCCGAGCTGGCGCACCGTCTGCACCGAACCCTTGCCGAAGGTCTGCGCGCCCATGACGATCGCGCGCTTGTGGTCCTGCAGTGCGCCGGCGACGATCTCGCTGGCCGATGCCGAGCCTTCGTTGACCAGCACGATCAGCGGCACGCGCTTGATCGCATCGGGCAGCTTGCGCAGCGGGTCGGTGCCGCCGCGGCGCAGGTAGTCGGCCGGCGACGCGCGGAAGGTCTGCTTCGAGTCGGCGATCTGGCCGTTGGTCGACACGACCGTCACGTCGCCGGGCAGGAACGCTGCCGACACCGCGACCGCGCCTTCGAGCAGGCCGCCGGGGTCGTTGCGCAGGTCCAGCACCAGGCCCTTCAGGTTGGGCTCCTGCTTGTAGATTTCCTCGAGCTTCTTCGCGAAGTCGTCGACCGTGCGGTCCTGGAACTGGCCAATGCGCAGCCATGCATAGCCCGGCTCGACGACCTTGCCGCGCACGCTCTGCACGCGGATTTCCTCGCGCGTGATCGTCACCGGGAAGGTGCGGTTCTCGGTCTTGCGGAACACGGTCAGCAGCACCTTGGTGTTGGGCTCGCCGCGCATGCGCTTGACGGCCTGGTCGACGGTCAGGCCCTTGACGAAGGTGTCGTCGATCTTCGTGATCAGGTCGCCGCTCTTGAGCCCGGCGCGGAACGCGGGCGAGCCTTCGATCGGGGTCATCACCTTGACGAGCCCGTCTTCCATGCTCATCTCGATGCCGATGCCGACGAAGCGGCCGGTGGTCGCCTCGCGGAATTCCTTGAACGTCTTCTTGTCGAAGTACTGCGAGTGCGGATCGAGGCCGGACACCATGCCGGTGATCGCATCGCCAATGAGCTTCTTCTCGTCGACCGGCTCGACATAGTCGGTCTTGATCATCCCGAACACCGCGGCCATCTGCTGCAGCTCTTCGAGCGGAAGCTGGGCCACGCCGTTGCGGGCGGTCGCCTGCAATTGCATCGTGGCCAGCGCCCCGGCGACCGCGCCGACGGTGATCCACCCCGCGACCTTGAGTTTGGCACCCATGTACGACCCCTTTTACCTTGGGCCATCCCAGCGGATCGCCCCGTGCCATCTTGCTTCCGGCGCCCTGCCTGAAATTCGAGCAAACGACGGTCGGAGTATATTCCCCGCCCCTTTTCCGGTGCCGCGAGGTGCCCGGTAAAGTTACACGTCGGGCTCGGCCTTTGGCCGGGCGGATCCTCGGGCTCGCGGGGCACGGGAGGTGCGGGCCGGGGCGGCATGGTCCGCTATCGCCCGAACAATCCCTTGACGACGTTACCCAGGCCTTTCACGACGCCCGAGAGGCTGACCCCCAGGCTTTCAGCCAGGCCGGATGCGACCCGCGTCGCGAGGTTCTCGTTCAGCGAGAACGACGGGTCGTCGAGACGCCCATCGAGCGTGAACTTGACGTCCAGCTTGCCCTTGTCGGTCATGGCCGCGAGCACGGCCTTGCGCGGCACGCCGGCGAACGTCGCGAGCGCGCCGCCGTCGGTCGCGAGCTCGAGGTGGGTCAGCACCAGCGTGCCGGGTGCGCGCAGCCGGTTGTGCTGGACGGCCGCGCGGAGATCGAGGTCCAGCGTGCCGCGACGCACGCCGGTCTCGGCGACCTTCAGCAGATAGGGCTGCAGCGCCACCAGATCGACGCCGGCAAAGCGCAGCGTCAGGTCCGCATCGTGGGTGGCCGGCGTGTAGCGTCCGTCGAGGCCGACCCGGCCGTCGTGGTGCACGCCCTTGAAGACGCCGGCCACGTGCAGCTCGATCGCTTCGTCCAGCGCCGGCAGCACCAGGTGCGAGACCTCCGCGTCGAGCTGCTCGACACGCAGCTTCAGTGCCGGCTGGCGCACCGATGCGTCGAAGAACTCCAGCCGCGTGCCGGCAAGCTCGACACGGCCGATCTCGACCCGCGGCAGCGCACCGGTGCTGGACGCTGCCTCGGCTGGATCGTGGCCCCGCGGCTCCTCGAGCAGCGCGGGCAGCACGCGCGTCTTGCCGGCACGCGTGCGCAGCGCCGAGACATACCCGTCCTCGACCCGGACGGTCGCGATGCGCCACGATCCGCCGAACAGGCTGCGCAGATCGGGTTGCACCTGCACGCGGCGCGCCCGCAGCTCGTCGTCGGCCGGCCAGCCGGGCGCCGCCTTGATGCGCAGATCGATCACGTCGACGCCGCTCCAGCCGGCGTCGATCGCACCGATGCTCGCACGCGGGCCGAGTGCCGCTTCGATGTGCGCACGCAATTGCCGCACCGCCACCTGCAGCGCGATGAAGACGAGCAGCGCAAGCGCCAGCAAAGTCGTGGCGGCTATCGCGAAGCGACGTTGGGTACGGGTCATGGACCAAGCGGCGAAGAAAGCGCGCAAGAACGCACAGAGGCGGCGGCGCGCGCCGATGCTAGCGGCGAAATCCCTGAGGTAAGGGATCGAAACCGTGGGACCGGCGGCCTAGAGTCCACACGACGGTGGCGAGGCGCATAAACCCAACCCTACGCCGAACAGTCCGGAAGGTGAGTCGCTGCCGGCACCGTCTCCAACCACCCCTCCGTCTCCACCTGGTCTTCGCTGCGAGGTGGCTTGCGATTTGCGTCGTGCATCACGGAGCGCGCGGCGCGTTCGTACAACAGTCCCCTATTCAGGGCATGGCGAGTACGGGCCGGCCTCGTGACGATCGAGGCTGACGCATCGCACAGGGAGATCATGATGGTGAAGTTCTCGGTATCGAACGGCCTGTACGGCAAGCGCTCGCCCTTCCACGTCGACTGCTACCAACCGATGCCCGGCTGGCTGCTGGTCGCCATCGGAAGCTGGACGCTGGAGGTCTGCTGGGCCACCAGCCAGCCGCGCCTTGTACGCGCACGCGTTCGCCAGCGCGCCTGAGCGCGCCGCCGACATCCCTTGCCGTTGTCGTTGCTTCAGAGGCGCAGCAGCAGCGCCTCGGTCGCGAGCCGCGCGACCGCGCGCGTCGGGGCGTTCTCGATCAGATGATCGGCGCCGCGTTCGATCAGAACGTTCTCGGCGAGCTGCGAGACCACCGGCTTCATTCCCCGCGCCAGCGCGATCAGCTCGACGACGCCCATCTCGCGCAACGCGGCATCGACGCGTCGCGACGAGAGCAGGTACTCGGTCGCGTCCATCGGCAGCTCTCTGTTCTCGAAAGCCCGCAACACGCGGATCGGGTCGCGCAATGCCGAGAGTCGAGTCCGCTGTTTCGTCGTCACGCCATCTCCCTTATGTTCAAGTCGATTGAGATGGATTTCGGCAGGCGCTCCGGCAACTGAAGCGCCGGGGCCGCGTGAGGCACGACTGTTTCAGCCGGTTTCGCGTTATGCACGATCGGCTTGGAAGAAGCTGTTCAGCTCCTGGCCTGACGCCGCATCGGCGAACCCGTCGAAGCGGCCGTCTTCGGCGATCCGCCGGGCCGCGCGCATGAAGCCGCCCCAGGCGGAGCGCGCCAGCGCGCCGCCGACGCTGACCCGACGCACGCCCAGCGCGGCCGCGTCGGCCAGCGTCAAATCGCTGGCCCAGCCGATCAGCAGGTTGACCGGCTTGGGTGCGACCGCGGCGACCACCGCCGCGATCTGCTCGCGACTGCGCAGGCCCGGCGCGTACAGGCAATCGGCGCCGGCCTGCGCATAGGCCTGCAGCCGTTCGATGGTCTCGGCCAGATCCGGGCGGCCGACCAGGAAGCATTCGGCACGCCCCACCAGCAGCGTGTCGCCGCCGGCCGCGTCGATCGCGCGCCGCGCCGCGCGAATGCGCTGGACCGCATCATCGAGCGCGAACAGCGGCGCCGCGGCATCGCCGGTCGAGTCCTCGATCGACAGGCCGGCGACGCCGGTCTGCACCGCGAGCCGCACGCTCTCTTC
>DATCSE010000449.1:0-11562 GCA_036568605.1 Burkholderiaceae bacterium | reverse complement strand
CGTCGCCGGCATGAGCCGCATGATGCAGGCCAACGTGATCGCGACCTCGGGCCGCGCGGTCGAGGCGGCCGGCGACGTCGATGTGCTGCTGCTGGACAAGACCGGCACGATCACGCTGGGCAACCGCCAGGCCTCGGCGTTTCTGCCGGCACCGGGCGTGAAGGAGAGCGAGCTGGCCGATGCAGCGCAGCTCGCTTCGCTGGCCGACGAGACGCCGGAAGGGCGCAGCATCGTCGTGCTCGCGAAGCAGAAGTTCAACCTGCGCGAGCGCGACCTGCAGGCGCTGGGCGCGAGCTTCATCCACTTCTCGGCGCAGACGCGCATGAGCGGCGTCGACGTCGCCGGCAGCCGCGAGCTGGCGGCCAACGATGCCGCGACCGCGCTCGCCACCGTGCGCCAGGTCCGCAAAGGCGCGGCCGACGCGATCCGCAAGCACGTGCAGACGCTGGGCGGCAGGTTCCCGCAGGTGCTGCAGGCCACGGTCGACGAGGTCGCGCGGCGCGGCAGCACGCCGCTGGTCGTCAGCGACGGCACGCAGGCGCTGGGCGTGGTCGAGCTGAAGGACATCGTCAAGGGCGGCATCAAGGAGCGCTTCGCCGAGCTGCGCCGCATGGGCATCAAGACCGTGATGGTCACCGGCGACAACCGGCTGACCGCCGCGGCGATCGCGGCCGAAGCCGGCGTCGACGACTTCCTCGCCGAGGCCACGCCCGAGCAGAAGCTCGAGCTGATCCGCAGCCACCAGGCCGAAGGCCGGCTGGTCGCGATGACCGGCGACGGCACCAACGACGCGCCGGCGCTCGCGCAGGCCGACGTCGCGGTGGCGATGAACTCGGGCACGCAGGCCGCGAAGGAGGCCGGCAACATGGTCGACCTGGACAGCAACCCGACCAAGCTGATCGAGGTGGTCGAGACCGGCAAGCAGATGCTGATCACGCGCGGCTCGCTGACCACCTTCAGCATCGCCAACGACGTCGCGAAGTACTTCGCGATCATCCCGGCCGCGTTCGTCGGCACCTACCCGCCGCTGCGCTCGCTCAACGTGATGCACCTCGCAAGCCCGAACTCGGCGATCCTGTCGGCGGTGATCTTCAACGCGCTGATCATCGTCTTCCTGATCCCGCTGGCGCTGAAGGGCGTGCAGTACCGCGCCGTCGGCGCGGCCGCGCTGCTGCGCCGCAATCTGCTGGTCTACGGCCTGGGCGGCGTGATCGTGCCGTTCATCGGCATCAAGCTGATCGACCTCGTCATCGCCGCACTGGGCATGGCCTGAAGAACCGCTGTTCCCATCTGCTGAGCATCATGAAAACTCTGATTCGCCCCGCCGTCAGCCTGTTCGTGCTGATGAGCGTCGTCACCGGGCTGCTGTACCCGGCACTGGTCACCGGCCTCGCGCAGGCGGCGTTCCCGAAGCAGGCCAGCGGCAGCCTGATCCTGAAGGACGGCAAGCCGGTCGGCTCGTCGCTGATCGGCCAGAACTTCAGCGACCCGAAGTACTTCTGGGGCCGCCCGTCGGCGACCTCGCCGATGCCGTACAACGCGTCCAACTCGGGCGGCTCGAACCTGGGGCCGCTGAACCCGGCGCTGATCGACGCGGTCAAGGGCCGGCTCGACGCGCTGAAGGCCGCCGATCCGGGCAACACGGCCGCGGTGCCGGTGGACCTGGTGACCGCATCGGCCAGCGGCCTGGACCCGCATGTCAGCGTCGCCGCGGTGCGTTATCAAGCCGCCCGCGTCGCGCGCGTGCGCGGTCTCGCGCCCGACGTCATGAACCGCTTGATCGCCGAGCACACCGAGGACCGGCTGTTCGGCCTGTTCGGCGAGGTGCGCGTCAATGTGCTCGAATTGAACCTGGCGCTCGACGCCGCCGCGACACAAGGCTGAGCGCACGCTGCATTCATGACCGACCCCGATCGCCCCGACCCCGATGCGTTGCTGGCGCGCGTGCAGCAGGAAGAAGCGCAAGCACGTCGCGGCAAGCTGAAGATCTTCTTCGGCGCCTCGGCCGGCGTCGGCAAGACCTACGCGATGCTGGCCGGCGCGCGGGCCGCGCGGCAGCAGGGCGTCGACGTGCTGGTCGGCGTGGTCGAGACGCACGGCCGCAGCGAGACCGAAGCGCTGCTCGACGGACTGCCGCGCCTGCCGCCCAAGGCGATCGAGTACCGCGGCCACGCGCTGCGCGAGTTCGATCTCGACGCGGCACTCGAGCGCCGTCCCGGCCTCGTGCTGGTCGACGAGCTGGCGCATTCGAACGCCGCCGGGTCGCGGCACCCGAAGCGCTGGCAGGACGTCGAGGAGCTGCTGAACACCGGCATCGATGTGTGGACCACGATGAACGTGCAGCATCTCGACAGCCTGAACGACGTGGTGTCCGGCATCACCGGCATCCGGGTCTGGGAGACGGTGCCCGACCCTGTGTTCGACGAGGCCGACGAGGTGGTCATCGTCGACCTGCCGCCCGACGAGCTGCTGCTGCGACTCAGGCAGGGCAAGGTGTACCTCGCGCAGCAGGCCGAGACGGCGGTCCGCAACTTCTTCCGCAAAGGCAACCTGATCGCGCTGCGCGAGCTGGCGCTGCGCCGCACCGCCGACCGCGTCGACGACCAGGTGCTGGAGTATCGGCGCAACGCATCGGTGCAGCCGGTGTGGCGCACGCGCGAGGCGCTGCTGGTCGGCGTCTCGCCCGACGAGGACAGCGAGCTGCTGATGCGCGCGACATTGCGCCTCGCGACCCAGCTCGACGTGCCGTGGCATGCCGTCTACGTCGAGACGCCGGCGCTGCAGCGCCTGCCCGATGCGGCGCGCCAGCGCGTGCTGCGCGTGCTCAAGCTCGCGCACGACCTGGGCGCGCAGACCGAGACGCTGTCCAACCCGTCGGTGGTCGATGCGCTGGTGCGTTATGCGCGCGAGCACAACCTCTCCAAGGTCATCCTCGGGCGCCGGCCGCAGCGGCGCTGGCCGCCTTGGCGGCGCACGCTGACCGAGGTGCTGGGGCGCACCGCCGACGACCTCGACGTGGTGCAGGTCGCGCTGCCGTCGACCCGCCGCGGCGTGAAGAGCGCGGACTCGGCACCGCCGCCGCTGCCGTGGGCTTCGTACGGCTGGAGCCTCGCGGTCTGCGCCGCCGCGACCGCGCTGACCGCGCCGCTGTCGGGCCGTCTCGAGCTCACGAACATCGTGATGCTGTTCCTGATCGCGGTGATCGCGGTCGCGCTGCGCTGGGGCCGCGGGCCGGCGGTGCTCGCCGCGTTCGTCAGCGTCGCGTCGTTCGATTTCTTCTACGTGCCGCCGCGCTTCACGTTCGCGGTCAGCGACGCGCAGTACCTCGTGACCTTCGTCGTGATGCTCGCGGTGGCGCTGATCGTCGGGCAGCTCACCGCGGGGCTGAAGTTCCAGGCGCGCGTCGCGTCGTCGCGCGAGGAGCGGGCACGGGCGCTGTACGAGATGTCGCGCGAGCTGTCGGGTGCACTGATGACCGAGCAGATCGCCGACATCGCGGCGCGTTTTGTCCAGTCGCAGTTCCAGGCGCGCGTGTCGCTGCTGGTCGCCGGGCTGGACGAGCAGCTCGGCATCGCGAGCCCGGCGGGCCCGATCGAGCAGGCCTCCACCGTGGACCGCAGCATCGCGCGCTGGAGCTACGACCGCGGCGAGGCGGCCGGCTTCGGCACCGACACGTTGCCCGCCAGCCCGGTGCTGTACCTGCCGCTGCGCGCGCCGATGCGCATACGCGGCGTGCTCGCGGTGCAGCCCACGCAGCCCGACCGCCTGCTGGTGCCCGAGCAGCGGCGCCAGCTCGACACCTGCGCGTCGCTGGTCGCGATCGCGCTGGAGCGCGTGCACTACGTCGACGTCGCGCAGAGCAGCACGGTGCAGATGGAGTCGGAGCGGCTGCGCAACTCGCTGCTCGCGGCGATCTCGCACGACCTGCGCACGCCGCTCGCGACGCTGATGGCGATGGCCGATTCGATGAGCCTGGCGCAACCGCCGCTGAGCGGGCAGCAGGCCAGGATCGCGCAAGCCATGCGCGACGCGGCCACGCGCATGAGCCTGCTGGTGACCAATCTGCTGGACATGGCGCGCCTCGAGTCCGGCACCGTGAAGCTGAACCGGCAGTGGCAGCCGCTGGAGGAAGTGGTCGGCAGCGCGCTGCACGTGATGGCCGATGTGCTCGAAGGCCGCGCCATCCGCGTCGAGTTGCCGCAGGATCTGCCGCTGGTCGACATCGACGCGGTGCTGATCGAGCGCTTGCTGGTGAACCTGCTCGAGAACGTCTCGAAGTACGCGCCGCCGGGCACCCCGATCGAGATCGGCGCGCGCGCCGGCTCCGAGGCGATCGAGCTGTGGGTCGACGACCATGGGCCCGGCCTGCCCAAGGGCCGCGAGGAGGAGCTGTTCAAGAAGTTCGAGCGCGGCAGCAAGGAGAGCGCGACCCCGGGCGTGGGCCTGGGCCTCGCGATCTGCCGCGCGATCGCGCAGGCGCACGAGGGCACGATAGAAGGCAGCACGCGGCCGGCTACGCCCGCCGACAGCGGCGGCGCGCGCTTCACGTTGCGCTTGCCGCGGGGCGAGCCGCCCGGCATGCCCGCCGGGCTGGGCCTGGACGAGACGGCCGTGCTGCCCGAAGCGGAGACTGGCCGGTGAGCGCGGCACGCGTGCTGGTCGTCGAGGATGAAGCCGAGATCCGGCGCTACGTGAAGCTGGCGCTCGAAGGCGAAGGCCTCGAGGTGTTCGAGGCCGGGAACCTGAAGACCGCGGCCGTCGAGGCCGGCACGCGCCAGCCCGACCTGGTCGTGCTGGACCTCGGGCTGCCCGACGGTGATGGCGTCGACTTCATCCGCGACCTGCGCGGCTGGACCGATGCGCCGGTGATCATCCTCTCGGCGCGCACCGCGGAAACCGAGAAGGTCAATGCGCTGGATGCCGGCGCCGACGACTACCTGACCAAGCCGTTCGGCCGCGCCGAACTGCTCGCCCGCGTCCGCGCGCAGCTGCGGCGGCGCAGCGGCGAGGCCGGGGCCAAGTCGCAGGAGATCGCGTTCGGCGACGTCAACATCGACCTCGAGCGGCGCATCGTGCTGCGCGCGGGCGAGCCGGTGCACCTGACGCCTATCGAGTTCAAGCTGCTGACGCACCTGGTCCACCACCCGAACCGCGTGCTCACGCACCGGCAGTTGCTGCGCAACGTCTGGGGCGGCACGCACGTCGAGCACTCGCACTACCTGCGCGTGTTCATGACCAATCTGCGGCGCAAGCTCGAAGCGGATCCGTCGCGGCCGCAGCACTTCGTCACCGAGATCGGGATCGGCTATCGGTTCGTGCCGTAGCGGCGGCACGCGATGCCGATGAAAAAAGCCTTGCGGGCTAGGCGCCGGCAAGGCTTTTCCGATCTGTTTGGTGGCGCTTCAGGGACTCGAACCCCGGACCTGCGGATTATGATTCCGTCGCTCTAACCGACTGAGCTAAAGCGCCTGAGCCGATAATTATAACGTCGCGCGGCTCGCTGCCCGCTCACCTCCATCCTTCTTCGTTTCGGCGGGCCGCTGGTCACGCCTGCGTTCGATGTTCAGCTTCTTCAAGAAAAAGCCGGCTGCCGAGGCGCCACCGCCTGCGCAGCCGGCCGTTGCGGCACCACCTCCTTCACCGCCGCCGCCAGTCGTCGAGCCGCCTGCTGCGCGTGTGTTGCCTCAAGAGGCTGCGCCGCAGATTGCCGAATCGGCGGCAGCCGCACCGTTGGCCGCCGAACAACCGCCGGCCGAGTCCGCGGCCGAGCCGCAGCGCCGCTCGTGGATGGATCGCCTGCGCGGCGGCCTGCGCAAGACCGGTTCGACGATCACGCAGGTCTTCACCGGCACGAAGATCGACGACTCGCTGTACGAGGACCTCGAGGCCGCACTGCTGATGGCCGATGCCGGCGTGAAGGCGACCGAGTTCCTGCTCGGCGATCTGAAGCGCCGCGTCAAGGAAGCGAAGGCGACCGATCCCGCGGCCGTGAAGGCATTGCTCGCCGATGCGATCGCCGAGCTGCTCGCGCCGCTCGAACAGCCGCTGCGGGTCGGGCAGCAATCGCCGACCGTGATGATGGTCGTCGGCGTCAACGGTGCCGGCAAGACGACGACGATAGGCAAGCTCACGCGTCATCTGGCCGATGCGCGCCAGAAGGTGCTGCTCGCGGCGGCCGACACGTTCCGCGCTGCGGCGCGCGAGCAGCTCGCGGTCTGGGCCGATCGCGCCGAGGCCGCGCGCAGCGCCGGCGCCGGCGCGAGCGCTGCCGGCGAGGTCGAGATCGTCAGCCAGCAAGGCGGCGACCCGGCCGCGGTGACCTTCGATGCCGTCATCGCCGGCAAGGCGCGCGGCTGCGACGTGGTGATCGCCGACACGGCGGGGCGGCTGACGACGCAGGCGCACCTGATGGAAGAGCTGAAGAAGATCCGCCGCGTGATCGCGAAGGCGCAGGACGGCGCGCCGCACGAGGTGCTGCTGGTCGTCGACGGCAACACCGGGCAGAACGCGCTGGCGCAGGCCCAGCAGTTCGACGCCGCGCTGCAGCTCACCGGCCTGATCGTGACCAAGCTGGACGGCACCGCGAAGGGCGGCGTGCTCGCCGCGATCGCGTTGTGGGGACGCGAGCGCGCCCGCAACGGCGGTGCGGCCATTCCGGTCTACTTCATCGGCGTCGGCGAGAAGCTGGAAGACCTGCAGACCTTCCGGGCGCGCGAGTTCGCGCAGGCGCTGCTCGGCTGAACGTGGCCGAACAGCGCGCGTTCAGCGCTTCGGCTTGTTGGACGACCCCGAGGCCGGCGGCAACGGCGTCGGTCCCGAATCGAGGTCGTCGAACCAGGTCGACGGCGGTGCTTCGATCAGTTCGTCCTGGCTCGAGTCGCGCTGGCTGTCGTCGAACGGGTTGCGCACCGTGCCGGGCTTCGCGGCGGTCGACAAGGTCGGCACGTCGCGCACGACCGGTGCCTGCGGCGCATCCGTCCCCGTCGCGAACGGCGCGGCCGGCTTCGGCAGGATCGCGTCGCGCACCGCCTCGGCATTCGGCAGATTGCCTTCCGACCACACATGCAACGGAATCTGTGCGGCCTTCAGCGTGCGCGAGATGCGCTTGAGCCGCTTGCGGGCGCGCTCGTTCATCTCGCTCGCGGTGGGCTGCAGCTCGATCGCCGCGACCACGTGGGAGCCGGCGTCGCAGACGACGAAGTCGACCGACTGGTAGCCGAGCCGGCGCAGCCACTCGGCATACGAATGCCGCTTGGGCACCTTGATGAAACGCGCGAGCGGCACCTGGGCGAGCACCAGGTGGTCGGGCAGCGCCCGGGTCAGCGTGGCCTGCAGCGTGCGCTCCTGCGTCGTCAGCACGCGCGTGGCCTGCGGCGGCCAGGCGACGACCGTGTCGAGCCGCTCGGCATTGTCGTCGTCGGACGACTTCGTGGCGCCGCCCGCGCCGCGCTGGCGCAGGAACCACCAGCCCAGCAGGATCACCAGGATCGCCCCGAGGGCGATCAGCAGCGGCCCGCTCATCGCAGACCCCCTGCGCCGGGAAAGCCCTTCATGCCGCCGAGCCGCTTCATCATCTTCATCATGCCGCCGCCCTTCATCTTCTTCATCATGTCGCGCATCTGCTCGTACTGATTGAGCAGGCGGTTCACGTCCTGCACCTGCACGCCGGCGCCCTGCGCAATGCGGCGCTTGCGCGTGGCCTTCAGCAACTCGGGCTTGCGGCGCTCGAGCGGTGTCATCGAGCAGATGATGCCTTCCATCCGGCGCATGTCGCGCTCGGCGCGGTCCATCTCGGCCTGGCCGACGTTCGCGGCCTTGCCGCCCATCATCTGCGTCGGCAGCTTGTCCATCAGGCCGGCGAGCCCGCCCATCTTCTTCATCTGCGAGAGCTGCGAGAGGAAGTCGTTCAGGTCGAAGCTGTCGCCGGCCTTGACCTTCTCGACCAGCTTCTGCGCCGCCGCGAGGTCGACGCCCTTCTGCACCTCCTCGACCAGCCCGACGATGTCGCCCATGCCCAGCACGCGGCCGGCATGGCGCTGCGCGTCGAACACCTCGAGCCCGTCGATCTTCTCGCTGATGCCGGCGAACTTGATCGGCGCGCCGGTCACCTGGCGCACCGACAACGCAGCACCGCCACGCGAATCGCCGTCGGTCTTGGTCAGCACGATGCCGGTCAGCGGCAGTGCCTCCTTGAAGGCCTTCGCGGTGTTGATCGCGTCCTGGCCCTGCATCGCGTCGACGACGAACAGCGTCTCGACCGGCTTCAGCGCCGCGTGCAACTCGCGGATCTCCTTCATCAGCGTTTCATCGATCGCGAGGCGGCCCGCGGTGTCGACCAGCAGCACGTCGAAGTAGTGGCGCTTCGCGTGATCGAGCGCGGCTTGCGCGATCGCGAGCGGCGCATCGCCGGCGTGCGACGCGAACCACTCGGCGCCGGCCTGCTTCGTGACGACCTTCAGCTGCTCGATCGCCGCGGGCCGGTACACGTCGGCCGAGACCGTCAGCACTTTCTTCTTGCGCTTCTCGATCAGGTGCTTCGCGAGCTTCGCGGTCGTCGTGGTCTTGCCGGCGCCCTGCAGGCCGGCCATCAGGATCACGGCCGGCGGCTGGGTGGCGAGGTTGATCTCGACAACGCCGCCGATCTCGTTGCCGGCCATCGTCGCGACCAGCTCCTTGTGCACGATGCCGACCAGCGCCTGGCCGGGCGACAGCGAGCCCACGACCTCGGCGCCCAGCGCCTTGTCCTTGACCCGTGCGATGAAGTCGCGCACGACCGGCAATGCGACGTCGGCCTCGAGCAGCGCCATGCGCACTTCGCGCAGCATGTCCTGCACGTTGTCTTCGGTGATGCGGGCCTGGCCGCGCATCGTCTTGACGAGCCGGCTGAGCCGGTCGGTGAGAGCAGAAGCCATCGGAACTACGGGTGCGTGGCGCTCGGACCCATCCGACGCGGAACGCGAAAGTACACTGTGAGAATGATTCTATCGTTGGGCTCCGCGGGCGAACACGCCGGTGCCGCCGGCGCCGCGCTCGCGGCGGCGAGCGTCGTCGCGCTGCTCGGTTATGCCATCGCGGCGCTGCCGGGCGAGCGGCTGATGGGCGGCAATCGCATCGCGTTGCTGGTCGGCTGGGCGGCGCACGCAATCGCGATCGTCGTCGACGTGGCCGGCATCGGCAGTCCGCTGATCGGCGCGCGCTTCGGCTTCGCGCCCGCGCTGTCGATGACGGTGTGGCTGGTGCTCGCGGTCTATGTCGTCGAGAGCCGGCTCGTGCCGCTGCCCGGCGTGCGGCGTGGGCTGGCGCTGTTGGGCGTCGTCGTCGTCGTGCTGGCCTGGGGCTTCCCGGGCGAGTTGCGGCCGCAGGCGCCGTCGCCGTGGGCGCCGCTGCACTGGGCGCTCGGGCTTGCGTCGTACGGCTTGTTCGGCGCGGCGGTGCTGCATGCGGCGATGCTGAACCGCGCCGAGCGACAGATGCGTTCGGCTGCCGCGGTCAGCGCCGGTGCGGCGGCCGGGATGCCGCTGCTGCGACTGGAGCGCATGACCTTCCGCTTCGTCGCGGCGGGCTTTGCGGTGCTGTCGGCCGCGCTGCTGCTCGGCGCCTGGTTCGCGAACCCGTGGCGCTGGGATCACAAGACCGTGTTCTCGATGCTGGGTTGGCTGGTGTTCGCGGCGCTGCTGTCCGGTCGCCGGCTGTTCGGCTGGCGCGGGCCGGCCGCGACGCGCTGGCTGTATGCCGGCGCAGCGCTGTTGCTGCTTGCCTATGTGGGCTCGCGCTTCGTGCTCGAGGTCGTGCTGCATCGCGCGCCGACGATATGAGCCAGCGATCGATGGAGTAGGCGAGTGACGCCGCGATGAAATTCCTGCTCGTGATCCTGCTGCTGGCCGTGCTGTTGCTGATGCTGCGCGGCCTGGCGCGGCGCGCCCGCGGCGATGCCGATGATGCCGCGCCGCGCCGCGGCGGGCCGGAGCCGCCGCAACCGATGCTGGTCTGCGCGCACTGCGGCGTGCACCTGCCGCGCGACGAAGCGCTGCCCGGCCGCGGCGGCGTGTTCTGCGGCGAGGCGCATCGCGCGGCGTACGAACAGCAACATCCGGTGCGCTGAAGCAAGCTAGTGTCCTGTCCCACTGATAACTGACATTTCGATTCGACCAGATGGTGATGATCGTGCGGCTTCGCCAAGGGGCTGATACCGGGCGGTACCAGCCCCTTGGCGAAGGCGTGCGAGGGCGCCATCTGGTCGAACCCCTGCGGGGCGGGCCGATGCCAGTTATCAGTGGGACAGGACACTAGAACCCCGGACGAGGGAGACGGACCGAGTTGAGCGAATCACCACCACAGCAGCAGCCCTGGACCCGAACCACCGAGCGCCGCGTTGCCGACCGGCGCCGTGCGCGTCGCCCGATCACGCAGGAGGAATCGTGGTTCGGGGCGTTCGCGCCGATCGAGGACACGCAGCTGCGCGAGGACGATCTGCGCAACCCCATCCCCGGCGATTCGGCGTTCGTGTCGGGCTTCGCGGGCGATGCGCGGCCATCGGGCGGTGAATTCCATGGTCTTGGTCTGGACGGCGGCGACGGCTCCGCCTCCAGCGAGGATTCGCGCTTTCTGGCGCGCCAGGCCGCACGCCTGATCGAGACCGGGCAGGCCGCGTTCGAGCGCATCTACCGGGTGTTTGTCGCGGCGCGCGCGGCGCTCGGCATCGCGCTGCTGGCGGCGGTCGCGGGCGGCGGCCTGTTCGGCGTTCGGCCGAGTTATCCGGCGATCGCGGTCAGCTTGATCTACGCGGTGCTGGCGTTCACGCTGTGGCTGCTGCCGCATGTGCGGCCGCATGCGATCGCACGGCCGGTGAACCGGCTCAACGGCGTGCAGTGGGGCGTCACGATCGGTGCCGACCTGGTTTGCTTCTCGGCGCTGCACATGCTGTCGCTGGCGTCGAACTTCAACTACGTCGCGCTGCTCGTGCTGCCGGTGCTGATGGCCGGCGTGCTGACGCCGCGCCGCCTGGCGCTGGCCACCGCGGCGGCCGTGACGCTGGTGCTGCTCACGGTCGCATGGTTCACCGGCGGGCACGGCGGCGACAGCGCGCAGCAGCTCGCGCAGGCGGCGCTCGCGGGCGCCGGTTTCTTCGTGATCACGGTGTTGGCCGGCGAGCTCGCGGTGCGGCTCGCGCGCGAGGAATCGAGCGCGCGCGGCAGCATGGAGATGGCGCGCCAGCAGGCCCAGCTGAACCGGCTCGTGATCGAGGAGATGCAGGACGGCGTGCTGGTCGTCGACCGGCGCGGCCGCGTGCGCGCCGCGAACCCGGCCGCGCGCCGCCTGCTCGCACCGAACGGCTTGAGCCGGCCGGCACCGTTCCAGCTGCGCGGCGTCGAGGCGTGGAGTGCGCTGGTCAAGGCCGTCGAGCAGGCGTTCGTCGAGGCGACCTGGCCCGAGGCCGGACGCGACATCGTGCTGCAGTTCGTCGACCCGGTCGGCGCGCCGGCGGCCGGCTCGCGCTCCGGCGAGAAGCAGCGCACGCTGCGCGTGCGGGTGCGCTTCACGCGCAAGCGCGAGCCGCAGGCC
>DATCSE010000448.1:0-14897 GCA_036568605.1 Burkholderiaceae bacterium | reverse complement strand
CTCAACACGCCTTCCGCGCATCGCGTGCACCACGCCTCGAATCTCGAATACCTGGACGGCAACTACGGCGGCGTGCTGATCGTGTTCGACCGGCTGTTCGGCACCTACATCGCCGAGCGGCCCGACACGCCATGCCGATTCGGCCTGGTCAAGCCGATGACCAGCTACAACCTGCTGGTGGTCGAGTTCGATCAATGGCGTGCGTTGTGGCGCGACCTGCGAAGCGCAGGCTCGCTGCGCGAGGCCTGGGGCTACCTGATCAAGCCGCCCGGCTGGCGGCCCGATGGACGCGGCGAGACCACGGAGGATCTGCGGCGTGGGGCGGAGGTGGCGCTTTCATCGCGGCCCGGTTACGGCGTCGGATAGTCCCACACATCCGGCGGCAACTTGTCCTTGAGCGACGCGTGCATGGCGTCGCGAAACAGCTTCACCGCGGGATACGGCCGCATGGCGATCGTGCGCTCCACGATCAGCCCTTCCTCGTTGTCCGTGATCACTTCCAGGCTCTCGAGCTTGCGGCCCTCGATGGTCCCCTCCCAGCGCAGGAAGGTGGTGCGGTCATCGATCTTGGACTCGGCGGTGTAGCGTCCGCTGCCTCGCGTCGAGCTCGACTGGGCGAAGATCGCCGCAACGGCTTCGCGTCCGGCGATCGGCCGCGCGAGGATCGGGCTGTTGAACACGACGTTCTCGGCAAGCAAGGTGCTCACCTGGGCGGGTGTCGAGCTACCGGATTCGCGTAGCTTGCGCAGAGGATGCATGTGAATTCTCCGACTGGGTTGGTGGGTCGCGTCGTGCAGACCCATGCAGTCAATCTAGTCGGCGTGCCCGAATCGAAAAAGGCGCATCGCGGCAATCGGTTTTTGCTGCTTTCGGAATAGCCCGCGTGTGTGCTTGCCTGAATCGCGAGAGGGGCACGACACACGTCTCCAGGCGTCCGTCGTTCACTCCACCGTCACGCTTTTCGCCAAATTCCGCGGCTTGTCCACATCCGTCCCCCGCGCGCAGGCCGTGTGATAAGCGAGCAGCTGCAGCGGCACGACGTGCAGGATAGGCGACAGCGCGCCGTAGTGCTCGGGCATGCGGATCACGTGCACGCCGTCGCTCGATTCGATCTTGGTGTCGGCGTCGGCGAACACGAACAGCTCGCCGCCGCGGGCGCGCACTTCCTGCAGGTTGCTCTTCAGCTTCTCGAGCAGCGTGTCGTTCGGCGCGACGGTGACCACCGGCATCTGCGCGGTCACGAGCGCGAGCGGGCCGTGCTTGAGTTCGCCGGCCGGGTAGGCCTCGGCGTGGATGTAGCTGATCTCCTTGAGCTTGAGCGCACCTTCGAGCGCGATCGGGTAGTGCAGCCCGCGGCCGAGGAAGAGGGCGTTCTCCTTGCGTGCGAACTCCTCGGCCCAGGCGATCACCTGCGGCTCGAGTGCGAGCACCGCCTGAACCGCGACCGGCAGATGCCGCAGCGCCTTCAGGTGTGCGGCTTCGTCGGCATCGTTGAGATGCCCGCGCACCTGCGCGAGCGCGAGGGTCAGCAGGAACAGGCCGACGAGCTGCGTGCTGAACGCCTTGGTCGAGGCGACGCCGATCTCGACGCCGGCCCGCGTGAGGTACGAGAACGCGCATTCGCGCACCATCGCACTGGTCGCGACGTTGCACACCGTCAGCGTGTGCGGCATGCCCAGCGCGCGTGCATGCTTCAGTGCGGCGATCGTGTCGGCGGTCTCGCCGCTTTGCGTGATCGTGACGACCAGCGTGCGCGGGTTCGGCACGCTGTCGCGGTAGCGGTATTCGCTCGCGACTTCGACGCTGGTCGGAATCTTCGCGATGCTTTCGAGCCAGTACTTCGCGACCGAGCCCGCGTAGTAGCTGGTGCCGCAGGCCAGGATCAGCACCGTGTCGACTTCCTTGAACACCTTGTACGCGCCGTCGCCGAACAGCTCGGGCGAGATGCCGGGCACGGCGTCCAGCGTGTCGGCGATCGCGCGCGGCTGCTCGAAGATCTCCTTCTGCATGTAGTGCCGGTACGGGCCCAGCTCGGCCGCGCCGCTGTGCGCCTGCACGATGCGCACTTCGCGCTGCACCGGCTTGAACTCGGCGTGGGTGCTGCTGCCGTTGCGATGGGCGATCCAGTGCTTGCCGAGCTGCAGGTCGACGACGTCGCCCTCTTCGAGGTAGACGATGCGGTCGGTGACGCCGGCCAGCGCCATCGCGTCGGAGGCGAGGAAGTTCTCGCCCTCGTGCTCGTCGATGCCGATGCCGACGACCAGCGGCGAGCCTTCGCGCGCGCCGACCACGCGGTGCGGCTCGTCGCGGCAGAACACCGCGATCGCATAGGCGCCGCGCAGCCGCGGCACCGCGCGCTGCACCGCGTCGAACAAGTCGCCGTCGTAGAGATGGTCGACCAGGTGCGCGATGACCTCCGTGTCGGTCTGGCTCGCGAAGACGTAGCCGCGGGCCTGCAGCTCGGCACGCAGCTCGTCGTGGTTCTCGATGATGCCGTTGTGCACCAGCGCGATCCGGCCCGCACGGGCCGACTTCGCCACGGTGCCGCCGAGCGCGGGCTCGTCCCCGTCCGCCACGCCGGGACCGCGGCTGAAGTGCGGATGCGCATTGCGCACCGCCGGCGCGCCATGCGTGGCCCAGCGCGTGTGCGCGATGCCGGTGGCGGCGCCGATGCCGTCGCGCGCGATCTCGGCCTGCAGCTCGGCGACGCGCGAGGTGCTGCGCACGCGCTTCAGCTGGCCGTCCTGGTGGACTGCGATGCCGCACGAGTCGTACCCCCGGTACTCGAGGCGCTTCAGCCCCTCGACGAGGATAGGGACGATGTTGCGCTTGCTGACCGCGCCGACGATGCCGCACATGGATGCGCTCCTGAACAAACAGAAAGGTGGCGCATCGTAGGCAGAAGTCAATGAAATTATTGGGCGAAAATCATCGAATCATGAAATGATCTAGCTCTCCATCGAGCCATCGATTGAATCATTCATAGTGGAACAAGATTCGAAAGAATCATTCGCCTTTGATGCGACCGACCTGCGCATCCTTGCGAGGCTGCAGATCGACGCATCGCAGTCCAATCACGACCTGGCGGCGGCCGTGCACATCTCGCCGGCAACCTGTCTGCGCCGCGTCAAGCGGCTGGTCGACGCGGGCGTGATCGAGCGCCGCGTCGCGATCCTGTCGCCGCAGCGGCTAGGCGCCGGGCTGACCGCGTTCGCCGAGGTCAGCCTGGATCGCCAGGGCGCCGAGCACCTCGCCGCGTTCGAGGCGCGCGCGCTGGCCGAGCCGGCGGTGCAGCAATGTCACCGCGTCTCTCCGGGCCCGGATCTGATGCTCGTGATCCAGCTGCCCGACATGCCGGCCTACCACGCGCTGGTGCAGCGGCTGTTCACGCAGGACGCGAACGTGCGCAACGTGAAGGCGTACTTCAGCGTGCACCGCGCGAAGTTCGAGACCGCGATCGCGCTGCCGCCGCTGCCTTCGTCCTCATGAGGAAGGCGGACGCTGTTGTTGTTGCCGCGAGCGCCAGGCTGTCAGCAGTGCACGCACTTCGTCGTCCGGGCGGGCCGGCAGCTTGCGGTACTCCGAACAGTCGCTCTTGCGTGCCAGCAGCTTGTGGTTCACCAGCTCGCGCCGCAGCGTCGCGTGATCGCCAAAGGCATTCGCTGTCTTCAGGATCGCATTGACCTCGCGCTCGGTGTACAGGCGCTTGAGGTCGAAGCGGGTCCACAGCACCCACATCGCCATGCGCTGCACCGTGAACTTCGTCGGCCAGCGCACCAGGCGTCCGTGGTCATCGAACTGCGCGAGGGTGCGCCGGGCGTTGTCCGACAGCGGCAGCGCGGCCTGCGGCGGCAGCGGCTCGGGCGGTGCCGCCTTCAGCGCCTGCAGGTTGCGATAACCGGCAGCGCGGGCGATCAGGTTCTGCAGCTCGACGTGCGCGGGCAGCTCTTGCGCCGCGGCTTGGCGCGCGGCGAGCGCGCGGCCGAGGCTGCGAGCAAAGGACGACAGGTCTTGAACGACCAACGGGGTGGCTTCTCGGGCCATGGCGAAAGCTCCTCAGTGCGGGCAACGGCCTGGGGCGTACCGTGCACCCGACACGGTACTGGGGGTCGCCGACTTGCCGGGCCCAAGCCGCTGCCGCAGGAGTGCGCAAGCGTTTCGGGATGACCGAGAGAGAAGAGGCAGGTTTAGCTCGCGGACGGACCGCGCGGCGACGCCTGGGTGAACTGCCGACCGGGCTGCGAGTTTAGCGCTTCAGCACCGCCAGTCCCTTCAGGTACTCGCCTTCCGGGAACCACAACGTCATCGGGTGGTCGGGCGCCGCGCCGAGCCGGTCGACGATCACGCCGTCCACGTTCGCATCGATCGCCGCGCCGGCGACGATCTTGTGGAACAGCTCGGCACCGATGCCGCCCGAACACGAGAACGTGAAGAGCACGCCGCCGGGTGCCAGCAGCTTCAGCGCGAGGCGGTTGATGTCCTTGTAGGCGCGTGCCGCGCGTTCGGCATGCGCAACGGTCGGTGCGAACTTCGGCGGGTCCAGCACGATCGCGTCGTAGCGCTGTCCTTCGTCGAGCGCGCGGCGCAGCGTCTGGTTCACGTCGGCATCGAGTGCGGTGTGCCGCGCGGCATCGAAGCCGTTCAGCCGCACATGCGCATCGGCGCGCACGAGTGCCGGCGCCGACGAGTCGACGCTCGTCACCTCGCGCGCGCCGCCGGCGAGCGCCGCGACGCTGAAGCCGCCGGTGTAGCAGTAGCAGTTCAGCACGCGCTCGCAGCCGTAGTGGCGCACCGCGTCGGCGAAGGCCTTGCGGTTGTCGCGCTGGTCCAGGTAGAAGCCGGTCTTGTGGCCCTCGGCCACGTCCAGCGTGAGCTTCCAGTCGTGCTCGCGTATCGTCAGCTCGGTGGCGCCGCTGCCCTTGAGCCAGCCGGTGGTCTCGGGCAACCCTTCGAGGGTGCGGGCGTTCGAGTCGCTGCGTTCGTAGATGCGCTTCACGCCGGTGGTCTTCAGCAGCTGCTCTGTGATCGAGGCCTTGAAGCGTTCGACGCCCACCGACAGGAACTGCACGCTCAGCAGGTCGCCATAGCGGTCGACGATCAGGCCCGGCAGCCCATCGGCCTCGCCGTGGACCAGCCGCACCGCATCGCTTGCGATCGGCAGGCGCGAGCGCGCGGCGACGGCTTGCTCGATGCGGCGCGCGAAGAACGCGCTGTCGATGCGCTCGCTCTCGACGAAGCTCCAGGCGCGCAGGCGGATCTGCGAGGCCGGGCTGTACGCGGCCCATGCGAGGAAACGCCCGTCCTTGGCCTGCACGCGCACCGTCTCGCCGGCATCGGCCTTGCCGCTCGCGATCGAGCTCTCGAAGATCCAGGGGTGATGGCGTTCGAGCGACCGCTCCTTGCCGTCGCGCAGCGTGATGACTTTCATCGGGAGAGGGCTGGGGTGAGGGTCGTCATCATCGTTTGCGCCTGGCCCGCGGATGCGCCGCGTCATAGACCTTGGACAAATGCCCGAAGTCCAGCTTCGTATACACCTGCGTCGTCGTGATGTTCGCGTGGCCCAGCAGCTCCTGCACGCCGCGCAGGTCGCCGCTGGACTGCAGCAGGTGGCTCGCGAACGAGTGCCGCAGCATGTGCGGATGCACGTGGGTCGGCACGCCGCTGCGCAGCGCGCGCTGCTTCAGCCGCGAGCGGATCTGGCTCGCGGTCAGTCGCGTGCCGTGCCGGCTGACGAGCAGGGCCGGCTCGTCGGCGTTCGCCATCGTGTGGCGCAGCGCAAGCCACGCGGCCAGCGCGCGCAACGCGGGTCCGCCGACCGGCACGCTGCGCCGCTTGCTGCCCTTGCCGAGCACGTGCGCGTTGGCATCGTCGGCGTCGATCCAGCCGGCCGCCTGTTCGCCGGGCCGCACGTCGAGTCCGACCAGCTCGGCCACGCGCAGCCCGCAACCGTACAGCAGCTCGATCATGCACTGGTCGCGTGCCGCGAGCGCCGGGTCTTCGGTCGCGGCGTAGGCGTCGCGCGGCGGCTCGACCAGCGCGATCGCCTGATCGACCGCCAGCGCCTTCGGCAGCGGCTTCGCCGATTTCGGCGCACGCACGCCGTCGACCGGGTTCGCCGCGACCGCGCCGTCGCGCCCGAGCGCGCGGTACAGCCCGCGCCAGGCCGACAGCACCAGCGCGATGCTGCGCGGCGCGAGCCCGCGGCCATGCAAGGTCGCGGCCCAGCGCCGCACATGGTGCATCTGCACCGCACGCAGCGGCACCTTGGCGTTGGTCGCGAAGCGCTGCAGTCGAGCGAACGCGTCGCGGTACAGCGCCAGCGTGCGCGGCGCGAGCCGGCGCTGGACTGTCAGATGTTCGAGATGACGCTCGAGGTCGTCGTCCAGCACTGCTGACGGATCGGACGGCGAGCGCAACGAGCCTACCCTCGCGGCGGCAACAGCCGCGACAGCGCCGCGCTCGCGATCTCGCCGACGCGGCTCAGGAACTCGGTGCCCATGTCGGCCGTGTAGCGCGTGGCATCGGGCGACGCCAGCACCAGCAGGCCGAACGCGCCGGTGTTGCCGCCTTCGCGCAGCGGGATCATCGCGAGCGAGGCCACGCCGGCCGGCTCCTCGAGCCACTGCGCGGCCTCGAAACCCGAGTTCACGCCGCAGTACGGCACGCTCAGGCTTCCCGAGAACAGCTTGATGTCTTCGGTGACCGCACGCGCGAACGGCATGCCGTCGAACATCTCCGAGCCGCCCCAGACGCGGATGCCGGCCTGCGGGATCATGAACTGGTGCTTCAGTTCGCGCACCAGCACCTCGGGCAGGTCGCCGGGGTTCGGCGTCAGCATCAGCGTGCGGGTCCAGCGGTGCAGCCGCTCGGTGAGCACCAGGTTCTCCTGGCCGTGGCGGATCATCTCGACGATCTTGCTCTCCAGCCCCTTGATCTTGTCGCGCAGCATTTCCATCTGCCGCTCCTGCAGCGAGACGGCACGTTGGCCGTGCGGGCTGGTCAGCTGGACGGTGCCGAGCAGCTCGGCGTGGCGCTCGAAGAACCCGGGCGTGTTGACCAGGTAGTTCGCGATGTCGGTTTCGGTGATGCCCTGCACGCCGGTGACGGTGCTCATGTTGTCGGCTCTTTCAGAGATCGATGTTGCCTTCGAAGACGGTCTCGGCCGCGCCGGTCATCAGCACGGTCGCATCGCCGCCCGACCAGGCGATGGTCAGCCGGCCGCCGCGCGCTTCGACGTCCACGCGGTGGTCCAGCAAGCCTTGCCGGATGCCGGCGACGACCGCCGCGCAGGCGCCGGTGCCGCAGGCCAGCGTCTCGCCGGCGCCGCGCTCGTAGACGCGCAGCCGGATGCGGTCGCGCGCGACGATCTGCATGAAGCCGACGTTGACTTCGCGCGGAAAGCACGCGAGCTGCTGGATGCGGGGGCCCGCGGTCTCGACCGGTGCGGCATCGACATCGTCGACGCCGAACTGCCGGACATCGACGACCGCATGCGGGTTGCCCATCGACAGCACCGCGGCCTCGAGGCGCGTGCCGTCGGGCAGCGCCAGCGGCCACAGCGCGTAGCCGTCGACCTCGCGCGGCGCCAGCCCGGTCGGATCGAACGGCACGCGCGCGAGCTCGAAGATCGGGCGGTCCATGTCCACCGTGACGCGGCCGTCGGCCTGCAGCCGCAGCTCGAGCCGCGTGTTCATCGTCTTCACGCGCAGCGTGGTCTTGTCGGAAAGGCCCTTGTCGTGCACGTAGCGGACGAAGCAGCGCGCGCCGTTGCCGCATTGCTCAACCTCGTCGCCGCTGCCGCCGTTGAAGATGCGGTAGCCGAAGTCGATGCCCGGCTCGGTGCTGGGCTCGATCACGAGGATCTGGTCGGCGCCGACGCCGAAGCGCCGGTCGCCGAGCTTGCGCATCAGCTCGGCGCGCAGCGGCAGCGGCTCGCGCGTCGCGTCGAGCACGACGAAGTCGTTGCCGGCGCCGTGCATCTTCGTGAAGTGCAGCTTCATGATGCCGCGATTATGTGCGCGGCCTGCCGGCTGCACGCCGGCAGGGTGGCCTCACGTCCCCGCGTACAGCGACGGCTCGCCGTTCGGCCGTGTCTTGAAGCGCTTGTGCACCCACAGGTATTGCGCGGGGTTCTTGCGGATCTCGGACTCGATCCAGCGGTTCAGCGCCGCGGTGTCGGCCAGCGGATCGTCGGTCGGAAAGTGCTCCCACGCCGGCATGAACTGCACGCGATAGCCCTGGCCGCCCGGCAGGGTTTCGGCGATCACCGGCTGCACCACCATGTTCAGCGCCCGCGCAAGCCGCGACGGCGCAAGCAGCGTCGCGGCCGGCACGCCGAAGAACGGCACGAACGCGGCGTCGCGCTCGCCGAAGTCCATGTCGGGAAGGTTGAAGAACGCGTCGCCTTTCTTGATCGCGCGCACCAGCGCCTTGGCCGAGTTGTCGCGCGGGAAGATCTCGGCATTGCCCAGGCGCAGCCGGCCGCGGCGCACCACCGCATCCATCAGCTCGTTGGTCTGCTCCTGGTAGATCGAGATGCCTTTACGCTTCTGGTACAGCAGCACCGAGCTGCCGGCCACGTCGAGTGCGAGGAAGTGCGGCACCAGCCACATCACCGGGCGCTCGCTGCGCTCGGCCAGCGTGACGTCGCCCTCGACATGGATCAGCCGCTTCAGCCGCGCCGGCGAGGCCCAGAACAGCAGGCCGCGCTCGAGCAGGCTGCGCCCCAGCCAGCCGAAGTGCTCGCGCGCGAGCGCCTCGCGCTCGCGAGGCGATTTTTCGGGCAGGCACAGCTCGAGGTTGCGCAATGCGATGCGGCGGCGCGTGCCGGCCACCGCGTACAGCAGCGCACCGATGCCGCGGCCGAGCGCAGCCTGCACCGGCAGCGGCAGCCAATGCAGCAGCCACAGCACGCCGAGCAGGATTCGGGTTCCCAGCGTTCCCAACGTTTGACCTTGTTGCCTACGGTGCGCGCGCGCCGTTCGCCGGTGTGGCGGGCGGCGCGTGCATCTTCTTCACAGTCGTCAATCGAAGCCGGTGTTCTTGCGCGGCAGCTTGTAGCGGTTGTAGCCCCACAGGTACTGGCCCGGCCGCGCGCGGATCAGGCGTTCCATCGCCTGATTCACGAGCCGGGCGGATTCTGCCTGAGCCGCCTCGTCGCTGCCCTCGGGCAATTGCTCAGTCAGCGCCGAGATGTGTACCGCGAAACCCGCGCCGCGCGGCAGCCGCTCGCCCCACACGAGCAGCGGCACCGCGCCGGTCTGCTGGATCAGCCGCGCCGCCAACGTCATCGTGTAGGCCTTGCGGCCGAAGAACGGCGCCCACACGCCCATGCCGTCGGGCGGCACCTGATCGGGCAGCAGCCCGACCCCTTCGCCGCGCCGCAGCGCGCGGATCATCTGCCGCACGCCGGTCAGCGAGGCGGGGACCGCGATCATGCCGGGGCGCGCGCGGGCGCCGTCCATCACCTCGCGCAGCAGCGCCTTGCGCGCGGGGCGGTACATCACGGTCAGCGGACCGTATTCGGACGCAAAGCGCTCGGCGACCGCCTGTGCGGTGATCTCGAAGCAGCCCAGGTGCGGCGTCAGGTACACGACGCCGCGGCCCTGCGCGTACGCCTGCGCGACCAGCTCGGCGCCGCTCCAGGCGATTGGCGGCCTGATCGGCTGGTCGGCCGGGCGCAGCCATAGATACGGCGACTCCATCACCATGCGGCCCGCATGCCCGATCGCCGGGCGTGCGTCGCGCGGGCTCACGCCGGCCTGCGCGACGTTCTCCCGAAAGCGCTGCCTGTAGCTCGGCGACAGCAGATAGGTGATCCAGCCCAGCGGCGCGCCGATCGCGTGCAGAAGCCACAGGGGGCGCCGGGCGAGCCAGCGGAACAGACTCAACATGCTCTGATGTTCTTATAATCGCGGCCAAATCGCCGAGTTACTGAACTACTTGCGGGGCGATCCACAAATCCCGCTAAAGCGTTCGCCGCTCCCTCCAAGCAGACAGGCCGGCAACGCAACGTTGTGCAACCTGTTGGAGTTTAAGAGTGTCGAACGACTTCCTTTTCACGTCCGAGTCCGTCTCCGAAGGCCACCCCGACAAGGTCGCCGACCAAATCTCGGACGCCATCCTCGACGCCATCTTCGAACAGGATCCGCGCTCGCGCGTGGCCGCCGAGACGCTGACCAATACCGGTCTCGTGGTGCTGGCCGGTGAGATCACGACCAACGCGACGGTCGACTACATCCAGGTCGCGCGCGACACGATCAAGCGCATCGGCTACGACAACACCGAGTACGGCATCGACTACAAGGGCTGCGCGGTGATGGTCTGCTACGACAAGCAGAGCAACGACATCGCGCAAGGCGTCGACCAGGCGAGCGACGACCACCTGAACACCGGCGCCGGCGACCAGGGCCTGATGTTCGGCTACGCCTGCGACGAAACGCCCGAGCTGATGCCCGCGCCGATCTACTACGCGCACCGCCTGGTCGAGCGCCAGGCCCAGTTGCGCAAGGACGGCCGCCTGCCGTTCCTGCGCCCGGACGCGAAGAGCCAGGTCACGATGCGTTATGTCGACGGCAAGCCGCACTCGATCGACACCGTCGTGCTGTCGACCCAGCACAGCCCCGACCAGAGCGAGACGCCGAAGAAGATGAAGGCCCCGTTCGTCGAGGCCGTGATCGAGGAGATCATCAAGCCGGTGCTGCCCAAGGAGTGGCTGCAGGACACCAAGTACCTGATCAACCCGACCGGGCGCTTCGTGATCGGCGGCCCGCAGGGCGATTGCGGGCTGACCGGCCGCAAGATCATCGTCGACACCTACGGCGGCGCCTGCCCGCACGGCGGGGGTGCGTTCTCGGGCAAGGACCCGTCCAAGGTCGACCGCTCGGCCGCGTACGCGGCCCGTTATGTCGCGAAGAACATCGTCGCCGCCGGCCTGGCGCGGCAATGCCAGATTCAGGTCGCGTACGCGATCGGCGTCGCGCGGCCGATGAACGTGACCGTCTACACCGAAGGCACCGGCAAGATCTCCGACGACAAGATCGCCGCGCTGGTCAACGAGCACTTCGACCTGCGGCCCAAGGGCATCATCCAGATGCTGGACCTGCTGCGGCCGATCTACTCGAAGACCGCCGCATACGGGCACTTCGGGCGCGAGGAGCCGGAGTTCTCCTGGGAAAAGACCGACAAGGCTGCGGCACTTCGTGCTGCGGCCGGCCTGTAGGGCGCCGCGCGCATACGCGCGCGGTTGATCGTTCGGGGCCCGATGCTGGAGATCCGTCGCGTCGAGCAATTCGACGAGCCGGCGTTCACCGAGTTCGTCGACTCGATCTTCGGCGACGGCGCGCGTCAGCAGCATCTGAACACGTTGCTCGGCGATGAACTCGCCGAGCGGCATCGTGCGCTTCGCAAGTCCTTGCCGCAGCCGGAGCGCATCCGCATCGGCGCCTTCGACGGCGACCGCCTCGTCGGCTACAGCCATGGCTGGTTCGAGGTCGGCGGTCGTTTCTACATCGGCTCGTCGGCCGTGCATCCGGACTATCGGCGCCAAGGCTTGTACACCCGGCTGCTGCAGTCGATGGAGCAGGCAGTGCGCGAGCGCGGCGGCATCGCGATCAGTTCGCAGCACGTCGCCCACAACAACGCGGTCCTGATCGCCAAGCTCCATCTCGGCTACGTGATCTCCGGCACCGAATACGTCGAGCCCATGGGGTTGCTGGTGCGACTCGTGCTGCATCTGGAAGCGTCTCGTGCTGCGCTGTTCCGCGAGCGGACCGGCATGCTGGTGCCGCCGAAGGTGCCGACGGGGACATGATTCCGACTGGACTGTGCCGCTGGGCCGCGCTGATCCTCATCGGCGCCAACTGCGCCAACGCCGCGTCGTCCGCCACGACCGCGCCTTATGTGCTCGATGGCACCGAAGTCCGCAGTGTGCGGGCCGAACGCCTGCAGCGCGACTACGAGCTGTTCATCGGCTTGCCGGCCTCGTATGGCCTATCGGATCGTCGCTATCCAGTGCTCTTCGTCACTGATGCGAACTATGCGTTCCCGCTCTTGCGCAGCATCGCTCGCCGGGTCGGCGACGGCGGCCGTGGTCTGGAAGAGTTCATTCTTGTTGGCCTGTCCTACGCGAAAGGCGACACGCCGGAGTACAGCCGCCGGCGCGACTACACGCCGACCGTTCGTGCCGACGCCGGGAGCTTGTCGTCCGACAAGCCCGGCGCCTTGCCCGCGTTCGGGCAAGCCGAGGCCTATCGACAGTTCGTTGCCGACGTGGTGTTTCCGTTCGTCGCAAACAACTATCGCGCGGACATGACACGCAAAGTCTTCGCCGGGCACTCGTACGGCGGCCTGTTTGGCGTTCACGTGCTGCTGACGGAACCGACGATGTTCCAGTACTACATCCTTGGCAGCCCATCGCTGTGGTACGACGACAAGGTGATGTTCTCTCGCGAACGCAGTTATGCAGCGACGCACCGCGACTTGAAGGCAAACGTGTTCCTCGCCGTGGGTTCGCTCGAGGCGGGCAACAAGGCGTCGCGCGGCGCGGGCGGCCGGCGTGAGGACGACATCGTGGAAGACGTGCGCGCGTTCGAGCGTGTGCTCAAGTCTCATGGCTATCCCGGCCTGCATGTCCAGTCGCGAGTCTTCGCCGACGAGGATCACCTGACCGTCGGGCCTGCGATCCTCACGCGCGGATTGATGTGGGCTTTGCCAGGTAAGCGTCTTGGCGATTGAACGGCCGTGGACTCACTTCCACGCAAACACCGGCTGGTCGAAGTGCGCGACACGCGTCGGCCGGCCGAGCAGCACCCATTCGCGAAACTGGTAGATGAACGCGGCGGTCGGCGCCGCGATCCAGCGCTGGCCGACCGGCATGCGCAATACCGGGTGCTCGTGGCCGCGCACGTGGTTCAGCAGCGGCGCGTCGGGGCGCAGGAACTCGGTGAGCGGAATGCGGTGAATGCTCGCGACCTCGGCTTCGTTCGGCACGACCTCGCGCGCTGCGCCGGCCCAGACGACGACCGGCGTGATCACGAACCCTGAGCGGGTCGCGTAGTCGTCGAGGCGACCCAGCACGTGCTCGGGGCCGATCGCCAGGCCGACTTCCTCGTGCATCTCGCGCAGCGCCGCCGCCTCGGGCGTCTCGCCGTCGTCGATGCGGCCGCCGGGCATCGCCCACTGGCCGGCATGGCGGCGCAGCGTCAACGCGCGCCGCGTCAACAGCATCGCCGGTGCGTCGCGCCATTCGTCGAACGTCGGCATGCCGTCGAGCTGTGCGCCGTGGCCGACGTCGGTCAGCGCGACGGCTACCGCGGCGCGGCCGCGCTCGTGCGCCTCCAGGGGGCGGACCTCGTAGGCTGCGAGCCGTTCGCGCACCAGCGGCTCCGACCAGCGCGCGATCTCGCCGCGGTCGTTCAGAAGGTGTTCGCGCAGTGATGGCATCGGTGCATTCTGACGGCATCATTCGCGGCATGCCGCTCACGCTCGAAGACCTGCGCCGCCACGCGCTGAAGCGCACGATGTTCCCGCCGACCACGCTGAAGCGGGCGATCACGAAGCTCGGCTTCGTGCAGGCCGACCCGATCCGCGCGCCGGCGCGGGCGCAGGACCTGACGCTGCGCCATCGCGTCAAGGACTATCGTGCCGGTGACCTCGAACGGCGTTATGCGCGCCTCGGCATCGAGGAGGACTTCTTCGTCAACTACGGTTTTGTCTCGCGCGAGCTGCAGGTGCTGATGCATCCGCGCACGCCGCGTGCGGCCTGGACGAAAGCACGCTGGAAGCAGGCGCATGCGGTGCTCGAGTTCGTGCGCGAGCACGGCATCGTGCACCCGCGCGAGGTCGACGCGCATTTCGCGCACGGCAAGACGACCAACTGGTTCGGCGGCTCGTCGAACGCAACCACGCAGCTGCTGGACGCGATGCACTACCGCGGACTCGTGCGCGTCGCGCGCCGCGAGGGCGGCGTGCGTCTGTACGCGGCCCGCGAGGCGACGCCGGCGCCGCTCGATCCGCGCGCCGCGCACGATGCGCTGGTCGACGTGGTCGTCGCGAAATACGCGCCGTTGCCGCTGGCGTCGCTGGGCCGGCTGCTGAGCCACCTCGGCGGCGGCGCGCCGCAATGGCGCGGCGAGCGGGCGGCGGCGCTGAAGCGCGCGAAGGCGCGGCTCGCGCACGAGCGCGTAGACGGCGTCGACTGGTACTGGCCGGAAGACGAGCGCATCGTGCACCGCCGCAGCCATGTGCATGCGGACGTCGCCCGGCTGCTCGCGCCGTTCGACCCGCTGGTCTGGGACCGGCGCCGCTTCGAGCTGTTCTGGGGCTGGGCCTATCGCTTCGAGGCCTACACGCCGGCGCCGCAGCGCAAGCTCGGCTACTACGCGCTGCCGTTGCTGTGGCGCGACCGCGTGATCGGCTGGGGCAACCTCACGCGCAAGGCCGGCACCGCGCTGCGGGCGGAGTTCGGGTATGTCGATGCGGCGGCGGCGCGCGAGCCGGCCTTCAAGGCCGCGCTCGACGAGGAACTGGATCGGATGCGCCGCTTTCTCGGCGGCGAGTCGGCGGATCTGGCCGCCTGACCGGGCCGGTGCCGGGTCAGGCGACCTGGAACGTCGCCACCGTCTGCGTCAACCGGCGCGCCTGCGTCTCCAGCGACGACGCGGCCGCGGCCGCCTGCTCGACCAGCGCCGCGTTCTGCTGCGTCACCCGGTCCATCTCCTGCACGGCGGTCGCGACCTGCGTGATGCCGTCGCTCTGCTCGTTCGAGGCCTGCGAGATTTCGTCGATCAGGCTGGCGACGCGGCGCACCGAGCTCAGGATCTCTTCCATCGTGCGCCCGGCATCGCCGACCAGGGCCATGCCGGCTTCGACACGACCACTCGAATCCTCGATCAGCG
>DATCSE010000447.1:0-3089 GCA_036568605.1 Burkholderiaceae bacterium | reverse complement strand
GTGCAGCGCCGCGTGCTGCGGCTGCAGGAAGAGGAGCGTGCCCGGGCCCGCCGCTGAAGTACTGCGCCGGGACGCCGATAATCCGCCCGGCATGGCCGCTGCAGTTCCCCGCACCGTGGTGTCGTCGGCTTCGCCGCTGGCGATCGCGCTGCCGCTGTCGTTCCTGCTGCTGCAGCTCGCGGTGTTCGTGCTGCTGCCGCGCTGGGGCGAATCGGCGGCTTATGTCGCGATGACGGCCGCACCGCTGCTCGCCGCCGTCGCTGCCGTGTGGCGCGGCCGAGCCGAGCCGCCGCCTGCGCGCCTGGGCTGGTTCGTCACGGCGCTGGCGCTGGCGGTGTGGGCGCTGGGCGCACTCGGCAACCTGTGGCACGAGATGATCCTCGGCCGCCGCGACGAGATGTACCGCGACGCGATGCTCGCGTTCAACCTCGCGGTCGTGCCGGTCACCTTCCTGCTCGCGAGCGAATGGCAGGCGAACGGCCGGCGCCTGGTGCTGGCGATCGACGCGCTGCTCGCGCTGACGCTGGGCTATGCCTACTTCCTGTTCACCTGGGCGATGCTGACCGCGCGCGGAGCGCCCGACGAGGCCGGCGTGCGCACGATGCTGTGGCTGATGGACGCGCAGAACCTCGTGCTCGCGCTCGGGGCCCTGATTCGCTGGGCCGCGGCCGAGAACGAGCGCGAACGCGATCTGTTCCGCGCGCTGACGACCTACACCGGCGGGTATCTGCTGGTCGCGTTCGTCAACAACCACTTCATCGCGGCGAACCCGGCGTACGGCGCGCAGGAGAGCTCGGTCGTCAGCGTCGTGTTCGCCGCGGTCGCGTGGCTGGCGCTGCGCGGACCGGCGCCGGCGGAGCGCCTGGCCGGATTGCGGCAACGCCCCCGGCAGCGCCGCTTCGCGCGCGCGGTGCAGAGCGCCAGCCCGCTGTTCCTCGCCGGCATCCTGCTGATCGTCGCGCTGTTCCTGATCCGCGTCGACTACGCGGCCGGCACGGCCGGCGTGCTGGTCGCGGTGCTGGGCTACGGCTGGCGCAGCACGGTCGAGCGGGTTCGCCACATCGAGCGCGAGGACGTGCTCAGGCGCGACCGCTCGGCGCTGCAGGCGATCGCCTGGACCGATGCGCTGACCGGCGTCGCGAACCGGCGCTTCCTCGATCGCGCGCTGCACGGCGGCGACCGGCATGCGAGCCGGCCGCTGTCGGTGCTGATGATCGACATCGACCACTTCAAGGCGCTGAACGACCGCTATGGGCACCCGACTGGCGATGCCTGCCTGCGCGAGGTCGCGCAGGCGCTGCGCCTAGCATTGGTGCGGCCTGGCGACGTGCTCGCGCGCTACGGCGGCGAGGAGTTCGTCGCGTTGCTGGCCGAGGCCGATGCGGCCGGGGCGCAAGTCGTCGCCGAACGCCTGCGCGCGGCGGTGCAGGGGCTGCGGATCGCGAACGTCGACAGCCCGTTCGCGGTCGTGACCGTCAGCGTCGGCATCGCGAGCGGCACGCTGCCGGCCGGGGCCGATGCGGACGCGCTGGTCGACGCGGCCGACAAGGCCTTGTACGAGGCCAAGTGCGGCGGGCGCAACCAGGTCCGGGCCTGGGCGGTGGTGGGCTGACCGACAGCGCCGGCATCACGCCAGCGCGACGATGCGCTGCAGCGTGTTCAGCCCGCGAAAGGTCGCGCGCATGCGCAGCGCCTTCTCGAACGCGGCATTCGAGAAGGTCGACTCGCTCTGCTTCACGCGGCTCCACCAGTACAGCTCGCGGCCGTGCAACGCGAAGCGGTCGACCTCGCTGTTCAGCGCGGCCAGCGTCGCGCGCGCGGCGTCGTTCGGCGGCTCGCGCAGGAAGCCGACGACCCGGGTCTGCGCCGCCGCGCCGATCGCGGCGTCGAACGGCGAATGGGCGGCCGCCGCGGCAAGCTCGGCATCGGTGCGGATGAAGGTGTCGATCTCGAAGCCGAAGGTCTGCGCGAGATGCGCCTCGATCCTGCGCTCGAGCGCGCCGAGCTGGCGTGCACGGGTCTCGAACAGCACGTTGCCGCTGGCGATGAAGGTCGACACACGGGTCAGGTCCAGCGCTTCGAATGCGGCACGCAGCGCGTCCATCTTGACGAGGCGGCCGCCGACATTGACGGCGCGCAGGAAGGCGATGCAGCGGGGCATGGTGCCAGCATAACGCCGGGCGTCTAGGGCCTGTTAACGCTACGGGAGGGCTCGCGTGACTCAGCAAAGCGGCGCCTGCAAGGCGCAAAGCGCAGCCATAGCGGCGGCTATGGCGAGCATTTGCAACGCGGCAGGCGCCGCTTTGCTGAGATCACCCGCCCGGCCAGGCACCGGCGCGAGCCCTCCCGTAGCGTTAACAGGCCCTAGCTCGAATCCGATTGAACCGAACGCGCGCGACCGGACCGAACCGCGATGGACGATCACCTGCTCACGCTGAACGCGGGTTCGTCGTCGATCAAGTACGCGCTGTACACGCGCGACGGATTGCGCTTCGTTTCGGGCCGGCAGATCGGCAACATCGGGGTCGGGCCGCGCGCGGCGCGGACCCATGACGACGCGCTCGCCGAGATGCTGGCCGAATTGCGCGGGCGCAACGTCCGTGTCGCAGCGGTCGGCCATCGCATCGTGCACGGCGGGGCGGACCTGGTGCAGCCGGCGCTGATCGACGACGCGCTGATCGAGCGGCTCGCCGCGCTGGTGCCGCTCGCGCCGCTGCACCAGCCGCACAACATCGCCGGCGTGCAGGCGGCGCGGCGCGCGTTTCCCGGCGTGCCGCAGGTCGCGTGTTTCGACACCGCGTTCCACGCCGCACAGTCGGAGCTGAACCGGCGCTTCGCGCTGCCGCAGGCGCTGTACGACGCCGGCGTGCGGCGCTACGGCTTCCACGGGCTGTCGTACGAGTCCATCGTCGCGCAACTGCAGGCGGTCGATCCGGCCGGTGCGCGCGGGCGCATCGTCGTCGCGCATTTGGGCAACGGCGCGTCGATGTGCGCGTTGCGCGACGGGCGCTCGGTCGCGACGACGATGAGCTTCTCGCCGCTGGACGGTCTGCCGATGGGCACGCGCTGCGGCCGGCTCGATGCGGCGG
>DATCSE010000446.1:0-2165 GCA_036568605.1 Burkholderiaceae bacterium | reverse complement strand
GCCTCGCACAGCGCAGCGCCGAAGCCGCCAAGGAGATCAAGAGCCTGATCGGCACCTCGGTCGACAAGGTCGAGGACGGCTCGCGCCTGGTCGCCGACGCCGGCCAGACGATGAAGGAGATCGTCGGCTCGGTGCAGCGGGTCTCCGACATCATCGGCGAGATCACCGCCTCCGCGGCCGAGCAGAGCGACGGCATCGGCCACGTCAACGGCGTGGTCGTGCAGCTCGACCAGATGACGCAGCAGAACGCCGCGCTGGTCGAGCAGTCTGCTGCCGCCGCCGAGAGCCTCAAGGAACAGGCCGCGAAACTTGCCGAGGTGGTGTCGACCTTCAAGGTCGGCGGCCCCAACGTCGAGCGCCGCACCGAGCCGGTCGTCTCGTTCGTCGCCGTGCAGCCTGTCGCGCAGCCTGCCGCCAAGGCTGCCGTTGCAGCAGCGAAGCCAGCCGCGGCCGCGGCGCCCAAGACCCTCGCGAAGCGGGTTCCCGCCCTCACCCAGCGCGTCGCGGCAGCGAAGCACCCCGCAACCTCCGTTCCCACCCCGGCCGCCAGCGTGGCCGCATCCACCCCGGTCGCGACGGCCCCGCACGACGACGACTGGACCACGTTCTGAATCGCCCTATTTCGAGGTGAACATCGTGAACCTGAACAACCTTCGCATCGGTACCCGACTCGGACTCGGCTTCGGCGCCGTGCTGCTGCTGTTGCTGATCATCGTCGGCATCGGCTACCGCCAGCTCCACATGACGCGCGGCAGCCTCGTCGAACTCGGCGAGGCGCAGCAGCGCGCCGCCAATGCGCAGGAGTGGCTGGGCAAGACCCAGCTCAACATGGCCCGCACGCTCGCGATCGCGAAGGCCAGCGGCCAGCCCGAGATCGAAAAATACTTCGGGCCGCTGATGAAGCAGACCTCGGCCGAGATCACCGAGCTGCAGAAGACCATAGACGCCAGCGTGGACAGCACCGAGGGCAAGGCGCTGCTCGCGGCGATCCAGAGCCGGCGCGAGGCTTATGTCGGCGTGCGCAACCAGTTGCTGAACCTGATCAAGCAGGCCGACCAGCCCGCCGCCGACGCGCTGCTGAACGACAAGATGCTGCCCGCCGCGAATGCCTACATCGCCGCGATGTCCGAGTTCCAGAAGCACGAGCGCAAGAACGCCGACGCCGAGGTGGAGGCGCTGACCGCCAGCATCCGCGCCGCCGGCCTGGCGCTCGGCGGGCTGCTGCTCGTGAGCCTCGCGGTCGGCGCCGCGATGGCGTTCTTCATCACCCGCTCGGTCACCGCGCCGCTGCGCGACGCGGTGGCCACGGCCCGCGTGATCGCCGGCAGCGACCTGTCGCAGCCCATCGTCTCGACCCGCCGCGACGAGCTCGGCGACATGCTGCGCGCGCTGGGCCAGATGCGTGAGTCGCTGTGCCTGCTGATCGGCCAGGTGCGGCAGTCGACCGACAGCATCAACACCGCGAGCACCGAGATCGCGACCGGCAACCAGGACCTGTCGCTGCGCACCGAGCAGACTTCGTCGAACCTGCAGGAGACGGCTTCGTCGATGGAGCAGATCACCAGCACGGTGCGCCAGTCGGCCGACTCGGCGCGCCAGGCCAACCAGCTCGCTGCTTCCGCGGCCGAGGTCGCGGCCCGCGGCGGTGCGGTGGTCTCGCAGGTCGTCAGCACGATGGACGAGATCACGTCGTCGTCGAAGAAGATCGTCGACATCATCGGCGTGATCGACGGCATCGCGTTCCAGACCAACATCCTCGCGCTCAATGCCGCGGTCGAAGCGGCGCGTGCCGGGGAGCAGGGCCGCGGCTTCGCGGTGGTCGCCGGCGAGGTGCGCAGCCTCGCCCAGCGCTCGGCTGAAGCCGCCAAGGAGATCAAGAGCTTGATCGGCACCTCGGTCGACAAGGTCGAGGACGGCTCGCGCCTCGTGGCCGACGCCGGTGAGACGATGAAGGAGATCGTCGGCTCGGTGCAGCGCGTCTCCGACATCATCGGCGAGATCACCGCGGCAGCCTCCGAGCAGAGCGACGGCATCGGCCAGGTCAACGGCGCGGTCGTGCAGTTGGACCAGATGACGCAGCAGAACGCCGCGCTGGTCGAGCAGTCGGCGGCAGCCGCCGAGTCGCTGCGCGAGCAGGCATCCAAGCTCGCGGCGGTGGTATCGAC
>DATCSE010000445.1:0-4131 GCA_036568605.1 Burkholderiaceae bacterium | reverse complement strand
GGTCTGCGCCGCGCCGCCGGGTGCGCATTTCGAGCCGGGCGACGCCGTCGCGATCGAGCTGCTGCAGCCGCTGTGGTTCGACTCACGCGGGCAGCGCATCGCGGCCTGAGCGCATGCCGCCAACACACGGGAACCCAGCATGACGACGCACCTCGCCCTGATCCGCAACGCCACGCAGACCCTGATCGACCACGTCGACGAGCTGACCGCGCTCGACCAGGCGATAGGCGACGGCGACCACGGCCTGAACATGAAGCGCGGCGCGCAGGCCATCCAGGCCAAGGAGGCCGAGCTTGCCGGCCAGTCGCTGAACGACGCGCTGCGCACGATGGGCATGACCTGCATGTCGACGATAGGCGGCTCGTCGGGCCCGGTGTTCGGCACGCTGCTGATCACGCTCGCGAAGGAGCTGCCGGCCAGCGACCCGGGGCCGTCCGACCTCGCAAGGGCGCTGGACGCCGCGATCAAGGCGCTGACGCGCCTGGGCAAGGCCGAGGTCGGACAGAAGACGCTGCTGGACGTGCTCGCACCGGTGCAGCTGCTGCTGTCCGGGGCCGGCCCGGATGGCCGCGGCGACAGCGCGCTGGTCGAACGCGTGCGCGACGGCGCGATCGCCGCCGCGCAGGCCACCGCGCAGATGGACGCGATCAAGGGCCGCGCGTCGTTCCTCGGCGAGCGCGCCTACGGTCATGTCGACCCGGGCTCGCGATCGATGGCGTTGATCATTGCGGCGATCGGCGAGACACTTTTGAACCGGTCTTCCCTTTCCTCTCCTACAGCCTCCGCAGGTGCCGCATGAAGAAGCTGATCAACGACGTCGACGACGTGCTGGCCGAATCGCTGGCCGGCTTTGCGGCCGCGCATGCCGACATCGTGCGCCTGGGGCCCGAGCGCCAGTTCGTCGCGCGGCGCGATCGCAAGCCCGGCAAGGTCGCGCTGATCTCGGGCGGCGGCTCGGGGCACGAGCCGCTGCACGCCGGCTTCGTCGGCCACGGCATGCTGGATGCGGCCTGCCCCGGCCAGGTCTTCACGTCGCCGACGCCCGACCAGATGCTCGCCGCGGCGCACGCGGTTGACGGCGGCGCCGGCGTGCTGTTCATCGTGAAGAACTACTCCGGCGACATGATGAACTTCCAGATGGCCGCCGAGATGCTCGATGCCGAGAACGCGAGCGTGATCGTCAACGACGACGTCGCGGTCGAGAACAGCACCTACACGACCGGGCGGCGCGGTGTGGCCGGCACGCTGGTGGTCGAGAAGGTCGTCGGCGCGGCGGCCGAGCGCGGCGAACCGCTCGCGGCGCTGAAGGCGCTGGGCGACGCGGTCAACAAGGCGACCGCGTCGATGGGCGTCGCGCTGACCTCGTGCACCGTGCCGGCCGCCGGCAGCCCGACCTTTCAGATCGGCGACCACGAGATGGAGCTGGGCGTGGGCATCCACGGCGAGCCGGGCCGGCGCCGCGTCAAGCTCGCGCGTGCCGACGAGATCGCGGCCGAGCTGACCGGCGCGATCCTGAGCGACCTGTCGCTGAAGCCCGGCGCCGAGGTGCTGCTGTTCGTCAACGGCTTCGGCGGCACGCCGCTGCTCGAGCAGTACCTGATGGTCCACGCCGCGCACAAGGTGCTGGCCGGCGCCGGCGTGAAGGTCGTGCGCCACCTGACCGGCTCGTACGTGACCTCGCTGGAGATGGCCGGCTGCTCGATCACCGTCAGCGCGCTGGACGGCGCGCAGCTCGCGCTGTGGGACGCGCCGGTGCACACCGCGGCGCTGCGCTGGGGCATGTGACTCGGTTTCTCCCTCTCCCCTCTGGGGAGAGGGCCGGGGTGAGGGGCCGCGAGCGGGCACGGCGGCGAAGCATTGCCTCTGCTCGTTGCCCTCACCCCAACCCTCTCCCAGAGGGAGAGGGAGCTGAGGGGGCAGTTGAGCGGCCGGCGACAATCGCCGCATGGCCAAAGAGAAATCGATCTACGTCTGCACCGAGTGCGGCGGCAGCTCGCCGCGCTGGCTCGGCAAGTGCCCGAATTGCGGCGCGTGGAACACGCTGGTCGAGTCGGTCGACGAAGCGCCGGCGAAGAACCGTTTCGGGGCGAACGCGGCCGCGCGCGGGCTGGTCGCGAGCCAGCCGGTTGCAACGCTGGCCGAGATCGACGCGAGCGATGTCGAGCGCCAGCCCACCAGCATCGATGAGCTGGACCGCGTGCTGGGCGGCGGCATCGTCGCCGGCGGCGTCGTGCTGATCGGCGGCGACCCGGGCATCGGCAAGTCGACGTTGCTGCTGCAGGCGCTGGATGCGCTGTCGCGCACGCTCAAGACCTTGTACGTGACCGGCGAAGAGAGCGGCGCGCAGGTCGCGCTGCGCTCGCGCCGGCTCGGGCTGAACGGCTCGCAGGTGCGCGTGCTGGCCGAGATCCAGCTCGAGAAGATCGCCGCGACGATCGAATCCGAAACGCCGTCGGTCTGCGTGATCGATTCGATCCAGACGCTGTACAGCGACCAGCTCTCGTCCGCGCCGGGCTCGGTCGCGCAGGTGCGCGAGTGCGCGGCGCAGCTCACGCGCATCGCAAAGTCCGGCGGCACGACCATCGTGCTGGTCGGCCACGTGACCAAGGAGGGCGCGCTGGCCGGCCCGCGCGTGCTCGAGCACATCGTCGACACGGTGCTGTACTTCGAGGGCGACACGCATTCGAGCTTCCGCCTGGTGCGCGCGATCAAGAACCGCTTCGGCGCGGTCAACGAGATCGGCGTGTTCGCGATGACCGAGAAGGGGCTCAAGGGCGTCGCGAATCCGAGCGCGATCTTCTTGTCCACGCACGGCGAGCCGGTGGCCGGCTCGTGCGTGCTGGTCACGCTGGAGGGCACGCGGCCGCTGCTGGTCGAGATCCAGGCGCTGGTCGATTCGGGCGGCCCAAGCCCGCGCCGGCTCTCGGTGGGCATCGAGCGCGACCGGCTCGCGATGATGCTCGCGGTGCTGCACCGCCACGCCGGCATCGCGGCGTTCGACCAGGACGTGTTCGTCAACGCGGTCGGCGGCGTGCGCATCAGCGAGCCCGCCGCGGACCTCGCGGTGATGCTGGCGATCCAGAGCTCGCTGCGTGGCAAGCCGCTGCCGCGCGGCTTCATCGCGTTCGGCGAGGTCGGGCTGGCCGGCGAGGTGCGGCCGGCGCCGCGCGGCCAGGAGCGGCTGAAGGAAGCGGCGAAACTCGGCTTCTCGATCGCGGTCGTACCGAAGTCGAATGCGCCGAAGAAGGCGATCGACGGCTTGACGATCCACGCGGTCGATCGCATCGAAGACGCGATCGCGATCGCCCGCGGCTTGTGACGACGACCGCCGCAACGGGAGAACGATGATGAAGATCGCCGCGATCTCCGACATCCACGGCAACCTGCCGGCGCTGGACGCAGTGCTGGCCGACATCGCCGCGCAGCAGGTGGACGTCACCGTCAACCTCGGCGACATCCTGTCCGGCCCGCTGTGGGGCGCCGCGACCGCCGAGCGCTTGATGCCGCTGCGGTTGCCGACGATCGCCGGCAACCACGAGCGCCAGTTGCTGACCTTGCCGCGCGAGCGCATGGGCGCCTCCGATGCGCACACCGCCGCCGAGCTGCAGCCGCTGCACCGCGACTGGATCGCGTCGCTGCCGGCGACCCGCTTGCTGAACGACGAGGTCTACTGCTGCCACGGCACGCCGAGCAGCGACCTGGTCTACTTCCTCGAAACGACGATGCCGGGCTTTGCCGGCGTCGGCCGCGGCTCCAACGGCGTGCGCGCGGCCACACTGGCCGAGGCGACCGAGCGCGCCGGTGCCGCGCAGCAAGGCATCGCCAACGCGGTGATCCTGTGCGGCCACACCCACATGCCGCGGGTGCTGCGGCTCGCCGACGGACGTTTGATCGTGAACCCGGGCAGTGTCGGGCTGCAGGGCTACGACGACGACCACGGCCACCCGCACGTGATCGAGACCCGCGCGCCGCATGCGCGCTATGCGCTGCTCGAGCGCGGTGCGGCCGGCTGGAGCGTCGCGCTGCGTGCGGTCGCCTACGACTGGGAGGCCAGCGCGCGCCGCGCCGAGCGCGAGGGCCGGCCCGACTGGGCGCATACCTTGCGCACCGGCTTCGTCGGGCCGCTCGAGG
>DATCSE010000444.1:0-11696 GCA_036568605.1 Burkholderiaceae bacterium | reverse complement strand
CCAGCCGCGCCGACAGCCGCTTCTCGAGCGCCGCCAGGTAGCGGCTCGCCGCCGCGTTCGACAGCCCGACCGCCTCGGCTGCGCGCGACAGGCTGTTCAGCTCGGCGACGTGCACGAACAGTTCGATCTCGGTCCAGCGATCCATGGCATGGATTACCCGCAGTTTTCCGAAAAGCGGAAGAAAGCTTTACCGGCATGCGCTTCTTCGGGGGCCGTTCGCAGTCTAGTGTGATCGCCATGCCCCGACACGGCAGCGTGCGGGTGCTTGACCGTGCGCGCAGGCGCTCCCCCCACCCGCGGGGTCACAACGCGGGGGAAGACAACGGACTGGAGGCAACATCATGTGCATATTCTGCGAACGGGGCCTGGCGTGGCCGCACCGGCAACGGCGCTGGAACTCGCGGCGCGGCTTCCTGAAGGCGGCCGCTGCCGCCGGGGTGGCGGCCGGTAGCGGCGGGCTGGCGCTGTTCGCGCCGCGTCCCGCATCGGCCCGCGACAACGGCGAGCGCGAACCCGAGTACAGCGGCCACCACGGGCGGCGCTACCTGATCCGGGGTGGCGCCGTGATGTCCATGGATCCGGCGGTGGGCGACTTCGCATCGGCCGACGTACTGGTCGACGGACGCAGGATCCTGGCGGTCGGCCCCAACCTCGCGGCGCCGGGCATCCCGACCATCGACGCGCGCGGCCGCATCGTGATGCCCGGCTTCATCGACACGCACCACCACCAGTTCGAGACCGCGCTGCGCAGCTTCCTGGCCGACGGCCTGCTGATCAACGACGGCTCCAACACGCCCAGCGGCAACCTGACCTACTACGAGAACATCCTGCTGAAGTTCGCGCCGGTGTACCGGCCGCAGGACGTCTACATCAGCGAGCTGGTCGGCGGCCTGAGCCAGCTCGACGACGGCGTGACGACGGTGCACGACATCTCGCAGATCCACCACACGCCGCAGCACTCCGACGCCGCGATCCAGGCGCTGTTCGACGCCGGCCGGCGCGCCGCGTTCGGCTACTTCGAAGGCGCCGGACTCACCCACGGCGGCGGCTACGTCTACCCGCAGGACGCGGCGCGCATCAAGCAGCAGTGGTTCTCGTCCAGCGACCAGCTGGTCCACATGATCATGGGCGGCGAGGTCTACCTCGGGCCCGAGACCTACACCCAGGCGTGGACGATAGGCCGCCAGCTCGGATTGCAGATCGCCGCGCACATCCTCTCGCCGTTCGGGATCCGGCCCATCCTGGACCTGCTGGCGCAGGGCAAGGGCGGCGTCAACGGCAACATCGGCCTCGGTCCCGACAACCTGTTCGTGCACATGACCGGCATGTCGGACATGGCCTGGCAGAAGGCCCGCGACGCCGGCGTGCAGGTCTCGCTGGCCGTGCCGATCGAGATGAACATGCGCCACGGCATCCCGCCGATCCTGAAGATGCAGAGCCTGGGCATGGAGCCGTCGCTGAGCGTGGACGTCGAGTGCACGCTGACGGCCGACTTCTTCACCCAGATGCGCTCGATGATGAACATGCAGCGCATGGTCGTGAACCAGATGATCCTGGACCCGGGCTTCGCGAGCAACAACTGGTGGCCGACGCCGCCGCTGGGCACGCCCCAACTGCTGACCACGCGCGACGTGCTGCGCTACGCGACCGTCAACGGCGCGAAGCACCTGCGGCTGGACGGCAAGGTCGGCTCGCTGACGCCCGGCAAGGAGGCCGACATCCTCATCCTCGATGCCCAGGCCCTGAACGTGGCGCCGCTGAACCACGTGCCCGGCGCGGTCGTCTCGCTGATGGACCGCACCAACGTCGAGACCGTGATCGTCGCCGGCAAGGTGCGCAAGTGGAAGGGCCGGCTCCTCGACATCGACCTGCCGCGCCTGCGCCAGCAGCTGGAGGCGTCGCGCGACTACGTGTTCGCCGCCGCGGGCATCCGGCAGGACCTGTTCAGTCCCAACTGAACGGGCCGGTCGACGCTTCCCGCGCGGCCGGCGCCAGCGCGGGAGGCGGGTCCGGCGGGCCGGTGCGCGACCGCGGCATCATCGCGGTATGTGGATCGACACGCACTGCCATCTGGACGCGAGCGAATTCGACGCCGACCGCGACGCGGTGATCGCGCGCGCCCGCGCCGCGGGCGTCGCGCAGATCGTCGTGCCGGCGGTCGGGCGCGACAACCTCGAGACCGTGCGCTCGCTCGCGGCGCGCCACGGATTCGCGTATGCACTGGGCATCCACCCGTTGTTCGTCGAACGAGCCGCCGACGACGACCTGGGCCGCCTGCACGACGCGCTGGCCGCGCACCGCGACGACCCGCGGCTGGTCGCGATCGGCGAGATCGGCCTCGACCATTTCGTGCCCGGGCTGGACCGCGAGCGCCAGGCGCGCTTCTATGCGGCCCAGCTTGCGCTCGCGCGCGACTTCGGGCTGCCGGTGATCGTGCACGTGCGGCGCTCTGCCGATGCGCTGCTCAAATACCTGCGCCGCACACCGGTGGCCGGCGGCATCGTGCATGCGTTCAACGGCAGCGAGCAGCAGGCGCAGGCGTTCGTCGAGCGCGGGTTCCGGCTGGGCTTCGGCGGCGCGATGACGTTCGACCGAGCGCTGAACATCCGGGCGCTCGCACGCACGCTGCCGCTGGATGCCATCGTGCTCGAGACCGATGCGCCCGACATCCCGCCGCAGTGGCTGTACAAGACCGCGGCCCAGCGCGCCGCCGGCGCCACCTCGCGCAACGAGCCGGGCGAACTGCCGCGCATCGCGCGCACGCTGGTCGAGCTGCGCGGGCTGAGCCTCGAGGAGGTCGCCACGGCCACGCGTGCGAACGCGCACGCGGCGCTGCCGCGGCTGGTGGCGCTGGAGGCCGGTACGGCGCCCACGGCCGCGCAGGGGAACGACGCATGAGTGCGGTCCGCGACGATCTGCTGCAAGGCCTCGCCCCGGTGATCGACCGGCGCACGCGCCTGGTCGTGCTCGGCAGCTTCCCCGGCGTGGCGTCATTGCAGGCGCAGCAGTATTACGGCCACCCGCGCAATCACTTCTGGCCCATCCTCGGTGCGATCTGGGGCCTGGACCTGACGGCCCTGGCGTACCCGCAGCGCTTG
The DNA here is from genome assembly GCA_036568605.1 of Burkholderiaceae bacterium. Taxonomy (GTDB): domain Bacteria; phylum Pseudomonadota; class Gammaproteobacteria; order Burkholderiales; family Burkholderiaceae_C; genus DATCSE01. Next base: position 8,598 of record DATCSE010000444.1, on the reverse strand, counting down.
CAGACGATGCTCGAACGCGGGCTCGGGCTGTGGGACGTCTACGCGAGCTGCCGGCGCGAGGGCAGCCTGGACAGCGCGATCGAGGCGCCGGTGCTGAACGATCTCGCGAGCCTGCCGCTTTGGGCTCCGACACTGCGCGCGATCGCGCACAACGGTGGCGAATCGGCGCGCGCGATGCGGCTCACGATCGCGCACACGCAGGGCACCGGCGTCGCGGTGCTGCGGCTGCCGTCGACCAGCCCGGCCAACGCGAGCTGGAGCTTCGAGCGCAAGCTCGCGGCCTGGCGCGCGGCTTTCGAGGCGGCCGGGATCGCATGAGCACGCTGCTACCCTCACCCCAACCCTCTCCCGCAAGCGGGAGAGGGGGCAGGCTGATGCCATCGTCTCCCTCTCCCGCTTGCGGGAGAGGGCCAGGGGTGAGGGTCGTCCAGTGAGTGCCTCGTCGACGAAGCGCCGAGCGAACGAGCCCGAGCTCGCGCCGGCCACGATTTCCGAAGCCGACGGCATCCGCTACCTCCACCTGGGCACGCCCTGGGTGCAGGGTGCGATGCGCGTGCGCAAGCCGCTCGCGCTCGAGCTCGAGTACATCCAGCGCATGATGGCGTGGATGCTGCTGCGTCCATCCGAGCGGCTGACGCGCGGCCATGCCGTGCAACTGGGCCTGGGCGCCGCGGCCATCACGCGCTATTGCCACAGCGTGATGAAGATGCGCACCACCGCGGTCGAGCTGAACCGCAGCGTGATCGACGCGTGCCGGCTGTGGTTCCGATTGCCGGCCGATGGCGCGCGGCTCCAGGTGCTGGAGATGGACGCCGCCGCGTTCGCCGCCGACCCGCAACGCCGCGAGACCGTGGATGCCTTGTGCGTGGACCTCTACGACCACGCCGCCGCCAGCCCGGTGCTCGACAGCGAGGACTTCTACCGCGACTGCCACGCGCTGCTGGCCGACGGCGGCGTGATGAGCGTCAACCTTTTCGGCCGGCATGCAAGCTTCGAGCGCAGCGCCGGGCGCATCGCTGCCGCGTTCGGCGCCGAACATATCGCAAGCCTGCGCCCGACACGCGAGGGAAACACGGTGGTCGTTGCGCTGAAAGCCACAGCCTGGCCGGACCGTGCGATGCTGGCGGCGCGCGCGGATAACATCGAAGCCCGCTTCCAGTTGCCGGCGCGCAAGTGGCTGCGGATGATGCGACCGTGGACGGTGGACGAATGAGCACGAGCACGAAGGCCCTGATCAAGAGCGTGGAGAACCACGCGCACACCGCCCACCCCGCCGGCCGGCTCGACACGCGCGTGCTGCTCAAGTGGATGCGCGACGACGAGCTGATCACCGCCGACGAAGCGAGCCAGACCGCGAAGCGCTTCGCCGGTGCGCAAAGCGCGCAGCACCCGCTGGTGCGGCTGGGCAGCGCCGGGCTGCTGCGGCACCGGGACGGCAAGATCCTCGACACCGACGCGCTGACCGAGTGGCTGGCCACGCGCTGCGGCCTGCCGTACCTGCGCATCGACCCGCTGAAGGTGGACGTCGGCCGGGTCTCGGAGATCATGTCGATCAACTACGCCGAGCGGCGCCGCGCGCTGCCGCTGAACGTCGGGGCGCGCGAGATCACGATCGCGACCTGCGAGCCGTTCGACACCAGCTGGGTCGCCGAGATCGAGGGGCACACGCGCAAGACCATCAAGCTGGTGCTGGCGAGCCCGCTCGAGGTCTCGCGCTACACGACCGAGTTCTACACGCTGTCGCGCTCGGTGCGCAACGCGGTCAAGACCGGCGAGACCGCGGCGATCGCGAGCTTCGAGCAGCTGGTCGAGCTGGGCAAGACCAACAAGCAGCTCGACGCGAACGACCAGGGCGTCGTGCAGGTCGTCGACTGGCTGTGGCAGTACGCGTTCGACCAGCGCGCCTCCGACATCCACCTCGAGCCGCGCCGCGAGCGCAGCGTGATCCGCTTCCGCATCGACGGCGTGATGCACACCGTCTACCAGCTCCCGCCGGGCGTGCTCAACGCGATGATCGCGCGCGTCAAGCTGCTGGGCCGCATGGACGTGGTCGAGAAGCGGCGCCCGCTGGACGGCCGCATCAAGACCCGCAACCCGGGTGGCGACGAGGTCGAGATGCGGCTGTCGACGATCCCGACCGCGTTCGGCGAGAAGATGGTGATGCGCATCTTCGACCCCGACACGACGGTCAAGCCGCTCGAGGCGCTGGGCTTCGGCACGCACGACGGCAAGCGCTGGGAGCAGCTGGTCGCGCACGAGCACGGCATCATCCTCGTCACCGGACCGACCGGCTCGGGCAAGACCACCACGCTGTACTCGACCCTGCGGCGGCTCGCGACCGACGAGGTCAACGTCTGCACCGTCGAGGACCCGATCGAGATGATCCAGCCGGCGTTCAACCAGACGCAGGTGCAGCCGGCCGTCGAGCTCGGGTTCGCCGAGGGCCTGCGTGCGCTGATGCGGCAGGACCCGGACATCATCATGGTCGGCGAGATCCGCGACCTCGAGACCGCCGAGATGGCGATCCAGGCAGCGCTGACCGGCCACCTGGTGTTCAGCACCCTGCACACCAACGATTCGGCGTCGGCGATCACGCGCCTGGTCGACCTGGGCGTGCCGCCGTACCTGATCGGCTCCACCGTGATCGGCGTGCTGGCGCAGCGCCTGGTGCGCACGCTGTGCGCCAGCTGCAAGCAACCCGACGAGGCGACCTCGCGCGAGACCATCGACGAGGTGATCAAGCCGTGGCGGCTCAACGGGGCGGTGCGGCCGTACAAGCCGGTCGGCTGCCTCGAGTGCCGCATGACCGGCTACCGCGGCCGCGCCGGCCTGTACGAGCTGCTGTCGATCGGCGATGCGGCGCGCGCGTGCATCCACCCGGTGCCCGACGCGACCAAATTGCGCCAGCAAGGGCTGCAGGAGGGCATGCGGCCGCTGCGGCTGGCCGGTGCGATGAAGGTCGCCGAGGGCCTGACGACGATCGAAGAAGTGCTGCGCGCGACGCCGGCCTGGGAGTAGCCTTCCGGTTCGAGCGCGTACGCGTCCCCGAGCGGGCGCGCACGGTTGCGGTGTGCGCTACGTGGAAACCACACATGGCGTGCGGGGCGGCGTCACTAGAATCGCGCGCAGTTGCGGCGACAGCTTCGCGACAGCCAGGGCAGGCACAAGATGTAGCAGGAGCGCAAAGCTTGAAGATCAAGAGCCAGAGGGACTTCTTTTCCGGGTTGATGTTCGTCGTGGTCGGCGTCATCTTCGCGGTCGGCGCGACCAACTACTCGATGGGCTCGTCGGCGCGTCCGGGCGCCGGGTACTTTCCGCTGATGCTCAGCGTGATCCTCGCGATCCTCGGTGCGATCGTGATGTTCAAGGCGCTGACCATCGAGACCGAAGGCGGCGACCCGATCGGCGCCATCGCGTGGAAGCCGCTGATCATCGTCGTCGCCTCGATCGCGGTGTTCGGCCTTGCGCTTCCGCGGCTGGGCATGTTCATCACGATTCCGCTGCTGATCGTCATGGTCAGCTTCGCCGGCGACGAGTTCGGCTGGAAGGGCGTGCTGCTGAACTGCATTGTGCTCACGCTAGGTTCGTGGGCGATCTTCATCTGGGGCCTGAATCTGACGATTCCGCTGAAGCCCGTTTTCATGGGCGGCTGAACCATGGACCTGCTGCACAACCTCTCGCTGGGCTTCGGCGTCGCGTTCACGCTGCAGAACCTGCTGTACGCGTTCTTCGGGTGCATTCTCGGCACGCTGATCGGCGTGCTGCCCGGCCTCGGCCCGGTCGCGACGATCGCGATGCTGCTGCCGTCGATCTACGCGCTGGATGCGACCCCGGCGCTGATCATGCTGGCCGGCATCTACTACGGCGCGCAATACGGCGGCTCGACGACCGCGATCCTGATCAACGTGCCGGGCGAATCGAGCTCGGTCGTCACCGCGATCGACGGCTACCAGATGGCGCGCCGCGGCCGCGCCGGCTCGGCGCTGGCTGCCGCCGGCCTGGGCTCGTTCTTCGCCGGCTGCGTCGGCACCATCATCATCGCGGCGTTCGCGCCGCCGCTGACCGAGCTCGCGTTCAAGTTCGGCCCGGCCGAGTACTTCTCGCTGATGGTGCTGGGCCTGATCGGCGCGGTCGTGCTGGCCTCGGGCTCACTGCTCAAGGCGATCTCGATGATCATCCTCGGGCTGCTGCTCGCGCAGATCAACACCGACGTGATCTCCGGCACCGCGCGCTACAGCTTCGACATCCCCGAGCTGACCGACGGCATCGGCTTCGTCGTGATCGCGATGGGCGTGTTCGGCTTCGGCGAAATCATCGCCAACCTGGGCATGCCGGCCGAGCACCGCGAGGTGTTCACGAAGGACGTGAAAGGCCTGTGGCCGACCAAGCAGGACTTCAAGGACGCCTGGCCCGCGGTGCTGCGCGGCACCAGCCTGGGTTCGCTCCTGGGCGTGCTGCCGGGCGGCGGCGCGCTGCTCGCCTCGTTCGCCGCCTACACGGTCGAGAAGAAGATGAAGCTGCGCCAGGGCGACGTCGCGTTCGGCAAGGGCAACATCCGCGGCGTTGCCGGCCCGGAGTCGGCCAACAACGCCGGCGCGCAGACCTCGTTCATCCCGATGCTCACGCTGGGCATCCCGCCCAATGCGGTGATGGCACTGATGGTCGGCGCGATGACGATCAAGGGCATCCAGCCCGGCCCGCAGGTGATGACCAGCAACCCGCAGCTGTTCTGGGGCCTGATCGCGTCGATGTGGGTCGGCAACCTGATGCTCGTGATCCTGAACCTGCCGCTGATCGGCATCTGGATCAAGCTGCTGACCGTGCCGTACCGCTACCTGTTCCCGGCGATCACGCTGTTCTGCTGCATCGGCGTCTACACGCTGAACAACAACACGTTCGACGTGTACCTGACCGCGCTGTTCGCGCTGATCGGCTACGGGTTCTACAAGCTGAGCTGCGAAGCCGCGCCGCTGCTGCTGGGCTTCATCCTCGGCCCGATGATGGAAGAGAACCTGCGCCGCGCGCTGCTGCTTTCGCGCGGCGACTGGAGCGCGTTCGTGACGCGGCCGCTCTCGGCCGGGCTGCTGATCGCGGCGGTGCTGATGATCGTCGTCGTGATGCTGCCATCGATCAGCAAGAAGCGCGAAGAGGCTTTCGTCGAAGAGACGTAGGCCCACCTTCGCCGGCCGTTCGCCCTGAGCCTGTCGTAGGACTGGTGCCCCATGTACCAGGCTTCGACAGGCTCAGCCCGAACGGTTGCGGCTGGATCAACATCCGTTCGCCCTGAGCCTGTCGAAGGGCTGGTGCCTCGTGCACCAGGCTTCGACAAGCTCAGCCCGAACGGTGGCGGCTGGATCAACATCCGTTCGCCCTGAGCCTGTCGAAGGGCTGGTGCCCCATGTACCAGGCTTCGACAAGCTCAGCCCGAACGGTTGCGGCTGGATCAACATCCGTTCGCCCTGAGCCTGTCGAAGGGCTGGTGCCTCGTGCACCAGGCTTCGACAAGCTCAGCCCGAACGGTGGCGGCTGGATCAACATCCGTTGGCCCTGAGCCTGTCGAAGGGCTGGTGCCCGGGGCACCAGGCTTCGACAAGCTCAGCCCGAACGGTGGCAGGTGGCAGGTGGCGGGCTGGATGCGAAGGGCGCGGCGCGCTGCTTGGCTCAAACTGACCAGCTGCGCATCTTGCCGGGGTTGAGCAGGCCCTGCGGGTCGAACTGCCGCTTCAGCTCGACAGCGCCGGGGAGCAGTTTCCCGGCCTGCTTGCCGTCCTCGAGGACGTAGACATGCGGGTTGTTGATCGCGACGCCGTGGTCGCGGTGGATCTGCATGATCTCGTTCAACCGCTCCTCGCTGCTGTATCGGATCAGCTGCAGCCCGCTGCAATTGAACGCGCCTTCCTTCGTGCGCAGGAACTCCAGGTGCATCAGCACCTCGCCGGCGAGCGCCTTCTCCAGCGCTTTCGCCTGTTCGACATGGCGTGACGGCTCGAACGCGCTCTGGATGTAGGTCAGGCCGCGGTCGACCTTCATCGCGACCAGCGTCGTGTGGTTCCAGGTGTATTCCAGCAGCGTGCGCGTGCCGGACTCGGCGGCGGTCTTGCAGTAGGTGAGGCGGCCGCCGAACTCGGCGAGCATGGTGCGCATCGCGTCCAGCGACGATTCGGCCAGCACCAAGATCACCGAGTGGCAGCCCTTGGGCAGATGTTCGGCCAGCGTCGTCATGTAGTCGGACACCGGCGCGCCGAAGAAGCACACCTCCTTCTTCACGATGCCCGGCGCGGCGCCCAGCGTGCTGGCGAACTCCAGCGCCGGATCGAACGCGTCGAACACCGCGATGCACTCGACCCACGGCACGGCCGGCGCGAGCGCGACCTCCAGCTCGAGCACGATGCCGTTGGTGCCGTACACGTGGTGCATCGCCATCGCCTCGGGCGCGCGCAGCTCGACGATGCGCGGCTCGGGCTCCACCGTCATCGCGCGCAGCCCCAGCACGTTGCCGGCCGCGGCGACCGGGCCGTAGGTGATCGAGCCGGCGCCGCCGAAGCCGCCGCCGAACAACCCGCCCAGGGTCGCGCTGCGGAACGTGGAGGGCAGCCAGCGCAGCTCCCAGCCGTGCGGGCGCGCTTGCCGGTCGAAATCGGCGAGCCGGATGCCGGCCTGCGCGCGGCCGACGCCGCCGCGCACCCAGCCGAAGCCGTTGTAGCCGCTCAGGTCCAGGATCAGTCCGCCGTGCAGCGGAATCGATTGCCCGTAGTTGCCGGTGCCGCTGCCGCGCACGGTGATCGGAATGCGCTGGCGTGCGCAGGCGCCGACGACCGCGGCGATCTCGGCCTCGGTGCGCGGCCGCACCGCGAGCTGCGCGCTCTTGTTGGCGAGCTGGCGCTTGAGCACCGGACTGAACCAGGCGAAGTCCTGCGACAGGCGGGCGACGCGGGCCGGGTCGGTGACCCAGTCGATGTCGGGCAGCTCGTCGGGCAAGCGCGCGACCAGCGCGGGATCGGTAGCAGCAGCCATCATCGTGTCAGTCGTGTGAAGTCTCGCTCGCGTGCCAGGCGCCCAAGGCGCGCCGCGTGAGCCAGGCCATCGCGGCGAACAGCAGCACGCCGGTCAGCGAGATCAGCAGCAGCGCCGCGAACATGCGCGGGATGTTCAGGCGGAAGCCCGCCTGCAGGATCTGGTACGCGAGCCCGGCGCCGGTGCCGCCAGTGCCGGCGACGAACTCGGCGACCACCGCGCCGATCAGCGCGAGCCCGCTCGAGATGCGCAGCCCGCCGAAGAAATACGGCAGCGCGCTCGGGATGCGCAGCCGCACCAGCGTCTGCCAGCGCGTCGCGCGGTTCATCCTGAAGTAGCTCTGCAGGTCCGGGTCGACGCTGCGCAGCCCGAGCGTGGTGTTCGAGATGATCGGGAACAGCGCGACCAGCGACGCGCAGACCACCATCGCCGCCGTCGAATTCTTGACCCAGATGATGATCAGCGGCGCGACCGCGACGATGGGCGTGACCTGCAACAGCACCGCGTACGGGAACAGCGCGGTCTCGATCAGCCGGCTCTGCACGAACAGGAACGAGATCAGCACGCCGGCGACCGTCGCGACGACGAACGCGAACAGCGTGATCTCCAGCGTCACCAGCAGCGCCGAGCCGAGCGCGGCCCAATCCGTTGCGAGCGTCTTCAGCATCAGGAACGGCGAGGGCACCAGGTATGCAGGCAGGTCCAGGCCGCTGACCAGCGCCTGCCACGCCCCGATCAGCACGAGCGCAACGAGCCCGGGGTAGACGACACGCTGCACGCGCGGTTGCTTCAGCAACGGCAGCGGAGCGCGCGGCGCTGCGGGGCTGCTCATTCGAGCTCCTCGTCGTTCGCCTGGCTCGCGCGCAGCAGGCTGTCCTGCAGCTGCTTCGCGTAGCGGCTGAAGCGCGGCGTGACCATGAACTCGGCGGTGCGCGGATACGGCTCGTCGATCAGCACTTCCTCGACAACGCGGCCCGGCCGCGCGGCCATCATCACGACCCGCGTCGACAAGAACACCGCCTCGTGGATCGAGTGCGTGACGAACACGACGGTGAGCTTGCGCGCCGCCCACAGCGCGAGCAGCTCGGCATCGAGCTTGTGGCGCGTGATCTCGTCGAGCGCGCCGAACGGCTCGTCCATCAGCAGCAGCTGCGGCTGCGTGATCAGCGCGCGCGCGATCGACGCGCGCATCTGCATGCCGCCGGACAGCGCACGCGGCAGCGCCTGCGCGAACTTCTCGAGGCCCACCTGCTTCAGCGCGCCCGGCACGCGCGCGTCGGCCTCGGCGCGCGGAACCCCGGCCAGGTCCAGCGGCAGACGCACGTTCGCGTGCACGCTGGCCCACGGCATCAGCGTCGGCGCCTGGAACACGAACGCGAGCCTGCGTGCGTTCGCGTCGCCCAGCGTGGCCGGCTGGCGGCCGACCAGCACGCGCCCGTCGCTGGGTTCGAGCAAGCCGGCGATCATGCCGGACTCCTTCAGCTTCGCGACGCTGTAGGCGAGCTGGTCGTCGGTCATCTCGGGGTTGTCCTTCTTGATCAGCGCGTTGCCTGGCGCGGGGTTCTCGAGGTAGCTCTTCCAGCC
>DATCSE010000443.1:0-11360 GCA_036568605.1 Burkholderiaceae bacterium | reverse complement strand
GCCTGCGACAGCGCGGTGCGCAACGCGAGCCGCGCAGCCGAGCCCAGAGCCATGAACGCATTCAGATCGCCCGCCGCAAGTGGATCCAGCAAGCGGCCGATCTCGGCACTCCACGCGCCCTGCTCGCGCGCGAGGCGCAGGTCGAGCACCTGATCGCCGATCGCGACGCCGATGCGCCAGGGTTCGCCGCTGCCGCTGCGCCGGAAGCGCCCGTACGGCAGGTTCTGGATCGGGAAGTCGGTGCCGGCGGCGTTCGCCGAGGCGACCCAGCTGCGCAGCGCCGGGTCGTGCGTGGCATCGAGTGCCGTCGTCGCGGCCGTGCTGCTCATCGGACGTCCTTGGTGAACTGGTCCTTCAGCCCCTGCCAGCATTGCGCGTAGTCGCTGTCGAGCGCAGCGCCGGTCATCGCGTACTCGGTCGGCACGAGGCGATAGCGGCTCTCGAACATGAAGGCCAGCGTGTGGTCGAGCTTGTGCGGCACGAGGGGCGAGTGGCTCGCCTTCTCGTAGGCCTCTTCGTCGGGGCCGTGCGGCACCATGCCGTTGTGCAGCGACGCGCCGCCGGGGCGAAAACCCTCGGGTTTGGCGTCGTACTGGCCATAGACCAGGCCCATGAACTCGCTCATCACGTTGCGGTGGTACCAGGGCGGGCGGAACGTGTCCTCGGCCACCAGCCAGCGCGGGGGGAAGATCACGAAGTCGCAGTTCGCGGTGCCCGGCGTGTCCGACGGCGAGGTCAGCACCGTGAAGATCGACGGGTCCGGATGGTCGAAGCTGATCGAGCCTATCGTCATGAAGTTCGCGGTGTCGTACTTCACCGGCGCCAGGTTGCCGTGCCACGCGACCACGTTGAACGGCGACTGCGCCATCGTCGCGCGCCACAGCCGGCCGCCGAACTTCTTGACGATCTCGTAGCCGCCGGCCTCGCTTTCATACGCCGCGACCGGTGCCTGGAAATCGCGTGCATTCGCCAGCCCGTTCGAGCCTATCGGCCCGAGCTCGGGCAGGCGGAACATCGCGCCGTAGTTCTCGCAGACATACCCGCGCGACGGCCCGTCCGGCAGCGCGACCTTGAAGACGACGCCGCGCGGCAGCAGCGCGATCTCGCCCGGCCTCACGTCCAGCACGCCCATCTCGGTGGTGATCACGAGCCGGCCTTGCTGCGGCACGACCAGCAATTCGCCGTCGGCATCGACCACGGCACGCTGCTCCATCGAGCGGTTCGCGAGGTAGACATGCGCCGCGATGCCCACCTGCGATTCGACGTCGCCGTTGGCCGCTACAGTGCGCAAGCCGTCGATGAAGTCGAGCGGCTCAGCGGGGATCTCGAAGGGCCCCCAGCGCAACGGCTCCGGCGGCAGCACGCGCCCCGCGGCCGCGCCGGTCAACCAGTGACGCTGTTCGTATGGCGCATACGCGCCGCTGACCACCGACGGCTGGCGCCGGTACAGCCAGCTGCGGCGGTTCTGGGCGCGCGGCGCGGTGAACGCGGTGCCGGAGAGCAGCTCCGGGTACAGCGCGAACGGCGCGCGCTGCGGGCTGTTGCGGCCCTGCGGCAGCGCACCGGGCACGGCCTCGCTCGCGTACTCGTTGCCGAAGCCGCTCTGGTAGTGGCGTGTCGTCGTCGGGTTCATGGCAAGGCCGTCGTCAATCGAGCTTGATGTTGTTCGCGCGAATCAGCTGGCCCCAGCGCTCGCGCTCGCTGCGCGCGTAGGCGGCCATCTGCTGCGGGGTGCCGGGCAGCGCTTCGAGTGCCAGCGTCTGGAAGCGTGCCTTGACCGGCGTCGACTCGAGCGCCGCGATCAGCGCCTTGTTCAGCTTCGCGATCTGCTCGGGCGGCGTCGCCGCGGGCACGACCAGGCCTTGCCACGCATACGCCTCGAAGCCGGCGAGGCCTTGTTCGGCGAGCGTCGGGATCTCGCTCATCGTCGGCAGCCGCTTCGCGCTGGCCACGCCGATCGCACGCAGCTTGCCGCCGCTGACCAGGTACTGCTGCACACTGGCGCTGTCCATCAGGCCGAACGGCACCTGGCCGCCGAGCAGGTCCTGCACCGCCGGCGCAGCGCCGCGGTACGGCACGTGGTTCAGCTTCAACCCGGTGCGTTCGCGCAGCAGCTCGGTCGCCAGGTGATGCGGGCTGCCGGCACCGGCAGAGGCGTACGGCGTGCCGTCGGCGTTCGTCTTCGCCCACGCGACGAACTCCTTGAAGTTCTTCGCCGGCACGTTCGGGCCGACGACGAGGATCAGCGGAAAGCGCGCGAGCAACCCGACCGGCGCGAAGTCCTTCTCGGCGTTGTACGAGAGCTTCGAGAACAGCGACGGGTTCGCGGCCAGCGTCGCGAAGTCGGCCGTCAGCACCGTGTGCATCGGGTCGCGGGTCTTCGCGACGTAATCGGCCGCGATGTTGGTCGCGGCGCCGGGCTTGTTGTTGATGATGAAGACCTGCCCGCCCATGATCTTCGTCATCTGCTCGGCCACGGTGCGGGCCACGACATCGGAGCCGCCACCGGCGGCATAACCGACGACCCACTCGATAGCGCGCGCATCGTCGGCCGATGCCGACAGCGGCTGCGCCAGCCAGGGCGACGAGGCCAACGCCACGATCAACGTGCGGCGCATGGGGGAAGCGAGTGTCATCGGGGTCTCCGTCAGGTTCTAGGTATGGATGAAGAGCGGTCGCGGCTCAGGCGCTCTCGCGCGCAGCCTGCAGCGCCTCGCGCAGCACCGCGAACGACCCGATGTGGTTCGCGAGCAGCAGCACGAGCCGCGCGTTCAGCGCCTGGCTTTGCACGGCATCGAGGCCGCGGTGGGCGTCGATCAGCGCCTCGTATAAGTCGTCGGGCGCGTCCAGATGCGGCGCGGTGATCAGGTGATCGTCGGGGCTCATTGCAACCTCGTGTCAGCTCAGATCAGCTCAGCGCCAGCGCACGGCGCAGCGCGGCACGCAGCGCATCGCCATCGGGCCGGCGCCAGCGGGCGCAGACATGCTGGTCCGGCCGCAGCAGCACCGCGCCGCCCGGCTGCAGCTCGTAGCGCTGCGCGACGCAACCGTCGATGTCGATCCACGGTGCATCGCTGCCCGGCGCGCCTATCGTCAACACGGTCAGCGACACGAAGCCCGCGGCGGCCGTGCGCAACTCAGCGGCGAGGCGTGCCGTATCCGGCCCGGCGCCGAGCAGCAGCGTGAAGCCATCGCCGAGCTGGCGCAGCAACCAGCCCGGCCGGCCCTCGGCACTGCGCAACGGCGCGTCGATCGCCGGTGCGCCGGGCACCAGACGGCCGCTGTACGCATCGCGATCGGGCGTGTTCAGCGCCGAGCCGTGCAGCGTCGCCGGCACCGACAGGCGGCCGCTGTTCACCAGCGTGCGCGCGAACGCATGGCGGCGCGAGAGCTGCAGCACCGCATCGCGGAACACGCGGCTGATCTCGCTCTTCGGCGTGATGAAGTCGGTCGCGCGGGTCGAGTTCAGGATGTTCTCGTCGGCCGCGTATTCGCGCTCGGCGGCATAGCTGTCGAGCAGCGCGTCGGGCGCCGTGCCCTGCAGCACCGCGGCGAGCTTCCACGCGAGGTTCTCGGCATCCTGCACGCCGGAGTTCGCGCCGCGCGCGCCGAACGGCGAGACACCGTGCGCCGAATCGCCGGCGAAGAGCACGCGGCCATGGCGGAACGCATCCATGCGCAGGCACGAGAAGGTGTAGACGCTGGCCCACTCGAGCGTGAACTCGGCGTCGCGCAGCGCCGGGTTCGCCGACGCGGCCAGCAGTGCCTTGACGCGCGGGATGATGCGCTCGGGCTTCTTCTCCTCGTCGGGGTTCGCGTCCCAGCCGAGCTGGAAGTCGATGCGCCAGACGCCATCGGGCTGGCGGTGCAGCAGCACGCTCTGCCCCGGGTGGAACGGCGGGTCGAACCAGAACCAGCGCTCGGCCGGGAAGTCGGCGGCCATGCGCACGTCGGCGATCAGGAAGCGGTCCTTGAACGTGCGGCCATGGCTCTCCTGGCCGATCAGCTGGCGCACCGACGAGCGGGAGCCGTCGCAGGCGACGAGCCAATCCGCATCGATGGCGTACGTGCCGTCGGGCGTCTCGACGCTGAGCCGCGCATGATCGCCATGCGTCTCGACGCCGATCACCTTGTGCCGCCAGCGCAGATCGATCAGCGGCAGCTCGGCCGCGCGCTCGGCGAGATAACCTTCGACGTAGTACTGCTGCAGGTTGATGAACGCCGGCCGCTCATGGCCGTGCTCGGGCAGCAGGTCGAACTCGTAGACCTGCTGGTCGTGGAAGAACACGCGGCCGAGGTTCCACGAGACGCCTTTCGCGACCATGCGCTCGCCGACGCCGAGCCGGTCGAAGATCTCGAGCGTGCGCTTCGCGAAGCAGATCGCGCGCGAGCCGGTCGAGAGCCGGTCGTCGTTGTCGAGCAGCACGACGCGCTGGCCGCGCTGCGCCAGGTCGATCGCGAGGCTCAAGCCCACCGGGCCGGCTCCGACGACGATCACCGGATGGCGCACCGGCGCCGCGGCGTCCTGGTCAGGCGAGCGGCGGTACGGGAAGACGACGGCCTGGTAGTCGACGCTGCCCACGGCCGAGTCCGCGACAGGCGTTTCCGCAACGGCGGTGGTCACGACGCGCCCCGCGTTCAGGCTTCGAGCGCCTTCCACATCGCCACGTCGCGTTCGGCGGTCCAGATGCGCGGGTCGGGGTACTGGGTCGCTTCGTCGTAGCAACGCGTCACGTCGAACGGCAGGCAGTGGTCGAAGATCACCCAGTGGCCGTACTTGGGCTTCAGCGCCGCGTAGGTATCGCGGTAGACCGCGTTCAGGTCCTTGCCCGCGGCGACGCCGGCCTGCACGCTCGCGTACAGGTCGGAGATGAAGGCGCGCGTGCCGGCCAGGCCTTGCGCGACCGCCTCCGGCGTCGTCAGCGCTGCGCCGCGACCGGGCACCAGCGCGCGCGGCTGCAGCGCGGCGATGTTGTCCAGCGTCTTCGGCCAGTCCTTGAAGTAGGCATCGCCGGCGTACGGCGTGGCATCGAACTCGACCAGGTCGCCGGAGAACAGGATCTTCTGCTGCGGCAGCCACGCGACCGTGTCGCCCTTGGTGTGGCCGCGGCCGAGCTGGATCAGCTGCACCTCGAGCTTGCCGAGCCAGATCGACATGCGGCCTTCGAACGTGATGGTCGGCCAGGTCATCCCGTCCGGCACCGATTCGACGGCGCGAAACAGGCGCGGGAAGCGGCCGATCTCGCTCGCCTTGTCCTGCTCGCCGCGCTCGACGATCAGGTCGTAGGTGTCGCGGCTCGCGATGATGTGCTGCGGCGCATAGCCCGACGCGCCGAGCACGCGCACCGCGTGGTAGTGGCTGAGCACCACGTACTTGATCGGCTTGTCGGTGACCTCGCGGATGCGGCGGATCACGTCCTGCGCCATCACCGGGGTGGCCTGCGTGTCGATCACCATCACCGCGTCGTCGCCGACGATGACGCCGGTGTTGGGGTCGCCCTCGGCGGTGTAGGCGTACGCGTTGTCGGAGAGCTTGGTGAAGCTGACCTGCTTCTCGTCCAGGTCGGCTTGGCTGGCGAAGGCTTTGCTCATCGGGTGTCTCCTGGTTCAGCGATGATTCGTGTTAGACAAACACGTTCGTCTATGACGAATTACAGGCATCTTAGCGGCTTTCTTTGATAATGTCGAATCGATTTGTCAAAGCTGAATCTCGAGTCGCCGCCATGCCCGCATCCCGCCGCACGCCCAAGCCGAGCCCGCGCGTGGGCAAGCCCGCCAAGACGGCGTCGAAAAGCAAGCCGGCGACGGCAGCGGCACCGCGCGGGCAGCGCGGAATCCAGAGCGTCGAGGTCGGCGGCCAGCTGCTGCGGGCGCTGGCGCACCACGGGCGTCCGATGGCGCTGAAGGATCTGGCGCGCGAGGCCGGCATGACGCCGGCGAAGGCGCACCCGTACCTCGTGAGCTTCGGCAAGCTCGGGTTGATCGAGCAGACGAACGCATCGGGCCACTATGGGCTCGGCGCGCTGGCGATGCAACTCGGGTTGATCAGCCTGCAGCAGTTCGACCCGGTGCGCCTCGCGACGCCGCGCCTGGCCGAACTCGCGCGCACGCTGGGGCACACGGTCGCGATCGCGGTCTGGGGCAACCGCGGCGCGACCATCGTGCGCATCGAGGAAGCGCCGTCGGCGGTGCATGTGAACATGCGCCACGGCACCGTGATGAGCCTGCGCGGCACCGCGTCGGGCCGGCTGTTCGCGGCCTACCTGCCGCCGGCACGGGTGCGCGAGGCGCTGTCGCTCGAAGGCGACGGCGGCACGATAGACCGGGCCCTCGCGGCCGAGCTGGAGCGCATCCGCACCGAGCGCGTCAGCCGCGCGGTCGACGCCGCGGTGCCCGGTGTCAGCGCGCTGGCCGCGCCGGTGTTCGACGGGCACGGGCAGATCGTGCTGAGCCTCACCGCGATCGGGCCGAGCCCGGTGTTCGAGACGGCGGCCGACGGTGTCCTGGCGTGCGAGCTGCGGCGCGTGGCGGACGAGCTGTCGGCGCAGCTTGGGGCGCCGGCCACAGCGGCGCCCTAGTCCACCGAATCGGAGGAACTGGCGGCGAGGGCCACGCGAGACGGGATGCACGGCAAGGCGCAAAGCGCAGTCATGCCCAGTGGCATCGAAAGCATTTGCAACCGCAGCTATCCTGGGCCGATGACGCCCACGCAGCAGCTCCAAGCCGCGATCGCCGCCCTGGAAGCGCAACGGTCTCTGCTGGGCGATGCGGTCGTCGACCCGCTGTTGGCGGCGGCGAACGCCAAGCTCGCGGCTCTGACCCCTCAGCCCGCGGTGCCGGCCGCGCCTGCACCGATCCTCAAGCAGGTCAGCATCCTGTTCCTGGACGTGGTGGGCTCGACCGCACTCTCGCAGCACCTCGACCCCGAAGCGATCGGCGCCGTGATGGACGATGCCCTGGCGCGCGGTACGGCCGTCGTGCAGGCTCATGGCGGCAAGGTATTGCAGTACGCCGGCGACAGCATCCTGGCAGCCTTTGGCGCCGACGAAGCCCGGGAGGACGACGCCGAGCGTGCCGTGCGCAGCGGCCTGGCGCTGCTCGAGCTTGGCAAGGTGCTCGCCGCCGAAGTGCGCGCGGCGCATGGCCACGAGACCTTCAACGTGCGCGTGGGCGTCCACACCGGCGGCGTCCTGCTCGGCGGCGGGGTGGACGCCGACGCCAGCATCCGCGGCATCGCCGTGAACATCGCCGCGCGCCTGGAGCAGACCGCGCCGGCCGGTGCGCTGCGCATCAGCCACGACGCGTACGCGCAGGTGCGCGGCATGTTCGAGGTCGAGCCTCAGGAACCGCTGTCGGTGAAGGGCGTGGATGCGCCCATCCAAAGCTACCTGGTGCTGCGCGCCAAGCCCAGGAGCTTTCGCCTGGGCAGCCGCGGCATCGAAGGCGTGGCCACCCGGATGATCGGGCGCGACGCCGAATTCGAGACGCTGAAAGACGCCTTCAAGCGCCTGTTCGCCGAACGCAGGCTGGCAGCCGTCACCGTGGTGGCCGATGCCGGCATCGGCAAGAGCCGGCTGCTCTACGAATTCGCCGTGTGGAGCGAAGCACGCGCCGAGCGCTTCTTCATCTTCCGCGGCCGCGCCACGCCGCAGACGCAAGGCCAACCCTTCGGACTCTTGCGCGACATCCTCGCCTGGCGCTTCCAGATCGCCGACGACGACAGCATCGACACAGCGCGCCGCAAGATCGAACAGGGCATCGTCCCGCTGTTCCTGGACGACGACGGCCCCGAGCTGTCGCAGGCCCATGCGCACTTGCTCGGCCACCTGATCGGCATCGAATGGCGCGACAGCCGCCACGTCAAGGGCATCCTCGACGACCCGAAGCAGATCCGCGACCGCGCCTTTCACGCCGCGGCTCAGCTCTTTCGTCGCATCGGCAGCGCAGACGGATCGCCCGTCGTCCTGGAACTCGAAGACCTGCATTGGGCTGACAACGAGAGCCTCGATTTCCTGGCCTACCTGGCCGAGATCGACCACGACGTGCCGCTGCTGATGCTGGCCTGCTGCCGGCCCACGCTGTTCGAGCGCAGGGCGAGTTGGTGTGCCGAGCGAGTCCAGCGGCGCATCGAGCTGCAGCCGCTTGGCAAGGACATGAGCCGCCTGCTGGTCGACGAGCTGCTGAAGAAGCTGCCCGATGTTCCTGCCGCGCTGCGCGAACTCGTCACCGGGGGCGCCGAAGGCAATCCGTTCTACATGGAAGAGCTGGTCAAGATGCTGATCGACCAGGGCGCCATCGAGACCGGCGAAGCCTGGAAGGTCAACGCCGAGCGGCTGTTGCTCACCAAGGTGCCGCCCACCCTGACCGGCGTCCTGCAGGCCAGGCTGGACAGCCTGCCGGCCCCCGAGCGGCTGACCCTGCAGCAAGCCAGCGTCATCGGCCCGGTGTTCTGGGATCGCGCGCTGATCGCGCTCGACGCAACGGCCAGGGAGACCTTGCCGCTGCTGGTGCACCGCGAACTCGCACTGCCGCGAACCGATTCGAACAACGACGATCTGCGCGAGTACGCCTTCAAGCACCAGATGCTGCACCAGGTGACCTACGCGACCGTGCTCAAGCGCACCCGTCGCGAGCTGCACGGAAAGCTGGCGCGCTGGCTGGCCGCTCAGACCGGGCTGCGGGCCAATGAC
This sequence comes from Burkholderiaceae bacterium, assembly GCA_036568605.1. GTDB lineage: Bacteria > Pseudomonadota > Gammaproteobacteria > Burkholderiales > Burkholderiaceae_C > DATCSE01. The sequence goes on along the minus strand of DATCSE010000443.1, from coordinate 2,670 downwards.
TTCCTGGGCGCCGCGGCAAGACACTTCGAACTGGCGGGCGACGAGCCCCATGCGGCCGAGTACCACGCCCGTGCGGCCGAGCAGGCGCGCACGCGGATGGCTCATCAAGCCGTGCTGGACCACGTGCAAAGCGCGCTGGCCTTGCTCGAGAGGATGCACGCCGCCAACTCGCCGCACCTGCATTGGCGCCTGCTGGAGGTGCGAGAGGTCACGCTGGACATCCAGGCCGATCGTGCGGCGCAGCGCGCGGACATCGACGCCATGACCGAGCTTGCCGAGGCGCAGGACGACGATCGGCGACGCGCCCATGCGGCCTGGCGGCGCAGCGCGTTTGCGCAACGGGTTGCCGACTATCCGGCCATGGAAGCGGCGGCGCGGCAGGCGGTGGCGTGGGCGGGGCGGGCTGGTGCGACCGAGCTTCGGCTGCTCGCGAAACGGCTGCTGGCGATGTCGATCGCCTTCCAGGGCCGGCCCGCCGAAGGCCAACGCATCGCACACGAAACCTTGGCCGAGGCGCGCGAATCGAGGCTGTGCGGGCTGGAAGGTTCGTGCCTGAATGCGCTCGGTGTGATCGCCGCGATGCTGGACGACGAAGTGGGCGCACTCACGTTCGACCAGCAGTCGCTGGAGGCTTACCGCGCGGCGGGCGATCGGCGCAACGAGGCCATCGCGCACGGCAACATCGGGGCCGGATGGCTGGGACTCGGCGAGCTGGAGCGGGCTCGGCGCGAGTTGGAAGAGGGCCTGCGCCTGATGCGCATCAACGGCGAGCGCGCCCTCGAAGCAAGCCCCCTATGTGCCCTGGCGACCCTGGCCCTGTGGCAGGGCGACGATGCCCATGCGCTTGCGCTCGCACAGGCCGCCTTGGAGACAGCCGTCCCGGTACATGCACGCGACCAGGAGGCCGCCGCGCTGTGCCGGCTCGGCGACGCGGAGCTGGCGCTGGGCCGGCATGCCGCGGCGGCCCAGGCCTTCAGGCTTGCGCGCGAGCGTGCAAGCGAGATCGCCAGCCCGTATCGGCACGATGCATCGGCGGGGCTGGCGCGCGTTGCGCTGGCGCAGCAAGACATCGTCGCCGCGCTTCAGGCGTTCGAGCCCTTGCTGGCGAGCAGTGCGCAGAGCCAGGACGATCACAACCGGCTGGAAGGCGCGGAATTCCCGCGCCTGGTCGAGTGGACTTGTCATCGGGCGTTGGACCGTGCGGGCGATCGCGGCCGTGCCGCCGAGTGGCTTGGCCGCGCCCACGAAGCGCTTCAGGCCCAGGCGGCGACCATCTCGGACGCCGCGCTGCGCGAAGGTTTTCTGAAGAACATCCCCTTCCACCGCGAGATCGTGGCCGCGTGGGGGGTGCGGCAGCTCTAGACCGGCGAGATACCGTCGCTACTGCGGGTTGCAGGTGCCCGCGTTCGACGGTGGCGGCCCGCCTCGCCACCAGTTCAGGAACTGGAACGTGGGCTCCAGCCACAAGCTCGGCGGGTTCGGGAACCCGTGCGCCAGGTCCGGGTGGCCTTGCGCCGCCAGATAGGCGTGGAAAACCGGCCGCGGCACGGCCAGCAGCTTGTTCTCGACCTTCTTCGACTGCCCACAGGGCACGATCGAATCGACCGTGCCGTGGATCAGCAAGGTCGGTGCCGACTGCATCCCGATGCGATGGATCGGAGAAGCGCTCGTGCGCGCCACGAGGTTACCGGTGCCGAGCAGGTTGTAGATGCAGGCGTTGCCGGGGACCAGCGCCTTGCACTCCGCCGCGCAGGTCGAGAAGTCGTCATTCACGCCGCAGGTGGACCCGGGAGCCTGCGGCTGCTCGACGGTCAGATCCCAGGGTGCCGCGAACGCGACGACCGCGCCGACACGGTTCGGGAGTGCGCTGTCCAGGCTGCCCTGCCATGCGGCCAGGTGCCCGCCGGCCGACTCGCCGACCGCGGCGATCATCGCCGCATTCACATTGCACTGCGCCGCATTGGCACGCAGAAATGCCACCGCGGCATCGACGGCATTGGCCTGGGCCGGCCACGTCGTCGACGGATCGTTCGCCATCGCCAACGGGTAGTTGATGGCCATCGCGAGGTAGCCTTGATTCGCGAAGCTGGGGCCGTAGTTCTGGTACCAGGACTTGTCGCCCGCCGCCCAGCCGCCGCCGTGAATCAGCAGCACCGCGGGGTAGCCGCCTGGCGGCGGGGGCGTCGCGGGGCCGTAGAGATCGGCATACAGCGGCCCCGACGCGCCGTTGTCGTACAGAACATTCTTGGCCGAGCATGCGCTGGCGGCTGCGGGCGCCATGGCCAGCATCAGCATGGACGCGGCCATCAGCCAACGCCCGATTCGCGGTTGCATTTTTGTCTCCCTTCAGATCCCGGCATCGCCGTTCGCGGACGATCGTAGCGAGCCGCTGCCCCGCTGCGGCGACGGCCTTGGTGAACTGACGACTTCGCTTCGTCAGCGCTCGATTCGCGGCCGCGAACGGTTCATTCGACGATCTGATCGCGCCGTGCCGGAGCACACAACCGCTTCTACATTTGCCGCGCCACGGCAGATTCCGGCGAGCCGGCTGCCTTGAGCCGTCAAGCTTGTTCGGGGCGTCGCGAGACGCCCCCGTCGACGTCAGCCCAGCCGCGCCAGAAACGCGTCGACAGCCGCGGCGAACGCCGCGGGCTCTTCGACCACGCTGAT
>DATCSE010000442.1:0-10246 GCA_036568605.1 Burkholderiaceae bacterium | reverse complement strand
GCCGTGACGATCACCTTGTCGAACGGCGCGCGTTCGGGCCACCCGCCGTAGCCGTTGCCGACCCGGACTTCGACATTCGCATGGCCTTGCCGGGCCAGGCGGTGTCGCGCCTGCGCGGCCAGTTCCTCGATCAGCTCCATGCTGTAGACCTGCCGGGCCAGTCGGGAGAGGATCGCCGACTGGTAGCCCAGTCCGGTCCCGATCTCCAGCACGGTATCGGTCGGCTGCACGTCGAGCAGGTCGGTCATCACGGCCACGATGAACGGCTGCGAGATCGTCTTGCCGAAGCCGATCGGCAGCGGCGTGTCGGCGTAAGCGTACGGCCGCAGTTCCAGCGGAACGAATTCGTGGCGCGGCACCCGGCCCAGCACCTCCATGACCTTCGGGCTCAGCGCCGCCTTGTCCAGGCGAGCGCACGCGAAGACGGCCTGGGCCGAGATCTCCGCGAGCATGCCCTGGCGCAGTTGCGCGAATTCGTCGTCGCTCATGGCGACTCCCACCGAAAACCACGTGACCGTTCAATCGTACGCCTGCGTTTCGGCAAGCGCGCGATGAAAAGTGAAACGCGATTCGTGCCGCTGAGCGGGCCGTCAGCGTTGGCCGGACTGCTGCTTCTGGTAGGTCCCGATCAGTTCCGCCTGTGCGAGCACGTGCCCCTGCATCGCGCGCTCGAGTTCGGCCTTCGTCGGCTTGGACAGGCCGGGCAGCGGCGTGTCGAGCGCGTAGAGCTTGAAGAAGTAGCGATGCCGGCCCACCGGCGGGCACGGTCCGCCATAGCCGGTCCGGTGCCAGTCGTTCGAGCCCGCGCGGCTGCCGGCCGGCAGCGCCTGGCCGCCTTCGGGAATCTCGGTCGCGGCGGGCGGGATGTCGACCAGCACCCAGTGCACCCAGGTCGTGGTCGGCGCGGCCGGGTCCGGCGCATCCGGGTCGTCGACGATCAGCGCGAGGCTGCGCGTGCCGTCCGGAACGCTGCGCCACTGCAGCGGCGGCGCCAGGTCGTCGCCTTCGCAGGTGTATTGCCGCGGGATGTCCCCACCCGGTGCGAATGCGGTCGAGCTCAGTTCCATGACGATCTCCTTGGTCCGGTGAAACGGAGAAGCGGCCGGCAATGGGCGTGCCGCGGTGCGGCTCATGACAGCCCCTCGTCCGATGAGTACATCGGCCGATCCCCGAGGGGATGCGGGCCCCTTGGGAGCGGCCCGGCGCTCGACCCGCGAAAGCAAGGTTGACACAGGGTGTCTCATGCGCTCGCGGCCGAGCTGACGAAAAGGTTCACGAGCCGAGTTGCGATCGGCGACAGGAAGCTGTTGGCGCGGTAGGTCACCACCAGCCGACGCCGCATCGCGGCCCCTTGGACGGGCACTTCCTTGAGGCCCGATGTCCGAGCCTGGCCCTGCAAGTGGTGCCGGGAAATGAAGCTGAGCAGCCCCGTCTGGACGATCAGCGTCGGCAGCATCAGCAGCATCGTGGTCTCCACCTGGACGTGAGGGCGCGGCAGCCGGTGGCGGTCGAAGGTGTGGTCCAGCCAGTCGCGCGTCGGTGCGCCGGGCGGCTGCAAGGCCCACGAGTAGGCCGTCAGGTCCTTGAGGGTCGCCCCCTTGCGGAAGACCGCATGACTCGCGCTCGCCGCGACGACGATCATGTCCTCCGTCAGCGGCCGCGAAACCCAGCCCGGCTCCGCGGCGCTCTCGGTGCCGATCACCATGTCGAGCTCGCCGGCGCGCAGTTGCGGCCGCAACGTGTCGACGAGGCCGACCACGGTGCGCAGCGTGACCTTCGGCGCTTCCTTGAGCAGTTGGCGGGCGACCGGGGGCAGAAGGAACTGAGCCGCCGTTGGCACGATCCCGATGCGCACGTTCCCGGCCATGCCGGCGCCGATAGCTTGCAGCTCGCGCTTCGCATCCTCCTCGTCGAACCGCATGCGCTGCGCCCACTTCAGCAGCACCTTGCCGGCCTCCGTGAGCCGGATGCCGCGGCCGGACTTCTCGAACAGCGCCGTGCCGCAATCGGCCTCGAGCCTGCGGATGCTGCTGGTCAGCGCCGGTTGCGTTCGGTGCAGCCTGGCGGACGCGCGGCCCAGGTGCTGCAGCTCGGCAATGGTCTCGAAGTAGCGCAGGTCTCGCAGGTCCATCGCAAAAGCTCCGTCTATGGATTCGAAGAAAGTATTGATTGGACTGTACGACCTCCGCGGTCGATACTGACTGCCAGACCCAGCGCCCGACTCGACGAGGCGCCCAGGCCCCGAACGGAGACAACATGCAGTTCACCCAACGCCTCGTGCTCGCGCTGGCCGCGACGATGCTCAGCTGGGGCGCCCACGCCCAAGCCTGGCCGGCCAAGCCGATTCGCATCGTCGTGCCTTTCCCGCCGGGCGGCGGCACGGACATCATCGCCCGCGAAACCAGCCAGCGCGTCGCCAAGGCCACCGGCTGGACCTTCGTGATCGACAACAAGCCGGGCGCCGGCGGCAACCTCGGCGTCGACGCCGTCGCCAAGTCGCCGGCCGACGGCTACACCCTCGTGCTCGGCCAGACGAGCAACCTTGCGATCAACCCGACGCTGTACAGCAAGCTTCCCTACGATCCGCAGAAGGACCTGGCGCCGGTCGTGCTGCTGGCCAATGCGCCGCTGGTCATGGTCACCGGGATGTCCACGCCGTACAAGACGCTGACCGATGTGGTGAACGCCGCCAAGGCGAAGCCGGGCCAGGTGAACTTCGCATCCCCGGGCAACGGCACGGTCGCCCACCTGACCAGCGAACTGTTCCAGAAGGCGGCAGGCGTGAAGACGCAGCACATCCCCTACAAGGGCGCTTCGCAGGCGATGACGGACGTCATCGGCGGCGGCGTGGACCTGTACCTCTCCTCGGTGCCCACGCTGATCGGCCACATCAAGCAGGGTAAGGTCCGTGCGCTGGCTGTCACGTCGGCCAAGCGCGTGGACGATCTGCCCGATGTGCCGACGATCAACGAGTCGGGCTACAAGGGCTTCGACGCCGTCACGTGGTTCGGCCTGCTGGCACCGGCCGGCACGCCCCGGGACGTGATCGTTCGGCTCAACGCCGAGTTCAACAAGGCCTTGAAGCTGCCTGAGCTCAACAAGCGTCTGAGCGACGAGGGCGCCGACCCGGCGGGCGGCACGCCCGAGCAGTTTGCGGCGCTGATCAAGGACGAGATCCCGCGCTGGGGCCGCGTCGTCAAGGAATCGGGCGCGAAGGTCGACTGATTTCCATTCATTCCCAAGGAGATTCGCATGAGTTCAGCCGCTGCATTGCCCGACGTGATCCGCGACTTCGAGCGCGTGGACCGCGGCATCGTCGAACAGGCCGCGCAGTTCCCGTCGTCCATCCTCGCCGACGTGGCCGGCCGCCGCGGCGCGCTGCACGGACGCATAGCGCCGCTCTCGCCGACGATGAAGTTCGCAGGCCCTGCGCTGACGGTGGAGCTGCGCCCGGGCGACAACCTGATGATCCACGCGGCGATGGCGATCGCGCAGCCGGGCGACGTGATCGTGGTCGACGGCAAGGGCGACCTGAACAGTGCGCTGATGGGCGAGATCATGTGCCAGCAGTGCGCGGCGATCGGCATTGCCGCCGTGGTGATCGACGGTGCCGTGCGCGACAGCGAGGCGATCCGCGCGCTGGGCCTGCCGATGTATGCGGCCGGCCTCAATCCCAACGGGCCGACCAAGAATGTTGCGGGTCGGCTGAACCATCCGATCTCGATCGCCGGCGTCACGGTACGCGCGGGCGATCTGGTCGTGGGCGACGCCGACGGGGTCACCGTCGTCGAGCGCGAGAAGGCCGCCGCGATGCTGCCGCTGGCCGCGGAGAAAGTGGCCGCCGAGACCAAGCGCATCGCCGACATCAAGAGCCGCAAGGCGCTGCGACCGGCGTGGCTGGATGCCGCGCTGCGCACCGCCGGCGTGATCAAGGAAGGCGAAACGCTGTGAGCGGCAAGAAGCCGGCCTTCCTCGTCACCGCGAGCGACCTCGCCGACGCAGCGCTCGCGCTGCTGCAGGACTACGAGATCGTCTACGCGGGCAAGACGCCGACCGAGGACGACATCGTCGCCTTGTGCAAGCGGCACGATCCGGTGGCGATCATCGTGCGCTACGGCAAGGTGAGCGCTGCCGCGATGGATGCGGCGCCTGCCTTGAAGGTGATCTCCAAGCACGGCAGCGGCACCGACACCATCGACAAGCAGGCCGCCGCGGCGCGCGGCATCCAGGTGGTCGCGGCGGCGGGGGCCAACGCGGCGGCCGTCGCCGAGCATGCGCTGGCGCTGCTGCTGGCTTGCGCCAAATCGGTCGTCGCGCTGGACGCGCGCATGCGCGAGGGCCACTGGGACAAGGCGACGCACAAGAGCGTCGAGCTCGAGGGCCGCACCGTCGGTGTCGTCGGCCTCGGTGCGATCGGCTTGCGCTTTGCGCGCATGGCCGACGCGATGGGCATGCGCGTGCTCGGCCACGACCCGTATGCGAAGGAGCTGCCGGACTTCATCGAACGCAGCGACCTGGCGACGATCTGGCGGGAGTCGGACGCGATCTCGCTGCACTGCCCGCTGACACCCGAGAACGCGAAGCTGCTCGATGCGCGGACCTTGGCGGCGTGCAAGCGTGGCGTGATCGTCGTCAACACCGCGCGCGGCGGGCTGATCGACGAGGCTGCGCTGCTGGAGGCCATCCGCAGCGGACAGGTCGGCAGCGCGGGCCTCGACAGCTTCGCCGTCGAGCCGATGACGGCGCCGCATCCCTTCCAGGCCGAGGCGCGCATCACGCTGAGCCCGCACATCGGCGGCGTCACGGCCGATGCCTACGTGAAGATGGGCGTGGCCGCGGCGAAGAACGCGCTGGCCGTGCTGAACGGCTGAATCGATCATGACCCGACGCTGGGTTCAGGCACCGCCGGGCAGCCACTGGGGCGAGTTCGGGCCCGACGACCAGCGCGGGCGCATGAACCTGGTCACGCGCGAGAAGGTGCTGCAGGGCATCGCCGAAGTGCAGCTGGGCCGCACCTTCTGCCTCAGCCTGCCGCTGGACGTACCGGGCGGCCAGGCGATGAACCCGCGGCGCATCGCACCGCGCCGCTATGCCGTCACGCGGGACGGCAAGAGCGCCGGTCAGCAAGGGTTCTGCTGGTCCTACGCCGGCGAGGACCCCGATCTCACCGACGTCGTCAACGACGACTTGGTGCTGATGAGTCTGCAGTACTCCACGCAATGGGACAGCCTGGCTCACGTCGGCAGCCGCTTCGATGCCGATGGCGACGGCATCGACGAGGCCGTCTTCTACAACGGCTTTCGCGCGGGTGAGGACATTCGCCCGGCGCTCGAGGATGCCGGCGCGCGTGAGCCATACGCACGCTACCCCGAACCGGCGGCGCATGCGCTCGGCATCGAGCGGCTGGCCGAGCATGGCGTTCAGGGTCGCGGGGTGCTGATCGACCTCGAGCACCACCTTGGCCGGCGCCGTCAGGCGGTTGGCTACGACACGCTGATGCGCATCCTCGACACCGACGGTATTGCGGTCGAGGAGGGCGACATGGTGTGCCTGCACACCGGCTTCGCCGACACGCTGCTGGCGATGAACCGTGCCCCCGACGTCGCGCGACTGCACGAGACCGGCAGCGGCCTCGACGGCTGGGACGCGAAGCTGCTGAACTGGATCGTCGACGTGCGCCTGGCCTGCCTGATCGCCGACAACCCCGCGGTGGAGCTCGTCGTCCCCAAGCCGCTGCACCCGCGCCCGTTGCGGCAGCCGCGGCTGCCGCTGCACGAGCATTGCCTGTTCAAGAACGGCATCCACCTCGGCGAGCTGTGGCACCTGACCGAACTCGCGACGTGGCTGCGGGCCGAGCGGCGACACCGCTTCCTGCTGACCGCGCCGCCGCTGCGCCTGCCGGGGGCCGTGGGTTCGCCGGCCACGCCGATCGCGACGGTCTGAACCGCGGGACGAACCACGACACAGCGGACACAACCGAGACAGAGGAGACAGCGATGAAGTGGTGGATGAAGGCATTGATGGGCGTCGCAACGATGGCCCATGCACTGATGGCGCATGCGTGGCCCGACAAGCCGGTGAGGCTCGTCGTCCCATATCCCGCGGGCGGAGCGGCCGATGCGCTGGCGCGTGTCGTCGCTGGCGAACTCGCGCTGCGGCTGAAGCAGCAGGTGATCGTCGAGAACAAGGCCGGCGCAGGCGGAACCATAGGCGCGCAATCGGTCGCGCAGGGCCCTGCCGACGGCTACACCTTCCTGTACGACGCGACGTCGTTCACCGTCAACCCGAGCCTGTATCCCAAGCTTGCCTTCGACTATCGCAAGGACTTCGTTCCGATCGGAATGGTCGCCCGCATCCCGACCCTGCTCGTGGTGCCCGCGACTTCACCCGTCCAGTCGGTGCCGGACCTCGTGCAGCGCGAGAGAGCGAACCCAGGCAAGACCACCTACGCGTCGGCAGGCAATGGCGGCGCTGCACACCTCAGCGCCGAGCTGTTCCAGCAGGGATTCAAGCTCGAAGGCGTCCACGTGCCGTACAAGGGCGGCGCGCCGGCGCTGACCGACCTGGCCGGCGGTCAGGTCGACTACATGTTCAGCGCGATCACCGCCTGCGGCCCGCTCGTCAAGGCCGGCAAGCTGCGCGCGATCGCCACCGCGTTCGACAAGCGTATCGACGCGATGCCCGCGCTGCCCACGGTGGCCGAGTCCGGCCTTGCCGGCTTCAGTGCCTACGAGTGGAACGGCCTCTGGGCGCCGGCCCGCACGCCCGAGGAGATCGTTCGACGCATGGAAGCGGAACTGCACGACGTGCTCGCGCTGCCGTCGGTCCGCCAACGGTTCGGCGAGATGGGTGCGCTCGCGGCCGGCGGGAGCGCGAAGGAGCTTGCCGGGTTCGTCGACGCGGAATCGGCCAAGTGGGCCGGCGTGGTCAAGGCCGCTCACATCAAGCTCGACTGAGCACTGCTTCATCCGGGAGACACCATGAAGATCGGAATTCGCCTAGCGCTCGCGGCCGCCGCACTCGGCGTGTCGGCTTTGGCGCAGGCGCAGGCGCAGGCGCAGGCCTGGCCAGCCAAGCCCGTCAGGATCGTCGTGCCCTATGCGCCCGGCGGCGCGGTCGACGTCGTGACGCGCAAGATCGCCGCGAAGCTGCAGGAGCAGACGGGCCAGACCTTCTTCGTCGAGAACAAGGCCGGGGCCACCGGCACCATCGGCCTCGCGACGGTGGTGCAGGCACCGGCCGACGGCTACACGCTGGCGGCCAACGACACCACCTACGCGCTGCTGCCGCACATCTTCAAAAAGCTGCCTTTCGATCACGACAAGGATCTGCTGCCGGTCAGCGCCTTCGTCTTCGCGCCCATGGGTGTGGTGGTCAAGGCCGATTCGAAATTCAAGACGCTGGGCGACCTGATCGCTGCCGCGAAGGCCGACGCGAACAAGATCACCTATGGGACCGGCGGCGCCGGGACCACGCCGCACTTCGTCAGCGAAGCACTCGGCATCGCGGCCGGCGTCCACTTCCTGCACGTGCCGTTCAAGGGCGCGGGCGAGGCGACGCTCGCGGTGCTGTCGGGCACCATCGATTTCCAGATCGCTTCGACGCCGGGCGTGATGGGGAACGTGAAGGGCGGCAAGGCGCGACTGCTGGCGGTGAGCGGCAGCAAGCGGCTTGCGGCGCTGCCCGACGTGCCGACCTTCGCCGAGGCCGGCCTCAAGGACTTCGGACTGGTCAACTTCACCGGCCTGTGGGCGCCCAAGGGGACGCCGCAGGCGGTGATCGACCGGCTGCAGAAGGAGGTGGCCACCGCGATGGCGTCGGCAGACATGAAGACTTTCTCGGAGAGCATCGCGTCCGAGCCGGGCTACTGGGATGCGGCAAGCTTCGCGAAGGATCTGCGCGAACGCACCGCGTATTGGGGCAGGGTGGCCGCCAATACCGCTTTCGAGCGCCAGTGATGTTCCTGCTGCAAGCGCCGCAGGTGCGCGATACCGAAGTCTTCACGCGCTTGCCCGAACGCTTTCGCCGCACCGGCGTGCGCTCGGACTGGGCCGACGCGAACCGCGCCGGCCAGCCGACCGACTCGTTCCTCGAAGGGCCCGTGTTCGACGCGGCAGGCAACCTCTACGTGAGCGACATCCCCTTCGGCCGCATCTTCCGCATCGACCCGGCCGGCGAATGGGAACAGGTGGCCGAATGGGACGGCGAACCGAACGGACTGAAGTTCCTGGACGACCGCGAACTGATCGTCACCGACTACCGCAATGGCCTGATGGCGTGCGACGTGACGACCGGCGCGGTGCGGCCGTATCTCGAGCGCCGCAACAGCGAGCGCTTCAAGGGCGTCAACGATCTCGTGTTCGACCGCAGCGGCAACGTCTATTTCACCGACCAGGGACAGACGGGCTTGCATGATCCGACGGGGCGCCTCTACCGGCTTCGGCCCGACGGCCGATTGGATCTGCTGCTTGGCAACGTGCCCAGTCCGAACGGCGTGGCCCTGTCGCCCGACGAGCGCGTGCTGTACCTCGCCGTCACGCGCGGCAACCAGGTCTGGCGCGTGCCGCTGATGGAGGACGGCAGCGTCTCCAAGGTCAGCGCGTTCTTCACGTCGTACGGGCCGAGCGGGCCCGACGGACTGGCGGTGGACGAGGCCGGCCGCGTGATCGTCGCGAACCCGGGGCTCGGGTATGCCTGGGTGCTGAACCACCGTGCCGAGCCTGAGGTCGTGCTGCGCAGCTGCGCTGGCGCCTCGCTGACCAACCTCGCATTCGGCGGCCCGGATCGCAAGACCTTGTACTGCACGGAATCGGTCACCGGAACGGTGTTGCGGGCGAGCCTGGAAAAGGCCGGGCTTACGCTGCATCGCCCGCCGCCGCGCTGACCAAGCACTAAGGGGTTAGTTCCTCGCGAAACTAACCCCTTGACATATTTGGCTCCCCGACCTGGGCTCGAACCAGGGACCTACGGATTAACAGTCCGGCGCTCTACCGACTGAGCTATCGAGGAACAGCCAAAAATTATAGCGGGTTTTTTGCCTGGTACTGCGCCGTCACAGATCTGCCTGCACCGACACGCGCCATGTGCGCGGCGCGAGCGGGAACAGGTACACGTGGCTGAACTGGTACGGTGACTCGCGCCACGCACGCTTGTCGAACAGATTGTCGACGCCGGCGCGCCAGGTCCAGGTGACGCCGGCGAGGCGGGTTTCGTAGCGCGCATCGGCATCGACGCGGCTCCAGCCGGGGATCTGCGCGCTGTTGTCCGGCAGCACCTGGCGCTGGCTTTCGTGGACGACGCGGCCGCGCACGCTGAGGCCGGGCAGGGCGGCGACGTCGTAGCCGACTTGTGCCTTCAGCGTGCGCGCCGGCACGTTGGTCGGCTGCTTGCCGTCGCTCGAGGGATCGGCGCTGCCTTCGATGCGCGCGCGCAGCCACTGCGCGCCGGCCAGCAGGCTCCACGGGCCGCCGCGCCAGGCGACGTCGGTTTCGATGCCGCGATGCCGCTGGTTGCCGTCGAGCTGCGTCGCGCAGCTCGCGTCGACGTCGCAGCTCCCGAAGTCGCCGGTGCGCGGGCGGCGAATGTCGAACGCGGCGACGTTCCATTCGAACGCGTTGCCGGCCGCGCCCTTCCAACCGATCTCGGCCTGTCGGCTCTTCGTCGTGAACACCTCGCCCGCGTTGGCATAGCGCGGCAGGTTGGACACGACATTCGATTCGACGCCTTCGCCCCAGCTCGCATAGACGATCTGGTCGCGCACGAACTCGAACGAGAGCGCGATCGATGGTGTCGTGAACGATTGCGAGAAGCTCGTCGCTTGCGAGCCGTCGGTCAGTGCGCTTTCGCGGTCGATCTTCGTGTGGCGCACGCCCAGCCATGCGGTCCACTGCGGCGTGATCGAGAGCGCGTCGCGCAGGTAGAGCTCGGTCGAGCGTTCATCGCGGTCGGTGTTGCCGACGGCCGGTCCCGGCGCGGGCGGTGTGACCGCGGTGCCATCAACGTTGCCGGTGCCGGCGAAGTTGTAGGTGAGCAGCTCGAAGCGGTTGCGCACGCGGCTGCGCTGCACGCCGGCCGTCAGTGCGTGCGCGATCGAGCCGGTCTGCAGCCGGCCTTGCAGCGACAGGTCGATCACATCGAGCCGGCGGCGCTCGTTGTCGCTTCGGTAGTCCCAGAGATCGAAGGTGCCGTCCGGGCAATAGTTGTGGGCATAGTAGGTACCGTCGGCAGCAGTGCAGCCGAACGGAAA